>CACHVY010000019.1 GCA_902583455.1 uncultured Pelagibacteraceae bacterium | reverse complement strand
ATTTAAATGTACCAGAATATTTGATTAAGATTACTAAATTCGCTACATCATCAAGACAGTCAATTGAATATTCAAAAATAATTTATGACATGTATGTGAGAAGAGAACTGATAAAAATTTCAGAAAACATTATTGATAGTGCTAAAATTAGTGATCTAAATATGAGCGGAAAATCGATAATAGAAAATTCAGAAAAAGTTCTATACGACCTTGCTGAAAAAGGTTCGTCCAATTCATCATTAATAAAATTCGATGAAGCAGTAAAACAAACAATTGATATGGCTTCAAGTGCTTATAAAAATGAAGAAGGAATAGTTGGCGTACCAACTGGATTAAGAGATTTAGATGATAGATTAGGTGGTCTTCACAAATCTGATTTGGTTATTATTGCAGGCAGACCTTCAATGGGTAAAACCGCTTTAGCTACAAATATAGCTTTTCATGCGGCAAAAAAAATTCAGGAAAACGGTAATAAAGGTTCAATTGCTTTCTTCTCTCTTGAGATGTCATCTGAACAATTATCAACTAGAATACTTGCAGAACAATCAAGAATAAAATCAAATGATATTAGGCGTGGTAAAATTTCTGAAGAACAATTAGAACAATTTATAGAAACATCAAAAAATATTTCTGAACTACCACTGTTTATAGATGAAACGCCTGCCATAAGTGTTGCGGCCTTATCTACTAGAGCAAGACGTATCAAAAGGCAGCACGGATTAGATATGATAGTGATAGATTATATTCAGTTGATGAGAGCATCTTTTGCTTTAAAGGAAGGCAGGGTTCAAGAAATATCTGAAATTACTCAAGGTTTAAAAGCACTTGCTAAAGAGCTTTCAGTACCAGTATTAGCACTATCTCAGCTATCTAGAGCAGTAGAGCAAAGGGATGATAAAAAACCTCTTCTCTCAGACTTAAGAGAGTCTGGTTCAATTGAACAAGACGCTGATGTTGTTATGTTTGTTTATAGAGAATCTTATTACTTAAAAGCGAAAGAACCAAGGCCTGCAACAGTTGAACATGCTGAATGGCAGGCTAAAATGAATGAGGTATCTCATTTAGCAGAATTAATAATTGGTAAACAAAGACATGGTCCAACAGGAAACGTATTGTTAGAATTCGAGGAAATGTTTACTAAATTTAAAGATACTGTAAATAATTAGTATAAAATAGTATATTTGCAGTCAAATGATCTCTAAAATTTATCAAAATTTAATACTAAGTAAACCCAAAATCATTTTATCGTTATTAATATTGATAGCTATATTTTTTGGTTATCAATCTAAAGATTTTAGATTAGATGCTTCTTCAGAAACTTTATTAATTGAGGGAGATCCTGATCTCAAATATTTAAATGAAATCAATGAAAAATTTGGTGCAAAAGAGTTTTTAGTTTTAACACTAACGCCAAAAGAAAAAATAACATCTGAAAATACTATTAATAATATTTTAAGTCTTAAATATAAAATTCAAAGTTTAAATTGGGTTCATAACGTAATTACAATTTTAGATATTCCACTACTTGATAGTTCTGATGAACCTTTAATGGATAGAATTAAAAATTTTAGAACTTTAAAAGACGAAAATATTGACAGAGAAAGAGGTTTTCAGGAAATTTTAGACAGCCCTGTATTTAAAAACTTTGTTATAAGCGAGGACGCAAAAACAACCGGAATAATCGTAAATATAAAACAAAAAGAGAAACCTCAGTTTAGTGCATTTGAAAAATTTTATTTTAGTATACATTTTTTAAAATATGAAAAAATATAAATTTACATATCAAAATAGTGGAGTAAATATAAATGCAGCTGATAATTTTGTAAAATATATTGCTAATTTAAATAACAAAAAAAGAAACGCTTATAATAACAATAATATTGGAAGTTTTGCTTCTATTACAGCAATGCCTAAGGGTTTAAAAAAACCTCTACTAGTCTCGAGTACTGATGGAGTTGGTACAAAAATAGAGATAGCTAACAAATTAAAAAAATTTGATACTATCGGAATAGACTTGGTTGCTATGTGTGTAAATGATATTTTAGTTCAAGGAGCAAAACCACTTATATTTTTAGATTATATATCTGTTGATAAAGTTAATTTAACAAAATTAAAAAATATTATCAAAGGTATTCAAAAAGGTTGTGACATTAGTGAATGCAGTTTAGTTGGAGGAGAAACTGCAGAAATGCCAGGAACTTATTCTAAAGGTAAATTTGATTTAGCAGGTTTTTCTTTAGGAGTTGTTGAGTCAAAAAAATTATTAAAAAAAAATCACATAAAAGAAAACGATATTATTATGGCAATTCCCTCAAACGGTCTTCATTCGAATGGTTATTCATTGGTAAGAGATATATTGTTAAAAAAAAATATAAACATAAATAAAAATTCTTTTTTAAAAAAGGAATTGCTTAAACCAACAAAAATTTACGTAAAAGAAATTCTAAATCTAATTAAAGCAAATCTTATTCACGGGTGTGCGCATATAACTGGAGGTGGCTTGCCTGGTAATTTAACAAGGATTATTCCAAGGGATATTTGTGCTAATATTGACTTGGATAAGTTAAAAATCAAACCAA
>CACHVY010000018.1 GCA_902583455.1 uncultured Pelagibacteraceae bacterium | reverse complement strand
ATTTATTAGTTAAATCTGATAATTCTATTTTGAGCTCTTCACAAACTTTAAGAAGTAGATCTCCATCGATTTTTCTTTTGCCACTTTCTATTAAATTGAGGTAACTGGGTGAAATTCCAAGTTGTTCAGCCAATTTGTTTGCTTGAAGCCCTAATTGCCGTCTGAAAGACTTGATTTTTGGGCCTATTTTTACATCTAATTGACTCATAATTTTCCATTTGTAAACTTTGTAAATTATAATTTACAATAAATTTATTTATTTTACAAGCATTATCAACTTATTACTGGATTTTGTAAATTTTGTAAATTATAAAGTTTACATGAACAACAAAAACAAGATAAAAAATCAAGTAAATAAGGCTTTTAATTCTGACCATGAGAATCAAAACCACTCTGACAACTCTGGCATTTACTTAAGAGATGATCATTGCGATTGGGGTTCAAGTGGAATGAATGAGTTTACTAACGAATATAACAGTAACTAATTTTTAAAGTCTTAACAATTAACCTTTTTCAAAGGAAAAAATGAGCTCCGAGTCTAAAATATCATATGACCTAAAAAGATTTGCAGGAGTAAAAAGAGATTATACCCAGGAAGATGTAGAAAGATTAAGAGGATCTATAAAAATAGAGTATTCGATGTGCAAACATCAATCTCAAAAATTGTGGAGATTGTTAAACTCCGAGCCTTACGTTAATACATTAGGTTCATTATCTGGTAATCATGCAGTCCAGCATGCAAAAGCTGGCCTTAAAGCAATTTACCTTAGTGGATGGCAAGTCGCTGCTGATGCTAACAGCGCAGGTGAAATGTACCCAGATCAATCATTATATCCATACGATAGCGCACCAAAACTTGTAGAGTCAATGAATAATGCTTTAATGAGAGCAGATCAAATTCAACATATGGAAATCAAAGATGGTCTAATGAAATCTAAAGATAGAGTTGATTACATGTTGCCAATAATTGCTGATGGTGAAGCTGGATTTGGTGGACCACTCAATGTTTTTGAGTTAGCTAAAAAATTTATAAAAGTTGGCGCTGCAGGAGTTCATTTTGAGGACCAGTTAGCAAGTGAGAAAAAATGTGGACATATGGGTGGAAAAGTATTGGTTCCAACAAGCACAATGATAAAAAATTTAAAAGCTGCTAGATTGGCTGCTGATATTGCTGATGTTCCTTTAATAATTTTGGCAAGAACAGATGCTAATGCTGCAAAATTAATTACAAACGATCATGATGAAAATGATAAACCTTTTTTAACTGGTGAAAGGTCACCTGAAGGATTTTATTATGTAAAACATGGAATTGATCAAGCAATATCAAGAGGACTTGCATATGCGCCTTACTCTGATTTAATTTGGTGCGAGACAGCAACTCCAAATCTAGAGGAAGCCAAAAAATTTGCTGACGCAATACACAATAAATTTCCAGGTAAATTATTAGCTTATAATTGTTCACCATCTTTTAATTGGAAAAAACATTTATCCGACACTGAAATTGCAACTTTTCAACAAAAAATTAGTGCGATGGGATATAAATTTCAATTCATAACACTTGCGGGCTTTCATACACAAAATATTGCAATTTTTGAATTAGCACAAAAGTATAAAAAAGAAGGAATGACCGCATATTCAAGAATTCAAGAACAGGAATTTGCAAGAGAAAAAGATGGATACACTAGTGTAAAACATCAAAGAGAAGTTGGAACATCATATTTTGATGCTGTATCAAATACGATTAGTGGTGGTAAAAGTTCTACAACCGCTATGGAAGGCTCTACGGAAAAAGAGCAATTTTAAATTAATTATTTACAATCAAAAAATATTTATATAAATTTACTTCATGGGGTGCTGTTATGGCTGAGAAATACCCATTGAACCTGTCCGGTAATTCAGAAAGGGATAAATGGATCAACAAAATATTTTAAATCCAACGTCTGCTATTACACTAATTTTAATAATTAGTTTTTCTTTTGTCCTAGTTGGTTTTTTTTACTCAAAAAAATTCAAAGGTTTAAACAATTACTTGGTAGCTAATAGATCAGTTGGAACATTCTCATTAACATGTAGCATAGTAGCCTCATCTTTGGGTACTTGGATTTTGTTTGGTCCCGCATCAGCTGCAACGTGGGGTGGGATAGGTGCGGTTATTGGTTATTCACTAGGAACTGCGTTTCCCTTATTTGCAATTATTTTTATTGGAAAAATATTTAGAAATTCTTACCCAAAAGCAAAAACTTTAATTGAAGTTATTAGATTAAGGTTTGGAAAACATATATTTAAATTGATCTTAATTTTGTCCATATTTTACATGACCATTTTTTTGATTGCAGAGGTTACAGCTGTATCTATTTTGATAAATTATATTTCAGGAACCAAATTATGGGTTACTGCTTTAATAGTTATTTCTAGTTCACTTATATATACACTATATGGTGGTTTAAGAGCCTCAATATTCACTGACAATATTCAATTTATAGTTTTTACATTATTGTTGTTAATAGCTTTTTCTTATTTATTTTCATTTAATACAAACGAATTTAGTTTTAAATTTATAAATAAAAATAAACCAAATTTATTAAGCAAAAATTATATTCCTAACTTTACCGCAGGCTTAACATTCTTTATTGCTGTTGCAGCTACTAATCTTTTTCACCAAGGAAATTGGCAAAGAGTTTATGCTGCAAAAAATAACGATGTTTTAAAAAAGAGTTTGTTGTTTTCCTTTTTAATTATAATTC
>CACHVY010000017.1 GCA_902583455.1 uncultured Pelagibacteraceae bacterium | reverse complement strand
AGTTATGCTAATGATCCATCAAATTCCTATAAGGATAAACTTGAAGTAGGCTCAGTTCATAATATTAACGCTGAAATTGGTTTAGATTTAATTTTTCCTGATAGATATAGTATATTTTTAATTTACGAGAGAAATCAAGCTATAAATTCTGGTCACAATGATAATTTGTATATTGCAATAGGATATTTACCTTATGAAGGTGCCGAATATGCATTTACAATCAATGGTTCAGAAAATTTATTATCGAAGTTAGAATTTAAAAAAAATGTAAATGATTTGAATTTAAGCTTTAATGTTAATGATGATTTAACAAATTTAGGTGAAAACAGAGAAGCCAATATTGTATTAAATAAACTCTTTTAATTTATTTCAATAAGATTAAACTCAAAAAAAAGAGGTATATATGAGTTATCAATGGGACAATAAAAAACCAACAGCACAAATGCTTGGACGATGGCAACCATTTCACGATGGTCATTATGCTCTGTTTGAAGAAATTATAAAGAAAACAGGACAAGTTTGTATCCAAATCAGAGATGTCCAAGGGGTTGATGATAATCCTTTTGATTTTGAAACAGTAAAAAAGAAAATTGAAGAAAGATTAAACCCAAAGTTTGAGGGAAGATTTAAAATAGTATTGGTACCCAACATTACAAATATTTGCTATGGACGAGGGGTTGGATATAAAATTGAGGAAATAGTATTACCAGAGGATATTCAAAAAATATCAGCAACAAATATCAGAAAAAAAATGCGTGAAGACGGAGAACTTGAGTAAAATGTCAGTTCTTTTAAAAGATTTAGGTAATGGTATTAAAAGTATAATTATAAATGATCCTAAAACTTATAATTCACTTTCTTTTAAAACATTAGGATCTTTAATAAAAATATTCAAAAAATTAAATAACGACAGTAAAACTCATGTCATTGTTATAAGTGGAAATGGTAAAGGCTTTAGCGCTGGTCACAATTTAAAAGAAGTAAAAGGTTTAAAAGTAAGATCCAAATATTTAAAACTATTCAATTTATGTTCTAAATTAATGATTGATATAGTTGAATGTAGAAAACCAGTTATTGCAAAAGTTCACGGATCAGCTTACGCAGCAGGATGTCAGTTAGCTGCTAGTTGTGACTTAACTTATTCATCATCAGACGCAAAATTTGCAACACCAGGAGTAAATATTGGACTATTTTGTAGTACTCCTATGGTTGCTGTAAGTAGAAAAATTAATAGAAAAAGAATGATGAAAATGCTTTTAACAGGTGAGCCTATAAATGCAAAATACGCGAAAGAAATTGGTTTAATAAATGATTATTATCCAAAATCAAAACTAAATAAAAAAGTTTTAGAAGTTGCAAAAGTTATTTCATCTAAATCTAATGCCTCAATAAGAATTGGAAAAAAAGCTTTTTATAAACAATTAGAGATGCCATTAAAACAAGCTTACACATATACAAGTAAGATGATGACTTTAAATATGATGAAACAAGATGCCAAAGAGGGCATATCTGCTTTTTTAGGCAAAAGATCACCAAAATGGAAAAATAAATAATGCAAGAAATAGAAATTATTTTAAAAAATTCAAAAACAATTGCAATGATTGGGGTCAGTTCTTTAAAAGAAAAAGAGGATAGAACAAATTTAAAAAGAAAACCCTCAACAATTGTTATGAAATATATGCAAGACTTTGGTTATAAAGTTATACCGGTTAATCCATTTGCAGTAGGAGAAATAATTCATGGTGAGAAAGTAGTAGCTAAACTTGGTGATATAAATGAAAAGATAGATATAGTTAATGTTTTTAGACCATCTAATGAAACTCCTGCAATAGCAGAGGACACTGTAAAAATTAACGCTAAAGTTTTATGGTTACAGTATGGAATTAAAAATGACGCAGCAGAGAAAATAGCGAATGATGCAAAAATCAAGTATATTTCTAATCGCTGCATTAAACAGGATTATCAAAATATTTTTCAAAAAGTTAATCCAGTTTTTCCAGCATTAAAAAATTAAACAAACCATAAAATGCTGAGAATATTTTTAATTTCATTTTTGTTATTTAATACCAACACTTTTGCCGAAGATTTAAAAAAAGTTTATTTTGGTGGAGGTTGTTTTTGGTGTATGGAGGAATCTTTTGATAAAGCTGAGGGTGTAAAAGATGTAATATCTGGATATTCTGGAGGTACAACAAAAAATCCAACATATAAAGAGGTAACTTACGGAAATACTGGACACTTTGAAGTTGTTGAAATTGTTTACGATAGTAAAATTACGAACTTTGAAAACTTATTAAATATATTTTGGAAAAATATTGATCCTTTCGATAAGGCTGGTCAATTTTGTGACAAAGGATATAGCTACAGATCAGTTGCTTTTTACCAAAACCAAGAACAAAAAAAATTAATTGAAAAAAGAATCGAAGAAATTGAGCTTCAGTATAATAAAAGTGTAGTAACTTATGTAAGAGATTTTGATAAGTTCTATAAAGCTGAAGATTATCACCAAAATTATTATCAAACAAATTTTATTAACTACTTACTTTATAAAAAGGGTTGTGGTAGAGAGAATAGGCTAGATCAAATTTGGAAAAAATGAAAAATATTTTTATTGTCTATGGTCATTACAACCAAAATTCATTTAACGCAGCTATAAAGAACACATTTACAGAAGCTGCTCAAAAAAAAGGACACACTGTAGATTGTGTTGATTTATATAAAGAGAATTTCAATCCAGTTTATGCAGGTGAAAAACCAGATGAAGTAGTTTTAGATCATCAAAAAAGAATTGATAAATCAGATGTAATAGTTTTAGTTGCACCTATTTGGAACTATCGAATGCCAGCAATTGTAGAGGGCTGGATTGATAGAGTTCTTTCACCTCCTTGGGCATTTACTTTTAAAAAGCTATTTGGAAATTACGGTTACCCAAAAGGAAATTTAAAAGGAAAAAAAGTTATTATATTTTGTACTTATGGTTCACCAAGATTTGCAGTGACAACTTTCTTTTTAAATATGCCTATAAGGCGATTAAAAAGAGGAGTTTTTTTTATTTGCGGCATTAAAGATGTACTTTACAGAAGATATTTTGAGGTTCCATTCGTATCAGATGAAAAAAGAAAAAAATATTTAAAAGATGTAGAAAATACTGCTACTAGTTTATAATTTATTTTTTTAGCTTATTAGAAAATTTTAAATTTTCAGAATTAAATTTTGATGCGTTTTCTTTAATGTATTGATCCATAATATTTAGTTTTTCATCTTCA
>CACHVY010000016.1 GCA_902583455.1 uncultured Pelagibacteraceae bacterium | reverse complement strand
TAAAAACTTTAGATTATGCTCAACCGTTCCAACAAGGTTTTGGAGGATCATTTGAATTAGCAACTAGAATTTCAAAACATACACCAGGAAATTTAAATAGAATTTTTTACACAATTTGTGGATCAACTGCTGTTGAAACAGCAATTAAAATTAGTATCGCTTATCATAAAGCAAGAGGAGAAGGACAAAGATTTAGATTTGTTGGAAGAGAAAGAGCTTACCATGGTATGAATATTGGTGCCACTTCAGTAGGTGGAATGATTAATAACGTTAAGGCATATGCAAGTGTTTTGATGCCAGGTGTAGTTCACATGAGACATACTCATTTAGATGAACATAAATTTATATCTGGTCAACCTGAAACAGGTGCAGAAATTGCAAATGATTTAGAGAGAATATGTACAAACTTTGGTGCTGAAAATATTGCAGCATGTATAGTAGAACCAATTGCAGGATCTACTGGAACATTAGTTCCACCAGTTGGATATTTACAAAGACTTAGAGAACTTTGTGATAAACATAATATTCTTTTAATTTTTGACGAAGTAATAACAGGATGGGGCAGAACAGGTTCAACTTTTGGTGCACAAGAGTTTGGTGTTACACCTGATATTATGACAATGGCAAAAGCTACAACAAATGGAATTGTTCCTTTTGGTGTTGTAGCATGTAAAGAAGAAATTTATGATGCCGTAATGGATAATTCTCCAAAAGGAGTTATTGAGCTTTTCCATGGATATACTTATTCTGGAATTCCAATATCTGTTGCAGCAGCATTAGCAGTTCAAGATATATTCGAAAAAGAAGATATTTTTAATAGAGCAAAAGAATTAGCTCCTTATTTCCAAGAAGGATTATTCTCATTAAAAGATATTGATGTTGTTGAAAACATTAGAGGATATGGAATGATGGGCGGTATTGATATTAAGATGGATACAAAACCAGGTAGAGCAGGACTTGCAACATTTAAACATTGCTATGATGCAGGAGTAAATTTCAAAGCTACCGGAGACTGTTTAATTATTGCACCAATGTTTATTTGCGAGAAAAAACATATTGATGAAATAATCGATAAGCTAAGAACAGGAATTACGAACTATAGTAAAAGCAAGAAGAATTAATTTTCTTTATGAAAATTGGCGTTCCAAAAGAGATAAAGCCTCAAGAAAACAGAATAGGATTAACACCAGAAAGTGTAAAAACTTTAGTTAGCGAAGGTCATGAAGTATTAGTTGAAAACAATGGTGGCTTTGAAGCTGGCTTCGATAATGATCAATATACTAAAGCAGGTGCAAAAATTGTAAAAACTGCTGGTGATATTTTTAATGATGCAGACATAATTGTAAAAGTAAAAGAGCCTCAAAAAGTTGAGGTGGATATGTTAAAGGAAAATCAAATTCTTTATACTTATCTTCATTTAGCCGCTGCAAAAGAACTTACTGAAGGATTAATCAAATCTAAAAGTGTTAACATCGCTTATGAAACTGTTACAGATGATAATGGTAGGCTTCCATTGCTTGCACCTATGAGTGCAGTTGCTGGTCGTATGTCAGTTCAAGCTGGAGCACATTGTTTAGAAAAAAATCAAAAAGGGAGAGGCATATTGTTAGGTGGAGCACCAGGAGGGGAGCCAGCAAATGTATTAATTCTTGGAGGTGGAGTAGTTGGAGAGAACGCTGCAATTATTGCAACGGGTATGGGAGCTAAAGTTCATATAGTTGATAAGTCAGAAGAAAGATTAAAACAATTAGTTAAAATGTTTGGTGATAAAATTATTCCAGAGCAAAGTGATAAAGTTGATTTAAATAAGTTAGTTTCTGAAGCTGATTTGTTAGTTGGTGGAGTTTTAATACCTGGAGCAGAGGCTCCAAAATTAGTTACCAAAGATATGTTAAAGCTAATGAAAAGAGGTTCTGTAATAGTCGATGTTGCAATCGACCAAGGTGGATGTGTTGAAACAAGTAAACCAACTACTCATGGCGACCCAACTTATATAGTTAATGATGTTGTCCACTATTGTGTTGCTAACATGCCTGGTGGAGTTCCAAGAACTTCAACATTTGCACTAAATAAAGCTACACTTCCTTATCTAGTAAAATTAGCAAATAAAGGTTATCAAAAAGCTTTAGGCGAAGATAAAAATTTCTTAGCAGGACTAAATGTTCACAAAGGACATGTAACTTATAAAGCTGTTGCAGATGTTTTTGGTCATGAATATATTAGTGCATCTGAAGCAATCAAAAACTAAGTAAATTAAAGCTACTTAATTGTTGATGCACTTTCAAATGAGTGGTAGTTTTTTTTATGAGACTAATTAAATTCGTAGTTTGTTTTGTTTTAATTTTTAATCTTAATACTAAAGTAGAGGCCTATACTGGTATAGGTCCTATTAAATTTAGCACTCAAACTATGAACGATTTTTTTGCATATCTAAGAGGTGATGGCAATCCGTCAGGTGATGTAGGTAAAAAAAAGGGTGAGCCATTAAGTTTTGCAGTAAATCCAGAGGGAACAACATCGTTTTATTTTTATTGTCCAATGAAATTTGGTAGTGGCGCTTGCGCTCCAGCTTCGGCTAAAGCAGTTTCCATGTGTTCTAAAAGAAGTAAAGCAAGAGGTGGCAGTAAATGTAAATTATTTGCAAGAGGTTATAAAGTTGTTTGGGGTGGAACAAATATAAAATTTTCAAGAAAGTTTGATGAGGAAGTAGTTAGATCAGTTTTCAAACAAAATGGATGGTACGGTGACACTACAACTGAAAAAAAGCCTAAAATAACAAAAAAGAAAGAAACTAAACCAAAAATTACAAAAAAAAATAATATTACAACTAATGATTGGATTAAATGGGTAGAAACTTATCCCTCAGCTTTAGATGACGGTGTATATTTATCTGCATCAAAACAAAAAGGTGTAAGAATAATTGAAAAGATTAATATTAATTCAGAAGCTTATGTACCAGATACTGTAAATGAGCATTTTAAATATTTTGCAGCAGTAAAAGAACAAGTTAATTATAATAAATACAATGGAAATAACCATAAAGTCTTAGCTGCCGCAAGAAATTATTACGCAAGACTTATGTTAGCGGGCGGGTATCATAAAGATTTAAAAACTGCAGCTTCATTAGCCCTTAAGAATTGTAAAAAACAAATGGATCTTACCTATCCTTTAACAGAGTGTGTAATTGTAATGATTGGTAATAAAAAAATAACTTATAAAGAACAAGGTTATTGGTCTGAAGTTTTATTAAAAAAACCAACCTTAATTAAAAAATATTATGATTCAATTGGCTCTAACAAATTTGACCAAAATTATTTAGCTAAAGGTTTTTTAGACGACCAAAAAAATAAATTTAATATATCTAATAAAAAGATGGTAAAAAATAATACTGTTGAACAATTACAGGATATTAAAAAAATGTTGGATGAAGGTTTAATCACTGAGACAGAATTTAAAAAACTCAAAGAAGAAATTTTAAATTAAATAATGAAA
>CACHVY010000015.1 GCA_902583455.1 uncultured Pelagibacteraceae bacterium | reverse complement strand
CGTTTATTTATTAAAAAATCCAGAACTTATGAAAAAACAAATTCATGATGTTAGCAATACATTAGATGACATCAAATCTAAAACATCTTCGTCTGCTGAAGCTGCTGCTGTAGTTTCAAGCTATCTTGGCGTCTAATCTTTTTTGAACCTCTTTTTTTCCTAAAGACAATATAATATCATATATTCCGGGTCCAAATTTTGAACCAGTTAATACTATTCTTAAAGGTTGGCCAACACCCTTAAAATTTGTGTTATTAGATTTTATAAGTTCATTAATAACTGGTTCTAAAATTTCTCTGCTAGGTTGATCTATCTTCTCAAATTGAGCTTTAAAGTCAGTAATTACTTTTTTTGCCTTTTCATCAATTAATTTAATATCATCTTGATTAAAAATTACTTCATCAGTAATTATATACTGACTATTGATAAATATATCTTCCAAAGTTTTGGCTTTATTTTTTAAAAACGATAGTGAATTTTTTATTTTATCTTCTTTATCAGTTTTTATTTCTTTCTTAAATTTATTACAGTATTCAATCAGCCGATCGAATAAGTCATTTTCATTCATGTTCTTAATGTAGTGTTCGTTCATAGATAAAATTCTGCTCATATCCAGCTTAGATGGAGATTTACCTATACCTTTAAGGTTAAAATATTTAATACTCTCTTCAATTGTGAATATTTCTTTATCTTTGTAAGACCAACCTAATCTTAAGAGATAATTTCTAAGAGCATCAGGCATAATACCAATCTTAGAATAATCATCTAAAGTTGAGGCCTTGTCTCGTTTAGATAGCTTTTTTCCATCAATCGTATGTATTAATGGTATATGAGCAAAAGAAGGTATTTCCCATTTCATGGCTTGGTAAATCTGAATTTGTTTAAAAGTATTTATCTTATGATCATCCCCTCTAATTATGTGAGACATGTTCATTTGATGGTCATCAACCGCTGCTGATAAATTATATGTTGGAGTACCATCATTTCTTAAGATTATAAAATCTTCAATCGTATTATTTTCAATTTCAACATCACCTTGGACCATATCTTTTAAAATTGATATTCCATCTATTTTACTTTTAAATCTTATTACCGGTTTTATATCTTTAGGAGCATCAATTTCTTTTTTATCTCTCCATTTTCTATCGTAAATATATGGAATTTTTTTTTGTTTAGCCCTCTTTTTTTGCTCCTCAATTTCTTCAGATGAACAATAACATTTATAAGCACTACCTTTATTTAATAATTCATTGGCAACTTTAATATGATCATCAATTTTTTTTGATTGTACATATACCTCCCCGTCAAATTTTATACCTATCCATTTCAGGGACTTAATAATTTGTTTTCTATATTCTTCTTTGGATCTTTCTTTATCGGTATCTTCAATTCTTAAAAAAAAATTACCATTTTGGTTTTTTGAATATAGCCAGTTAAATAGAGCTGTTCGAACCCCACCTATATGTAATGGTCCCGTCGGTGACGGAGCAAATCTAGTTGCTACTTTTGACATTTAATATTAGTAAACTATTTTTTTAGAAGTTTCTATACAAAGATACTAGAACGCCCTGGACTTTTACTCTATCTGGACCAAAGATTTTGGTCTCGTAATTTTTGTTTGCACTCTCAAGTGCTATTGTTTTGCCTTTTCTTCTTATTCTTTTAAGCATAGCTTCATGGTCATCAATTAAAGCAACAACAATTTTTCCATTTTCTGCTGTATCTGTTTTTTTAACAATTACCGTGTCACCCTCACTAATACCAGCTTCAATCATTGAGTCGCCTTGAACTTTCAAACCAAAGTACTCTCCATTTTTTTCAATATTATTAGGTAAGGGAACTCTCGATACTTCATTTTGTATTGCTTCAACTGGCGTTCCTGCAGCTATTTTACCGAGGACAGGAACTTCATTTTTTTCTATACCTTCTTCATCTAAACCACCTTTTATTACACTAGGTGAAAAAGAGTTATAAATATCATTTGCAGAAGCTGTTTCAGGTAACTTAACAACTTCTAATGCTCTAGCTTTATGTGCTAATCTTTTTATAAAACCTCTTTCTTCCAAGGCACTTATTAGACGATGAATCCCAGATTTTGACTTCAAATTTAACGATTCTTTCATTTCCTCATAAGAAGGAGATACACCAGAACTTCTCAACTTTTTGTTGATAAACATTAATAAATTTTTTTGTTTTTTTGTTAGCATAAGAACAAATATCGTACAAATAATGTTCTATAAAAGTTCTCTACAATTAACAATAGTAAAAAAGTTAGGCAAATTGGGGATTATTTACCTACAGAACTGAAAAAATAGAATTATTATCTAAATTTTTTAAAAGTGATTCACCAATTAAAAAAGTTTTAATCGATGTTTTATTAGATAGTTCTAACAGCTCTTCTTTTGTTTTAATGCCACTTTCAGATATTAGTGGCCCATCATGATTTTTTAAAACATCATGAATATCAAAAGTTGTGTTTATGTCAGTTTTCAAGGTTTTTAGGTTTCTATTGTTAATTCCTATAAGTGCACTTTTATATTTTAGTGCTTGTTTAGCTTCCTCAATTGTATGAACCTCAACAATTACAGTCATATTTAATTTTATTGCTTCTTCATATAACTCATTTGCTAAAGTTTCACTGACACCAGCCATTATAATTAGTATTGCGTCGGCTCCATAACTTTTAGCTAAAGGAACTTGAAATTTATCAACGAAGAAATCTTTACAGAGAATTGGTAATTTAATTTTTTCTTTAATTTTACTAATATGTATTAGGTTTCCTAAAAAAAAGTCTTCTTCAGTTAAAACAGACAAACAGGTTACCTTATTTTGATTGTAAGTATTAGCAATTTCTACTGGATTATAATCTTTAATAATTATACCAGCAGATGGGCTTGCTTTTTTTATTTCAGCAATAATAGATAATTTTCTATTATTTATATTTTTTTGAATTTTATCTTTAAAGTCTATAAAGGAATTATTTTTATCTATTAATTCAATTAAGGTCTCTAATTTTGTAGTTTTTTTCAAATTTTCAATTTTCTCGATTTTCTTTTTAATTATTTTTTCAAGAATATTTTCAGCCATTTTGTATTTTTATTAAATGTTTATAAGACTTTCCTGACTTTATAAAATCTCTTGAGTAGTTATATGCTAATTTAAAATCATCATATTTTTCTGATACAATTAAACCTGCGGCTGCATTTAGACATACAGCCTTAGAAAAATCATTGTCTTCACCTTTAAATATATTAATTAACTTATCCGAATTAAATTTCCGATAATATTTTCAAACTTATCTGCATTAATATTTAATTCTTTTGGATCAATAGTAATTTCAGAAATTTTATTATCTTTTAATTGAATGACATTTGTTTTTGCATATGGTGAAATCTCATCTAAACCATCTTCGCTATTTACAATCCATGCAAATTTAATATCCAAATTATTTAAAGCATTTGCAAAAATTTTTAGAAGCTTGTTTTCAAAAACTCCAATTACTTGTCTTTTTACTAAAGCAGGGCTACTTAAAGGACCAATCATATTAAATATAGTCCTTTTACCTATTTTTTTCCTAGTTG
>CACHVY010000014.1 GCA_902583455.1 uncultured Pelagibacteraceae bacterium | reverse complement strand
GAAGGTGGCAAAGAATTAACTAAATCTTTGATACAAAAAAAACATATTAATCAGTTTTTTCTGTTTAAAAGTAGTAAAAATTTAAATACAAATGGACAATTGAAGATAAAGGAAATAGTTAATCAACTAAATAAGAATTTTAAAAACAAAATAAATTTAAATGTTAATCTAAATGAGGATAAAGTTATTAATTATAGATAATTATGTTTAATGGTATTATTTTTAATAAAGGGCTTGTAAGTAAGATTAAAAAAAGTTCAAAAGGCGTGAACATCTTCGTTAAAAGCAATTTAAAAGTAAAAAAAAAGATTTAGGTGTTTCAATATGTTGCGATGGAGTTTGTCTAACAATGGTATCTCTTAGAAATAGAATAATGGAATTTTATTTACTAAAAGAAACAATGAATAGATCTAAATTTAAGAATATATCAATAGGTGATAAGATAAATCTTGAATTACCTTTAAAATATGGCCAGAAAATTTCAGGTCATTTATGTCAGGGCCATGTTGACTGCACATCAAAGGTAAATAAAATTATTAAGAAAGGCAAATCAAGAATTTATGATTTTGCAATTGATAAAAAAAATTTATCATATTTAATACCTAAAGCATCTATTCTTTTAAATGGTGTATCTTTAACAATATCCAAGGTTACAAAAAATGGATTTCAGGTATGGTTAATTCCACACAGTTTAAAGCTTACAAATTTATCAGATCTTAAAAAGGGACAAATTGTTAATGTTGAAATTGATATCTTATCAAAATATATAAAAAAACATTATGGTAAAAAGTAACTACACTCCAATAGATAAAATTATAAAATCTGCAAAAAAAGGCGAGATGTATATTCTAGTTGATGATGAGAACCGTGAGAATGAAGGAGATTTGGTAGTCCCAGCATCAAATGTATCTTCTAATAAGATAAATTTTATGGCTAAATATGGCAGGGGATTAATTTGTTTAGCTATTACAGACAAACAAGCAAAAAAATTAAATTTATCATTAATGTCTCCAATAAATAATTCAAGAAATCAAACAGCTTTTACCGTTTCTATTGAGGCTAAGAAAGGTGTTACAACTGGTATTTCAGCCAAAGATAGGTCCAAAACGATCAAAACAGCTATTAAAGATAAGGTTAAGAAAGATGAAATTGTTTCTCCTGGACATATTTTTCCAATTATATCAAAAGACGGTGGTGTATTAGTTAGGGCAGGGCACACAGAAGCATCAGTAGATATTTCAAAACTTGCAAATAAAAACCCATCAGCAGTTATATGTGAAATAATGAATGATGATGGTGTCATGGCAAAAGGAAAAGAGCTTTTTGATTTTGCAAAAAAACATGATCTTAAGATTGGTAAAATTGAAGATTTGATTTCTTACAGACTTAAAAATGAAAAATTGATCAAGTTAAAAAAAAAGGATCATATATCAATAAATAATCAAAAATTTTCAATTAAAGTATTTGAAAATATATTAGATGGATCTGAGAACTTTGCTTTAGTAAAAGGTAAAATAAAATCTAATAAGAATATTAGAGTTAGAGTTATATCTTCAAATATTGTTGAAAATTATCTTATGGGAAAAAATTTACCAAATTCATTTAGTAAAACTTTAAAATATTTTCAAAAATTTAATAATTGTGTTCTCATATTCATTAGGGATACTAACATCAAGTCCGTATCCGCAACCTTACATGATTTAAAATCAGAGAAAATTAAAAAGAGACCCGATCAATTAATAAGAAATTACGGTATAGGTGCGCAAATAATAAAATCATTAAAGATTAAGAATATGATTTTAGTTACAAGATCACCAAAAAAAGTTGTAGGTCTAGAAGGATTTGATATAAAAATTGTGAAACAAGAGATTATCAAATGAAAAAAAAAATTCTCATAGTTGTATCTGATTATTATAAAGATATTAGTGATGCTTTATTAAAAAGCACAAAAAAATATCTTAATAAAAAAAAAACTATTTTAAAAATAATTAAAGTTCCTGGTGTTTTTGAAATACCAGTAATAATTTCAAAAAATATAAAAAAGTTTGACGGTTTTGTAGCTATTGGCTGTGTAGTTAAAGGGGAAACAGCTCATTTTGATTTAATATCAAAATCGGTAATTGATGCAATCATGAGTATAAGCATAGATAGTAGAAAACCTGTAGGAAACTGTATTTTAACTTGTTTTAATTATAAGCAAGCTTTAGCAAGAAAAAATAAGGGTAAAGAGGCAGCTTTAGCGTTAAATTCTATTCTATATAAATAAATCAATTGTAAAATGAAGCCAATTTTTAGTCCAAAAAATAACCCTCGAGTTATAATTATACAGATTTTATATGGGAAGTATTATAATGATGATCAAAACATAATTATTCCTAAACATAGGTTTAAAAAGTTTATAAAAGATGTTGTTTTTGGCACAATTGAAAGAAATGAAGTAATAATTACGGAAATAAAAAAATATTTAGACACAGATATTAATTTAAAAGAACATGACAATATTTTTTTAATTATTTTAAAAAGTGCCATTTATGAACTTCTTTACAAACCTACAACATCATCAAAAATAATTATTAAAGAATATTTGAACGCATCAAATTTTTTCATTGAAGATGCTAAAACAAAATATTTAAATGCATTACTTGACAAAATTTCTAAAAATTTAAGATTAAACAATGAATGAAAGTATTTTGATAAGAAATTATCTAGTTAAACTAGTTAAGAATAATCCATCTGCATTAAAGTTAAATGATGATGTTTTTTTTGATAAAAAAAATAAAAATGTAATTTCAATTGATACTTATGTAGAAAAAATTCACTTTACAAACTTTAATAAACCAAATTTATTAATTAAAAAAATAATTAGATCATCAATATCAGATTTAGTATGTAAAGGTGTTACACCTAAATATTATTTTATTTCTGGAAGTGGAAATAAACAGTCTTTTAGTAAACAAAATTTAAAAAAAATAATTAGTTCATTAAAATCTGAACAAAAAAAATTTTTTATAAAACTATCTGGAGGTGATACAGTTTTTTCTAAAATAAATTCATTCACTATTGTTACATTAGGATTCAGTGACAAAATAGTTAAAAGAAATAATGCTAAAATAAATGACGATATTTATGTTACAGGTGATTTAGGTGATAGTTATTTAGGTTTAAAGTATTTACAAAAGAAAAAATTTAAAAAAAATGTTCACAAAAAATATTTTATAAACAAATTCTATTTACCAAAAATTAACTTAGAATTTTCAAAATACTTAATAAAATTAGCAAATACATCAATCGACATTTCTGATGGTCTCTTAATCGATTTAAATAAAATGATTAATGCCCAGCAATTATCATCAGAAATTTATTATGATAAAATTCCTATATCTAGTAAATTAAAAATTTTTTTAAGTAAAAATTCTTTTAAAAAAAGTAAATTTATTTTTAATGGTGATGATTATCAAATTTTATTTACTTCAAATAAATCTAACAGAGATAAAATCGATAATATTTCAAGAAAAACCAAAACAAAAATTAGCAGAATAGGTAAAATTTTATCAAAGAAAAAATTCAAGTTTAGGCTACTAAATGCTGATAAAGTACTGAATTTCACAAAAATCCCGGGCTACGAGCATCTTTTCAATTAATATTTTATTGCCTTTTATGTTTTATTTTGTATTGTCCGATTTTTAAAATACGAAATTATGTCAAGTAATACTGAAACAATATTAATTTACACAATACTAGCAGGACTTTTATCCATAGTTTATGGTTTTTTTACAGGTAAAAGTATTTTAAGTTCGAGTGCAGGTAATGCTAAAATGCAAGAAATTGCATCTGCCATACAAATTGGAGCTAAAGCATACTTAAACAGACAATATAAAACTATTGCTATTGTTGGTATAGTAGTTTTAGCAATTGTAAGTTTTTCGTTTAGTATTCTTGTTGGTTTAGGTTATCTTATTGGTGCAACACTTTCAGGTATCGCGGGCTATGTAGGAATGTTAGTTTCTGTTCAGGCAAATGTTAGAACTGCAGAAGCATCAAGAAAAGGTTTAAACAGTGGTTTAAATGTAGCATTTAAATCAGGAGCAGTGACAGGAATGTTAGTTGCTGGCTTAGCTCTACTATCAATTGCAGTTTATTATTATCTTTTATTAAAATTTGAAATTGATGAGAGGGAAATTGTAAATGCTCTTGTAGCACTAGGTTTTGGTGCATCTTTAATTTCAATTTTTGCTAGATTAGGTGGAGGTATATTCACAAAGGGCGCTGATGTGGGAGCAGATCTAGTTGGAAAAGTTGAAGCTGGAATTCCAGAAGATGATCCAAGAAACCCTGCTGTTATAGCTGATAACGTGGGTGATAATGTTGGAGATTGCGCAGGTATGGCAGCCGACTTATTTGAAACGTATGCGGTAACAATTGTTGCAACTATGGTATTATCATCAATATTTTTCCCAAGCGATATGAGCATGATGATATATCCTTTAACTATAGGTGGGGCATGTATTTTAACATCTATTATTGGAACATTTTTTGTTAAATTAGGTAATAGCAAAAATGTTATGAACGCTTTATATAAAGGATTTATAGTTTCGGCTATAGCTTCTTTAATAATTTTATATCCTGTTACAGACTATGTTTTAGGATTAGAAAATATATATAAACTTAAAAATAAATCTTTCACTGGAATAGATTTGTATTACTGCGGAGTAATAGGTTTAATTATTACAGGATTATTAATTTGGGTAACAGAGTATTATACAGGTACAAATTATAGACCTGTTAGAAGTGTTGCAGGATCTTCAACAACTGGTCATGGTACAAATGTGATACAAGGTTTGGCTATTTCTTTGGAGGCTACAGCCATACCTGCTTTAATTATTGTTGCTGGAATACTTATAACTAATAATATTGCTGGACTATACGGAATTGCAATAGCTGTAACTACAATGTTAGCTCTTGCAGGGATGGTTGTGGCATTAGACGCATATGGACCCGTAACAGATAATGCTGGTGGAATTGCTGAAATGTCTAAATTACCAAACAACGTAAGAAAAACTACTGATGCATTAGATGCAGTTGGAAATACAACGAAAGCTGTAACCAAAGGTTACGCGATAGGTTCAGCGGGTTTAGGTGCTTTAGTTCTATTCGCAGCATACACTGAAGATATAAAACATTTTTCTAAAGTCGCGGGTTCTAAATTAGAGGGAATAATTGTTACATTCGATTTATCAAATCCTTATGTGGTGGTCGGTTTATTAATTGGTGGTATGTTGCCTTATCTTTTTGGTTCAATGGGAATGCAAGCTGTTGGTAGAGCTGGTGGAGCAGTAGTTATAGAAGTGAGAAGACAATTTAAAAAATACCCAGGCATTATGAAAAGAAAACAAAAACCTGA
>CACHVY010000013.1 GCA_902583455.1 uncultured Pelagibacteraceae bacterium | reverse complement strand
AATGATTGGAACAGGTAAAAATCCTAACGTTGCAGCTGTCATAGTTATAGGTATAGAGCCTAAATGGACAAAAAGAATTGTAGATGCCATTGCAAAAACTGGAAAACCTGTGGAAGGATTTAGTATCGAGGGTGTTGGAGATATTGATACAATCGCAAAAGTTTCTAAAAAGGCTCAAGAATTCTCAATGTGGGCCTCTGAAAAACAAAGAGAGGAATGCCCAATAAGCGATTTGTGGATTTCTGTAAAGTGTGGAGAATCTGATACAACATCAGGGTTAGCATCAAATCCTACAGTTGGAAATTTGATGGATAAACTTGAACCTTTAGGTGTTCATCTTTGTTTTGGAGAAACATCTGAGTTAACAGGTGCTGAAAACGTTTGTGCTAAAAGAGGTAAAACTAAAGAAGCTCAAGACAAATTTATGAAAACTTGGAGTTCATATAACGATTTCATTTTAAAAGAAGCAACAAACGATTTATCTGAAAGTCAACCAACTGCAGGAAATATTGCAGGAGGATTAACTACAATTGAAGAAAAAGCTTTTGGAAATTTTCAAAAAATTGGATCAAGAGAATTTATTGATGTTCTTGAACCTGCTGAAGAACCGAGCAAGGGAAAAGGATTGTATTTTATGGATACGTCCTCAGCAGCTGCTGAGTGTGTCACTCTTCAAGCAGCAGGCGGATTTAATATTCATTTATTTCCAACTGGACAAGGAAATATAATTGGAAACCCAATAGAACCGGTTATTAAGTTAACTGCAAATCCATTAACTGCTAAAACTATGAGTGAACACATTGACCTTGATGTATCTAAAATACTTTCTAGAGAGATGAGTCTTGATCAAGCAGGTGATGAATTAATAAAAGCAACTCTTAAAGTTGCTAATGGTAGATTAACTTGTGCAGAAGCTCTTGGTCATAAAGAGTTTGTAATGACTAAACTTTATAGAAGCGCTTAAAATTACTTAGTTGATATTGTTGGTTTTGGAATATACTTATCTTTTAATTTAGACAAAACTTTTCGTAAAACTGCTGCACCAACTCCTAATCCTAAAGCTAAAACTATTGATGCCATACCGTAAAGAAAAGGAACATTTTTAGATAAATTTCTTACAAATTCTGAAACAGGCCCTAGTGAGGGTTTAGAATTTTTATATGTTTCTGATAAATTTTCTGCTGCAAAAAAAGTATCGTAAGCAATTGCAACACCAACCAACAATAATAAAACTGCTAAAATAGTTTTGAATTGTGAGCTATCAACTCTTTCCCCAAGTTTTTGTCCAATTTGAACACCTAATATCGAACCTAAAATTAAAACTGTAACTAATATGAGATCAATTGTTCCATAGTTAAATGCATGCAATACAGTAACTATCGCACTTACAAAAATTGTTACAAATAAAGATGTCCCAGGAATTAATTTTGTAGGCATTCCAATTATATAAATCATTGCAGGAACTAAAATAAAAGCTCCACCAACACCTAATATTGCTGCAATAAAACCTACCAAAAAACCAATCACTATTGGAGTAAATGCACTTTCATAAAGTTTTGATTTCTTAAATCTCATTCTAAATGGTAAGCCGTGAAACCAATAATGGTCATGTAATTTTTTCTTAACTACAATTTTTTTTCGTGCTCTATCTATCTCAGTGACACCCTGGACAAGCATCATTGTACCAATGATTGCAAGTATATACATATACGCAAGAGATATTACGATATTAATTTTGCCGATATCTTTAAAATAACTAAAAGTATAAATTCCTAAGGCAGTACCAACTACTCCTCCAACTACTATCATCAAACCCATTTTATAGTCTAATGTTCCTTTAAGATAATGTGTGGTTGATCCTGATATAGAAGTTCCTAAAATATTATTAGCCTCATTTGGTACCGCATAAGCTGGTGGAATTCCCAAAAAAATTAAAAAAGGCGTCATCAAAAATCCACCACCAACACCAAAAAGACCTGATAAGATTCCCACTGCTAAGCTTAAAATAAATATGAATGGCAGGCTTATGTAAACTTCTGCTATTGGAAGAAAGAATTCCATGACTGTTAATTATCCCGAAAATATTTGAAGTCAACTATTTGATTATTAAATTCCAAAAAATGTACTCGAAAGAATTACTACCCAATATGCTGCTAAACCCATGTAGAGTACAAACTTAGCATTTATATATGAAAATATTTTAGAGTTTTTTATAAGCTTGAAAATGTTTAGGTTTTTATTTAAATTTTCAAGCATACTTATCAAGTACACCCAGAAAGAATATTTATCAAGTCTTATTTAAAAAATCGTTGCACCAAAAACTTTGATTGAGTCACCTTCTTCTCCAAGAACTAGTCTTCCTAGAAACTCCCCTTCTTCAGTGGTGCTCCTCTGTTTAAAAAGAACTGTCACGTGTAATCCTCTTCTAAGGCAGCCAAAAGCCTTATAATCATCAGACAAACTACATATTAATTTGTTGTTGGCCCATTGCTTCCCGAGCTCTACTTCATTTGCTCCATAAAGCATTTGAGATGAAAAATCTTTGGTAAAACCGCCATAATCCTTCATATTTGATGATTTAATCAAATTTTGCCAAATTGGATTGGCAATTTCTATTATCTGTTCATCTGATTTTGATGTGAAACTCATATTTATAATTGTTAGGACTTAAGATGCTTTTTTCTTCTCTTTATCGTCGACTATGTGATAGACAGGTTTTTTTTCCATAGTGAACTTACCAGACTCTGGATCACGTCTTGAAACAGTTAAACAATGCCAATTTTCATCATCAAGTTTCATATGATCACCTCTATAATAGTACCCTGGCCAACGAGTTTCCTCTCTATATAAAGTATGTTCTGTAACACACTGAGATGTCAAAGTTCTGTGTTTTAACTCCCATGCTCTCATTAATTGATGGTAATCCTCAGCTCCTACGTTTTCCAAGTCTTCCTGAAGCCAATCTAGTAATTCTAAAGCCTTTTTAAGGAGATTGTCATTTGTCATGTAGTTATTGGTGATACCACCGCAATATTCATCCATGATTTTTTGAAGTCTTTGTAAACCTTGTATCGGTGAGATATAACTTGGTGAAACTGTGCCTCCAGTTATTTCATTTCTACCAACCGTATAATTCTCTAGTGGTTTATAAATTACTTCTTTTAGATCATTATATTGTTTTTCACTTACTCTAATATTGTTTGCTTTTTTATCTTCAATGTATTTAACCGCGGCTTTTGCAGCTAGTCTTCCCTCAGTGAACGAACCCGATGAAAATTTATGTGCACTACCGCCTACAGTGTCGCCTGCACCAAATAAACCCTCAACAGACATCATTCTGTTATATCCCCAAAAATAATCGTCTGGTGCAATGTCTTCTGGACCGCTTACCCATGCTCCTGAGCATGTTGCATGTGAGCCCATAACATAAGGCTCTGAAGTTGTTAATTCTGGATTAGTGTATTTTGGATCAATATTTTGAGATGCCCAAACTACAGCTTGTCCTACTGTCATACCTAAAAAATTTTCCCAACCCACTGTTTCAAGGTGTGGATCCTGAAAAGCTTCTTTTGTAACCATGTGAATTGGTCCACCACCTGCTGCTACTTCTTGAATAAAAGCATGGTTTCTTAGACATGTAGGAGTTGGATGATGATCAATGTACTCACCAACAAGTTTTTTTGTAGCATCATACCATTTCTTTTCATAGTTCTCTCCATTTGCATTTTGAGTATAAGTTTTTAAATGTAAAAAATATGCGCCAACTGGACCATAACCATCTTTAAATCTACATAACACAATTCTATTTTCCATTTGTGTCATTTTCGCGCCTGCAGCAATTGGTAATGCGTATGCAGAGCCATTACTCCAAGGTGCGTACCATGTTCTTCCCATTCCCTCACCAACTGCTCTTGGTTTAAAAATATGAGAAGCTCCACCAGCTGCAATAATAACTGCTTTAGCTTTAAATACGTGGTAATCACCTGTTCTCATATTAAAACCTACTGCACCTGCAATTCTATTTTCATTTTCTTCATCTTTTAAAAGATGAGTAATCATTATTCTGTTATAAATTTTATCAGCTGATTTCTTAGCTGCTTCAGCAACAATTGGTTTGTAACTTTCGCCATGAATCATAATTTGCCATTTACCTTCTCTTTGATATCTGCCAGTTTCTTTATTTTTCATCATTGGTAAACCCCATTCATCAAACATATGTACAGTCGAGTCAACGTGTCTTGCCATATCGTACCCAAGGTCTTCTCTTACTAATCCCATCAAATCATTTCTTGCATATCTCACATGATCTTCTGGTTGATTTTCTCCCCACTGCATTCCCATGTAACAATTAATAGCGTAAAGACCTTGTGCTACAGCGCCACTTCTATCAATGTTTGCTTTTTCTACACAAATTATTTTTAGATCTCTTCCCCAATGTCTAGCTTCAAAAGTGGCTCCGGTACCAGCCATTCCACCACCAACAATTAAAACATCGCAATTTTCAAATACAGTTTTGTGTTTTGGCATTAATAATAAACTCCTTTTTTAAAAGAGCTTTTATCAAGTGTTGGTAAATCTTTATCCGTATTTAAACCGTGAGGTTCATTGTATAAAATTTGAGAGTTTATTTCACCTTGATTAGGTTTGTCACCTTCTGCAAGTTTAGGGATATATTTTCCCCAAGGTTTAGTAGTTATTGGGGATACAAAATCTTTTTCTGTTCCATTTCTAAATTTTATTTTCCAAGATATCGTTCCTTTTTCTTCCTCTCTTCTTACTCTAACGCTGTGCCCCATAGGAGCAAAGTCGGCATAACCTCTGACGTCTATTGCGTGATTAGGGCATGCTTTCACACAAGAATAACATTCCCAACAAAAATTCGGTTCTATATTTTTTGCTCTTCTAATATTTTTATCAATATGCATTATGTCTGAAGGACATATATCTACGCAGTGTCCGCATCCATCGCATCTTGTCATATATACAAATGTTGACATTTATTTTATCTCCTTTTTAAATTCTATCATATTAATAGTGTTTTGGCTCTTCTCTTTTTATACCAAGACCAAATTGTTCTGGAGCATCTGCTGGAGGTGGTAAATTATCTCTAGAACCATCGGCTTCAGCTAAATTTTTCTGTATCGCAGCACCAGGTTTGTAAAACATATGTGCAAATTTAGACCAATATACTCCACCAAATAAAACTATATTTGATACTGCAAAGAGAACTAGAAATAAATTGTCCCATCCAGAAATATTATTAAACTGCAAGTAGGACCATATTAATCCGAATGTGGAGGATGCTAATAAAGCTAACACAAAAAGATCTGCAGTAATGATTCTAAATACTGAGTTAGCTTCTGCAGCAACATCTACCCTTAAAAATAACCAGAACCAATATCCACCTAAGCAAGTCATTATTGCTCCTACATGCCAAAGAATCGGCCAGATTGCAGGTGTATCAGATGTTGTATAAAAGAAAATCATTGCACCTGAACCAATCCAGAATAAAATTGTACCATACATTCCAAGAACGTGAGCTATTCTTCTTTTACCCAAGCCTAATTCTGAAGTAGTTCCAATATCATGGACAATTGTTTTTGCTATTACTGCAATCCTTTCACCGCTACCTAATTCTCTTTTAGCATTTTTCTTTGCTTTCTTAGCGTTATTAAAAAAATATTTTACATTTTTTTTGTGTATCATATCCATCACAGTTCCTAAAATTACAAGTGCAACCATAATAACTACAAAAGATTGTATTCCTATTAACGGAACAGTTTCAGATAAAATAGAAAATGGATTAGTTGAAAACATAAAATTTATAAAATCGTTATATTAGTAGTACACTTAAAAAAATAGTTCAACTGCGATATAGAGCCATTATGAGGGTTTTGAATAATCAAAAGTGTTATTTTTTTCTTATATAATGCTGTTTAGAAGGTATAACGCTTCTAACACCACCTTGAGGATTTTCTACATCGCCTTCTCTTCTTGGAATCACATGTATATGACAGTGATAAATAGATTGACCTGCAACTTTTCCTGAGTTTGTGCCAACATTAAAACCTTTTACAGTACTATCTTCTGATGTGATTTTTTGTTGTAATTTTTTAATTAAATCATCACAAGCTAAAATTTCTTTATCATTTAATTCAAAATAATTTTTTGCACACCTTTTAGGTACTACTAATGAATGAAATTTAGTT
>CACHVY010000012.1 GCA_902583455.1 uncultured Pelagibacteraceae bacterium | reverse complement strand
ATTAGATATAAACGGTTACGATACGTTAGCAAAAGTAAGAATTTTATCTTCTCTGGCTTTTAAAAATATTAAGATTTTCTTTATAATTTAAGTTTTTATCTAAAATAATTTTTGTAGGTGAATAATTTTCTAAACCTTTAATTCTACAATTTAAAAATGGATTATCTTTATTTAAAGTTTTAGAGGAAATTAGTATTGCATTATTTTTATATCTTAATAGGTGCGAAGTGTTTTGAGATAATTCGTTAGTAATATTTTTATTTTTTTTTGAGTAAATATAAAAGTCATTGGAACAAGCTAATTTGGCAGTAACGTAAGGTAATTTATTTTTTCTTATATAAAAGTAACTTTTATAAAAATCAGTAATCTCTTTCATCTTAACTTGTCTTATAGAAATATTATACTTTTTTAGAATTATTTTTAGTTTATTGGCTGTTCTCGTATCGATATCATTAGATCCATATACAATTTTAGATATCTTTTTTTTTATAATTAAATCGGTACAAGGCGGTGTTTTTCCATGATGTGTACATGGCTCCAAAGTTACATAAATAGTCGAACCTTTTAAATCATTTTTATTTGCTAAACGAATAGCATTCGCTTCTGCATGAGGTCTTCCATTAATTGATGTTTTTGAGAGTGATAAAATTTTATTATTCTTAACTATAACACATCCAACAGAAGGGTTTTCTCCGGTCAAGCCCTCATGTTGTTTGGCTAGATTTAAAGCTAATTTGAGGTAAAATTTATCTTTTTTTGAAGACATCTATCTTGTCAACAAATTGAACGAAATCTTTTTCTTCTCTAAAATTTCTATATACAGATGCAAATCTAACATAAGCAACAGGATCTAAATTTTTAAGACCATCCATTACCATTGTTCCTATTGTGCTTGATGAAATCTCACTTTGACCAATTTCTTCCAACGAATTTGATATTTTGGTTATAAATTTTTCTACTGTATCGGTATCTATTGGTCTTTTCTTCAATGCTATATAAATTGATTTAGATAACTTTTCTCTATCAAAAGGAGACTTTCTTCCGTTTTTTTTTACAATAGTAAGTTCTCTTATTTGAATTCTTTCAAATGTTGTAAATCTTTCGCCACATGTAGTACAAAGTCTTCTTCTTCTAATTGCTGTACCATCTTCTGTTGGCCTGGAATCAACAACTGAAGTTTCCCCTTTTTTACACGGACAGATCATTTAGGTTATTTTAAATTCTTATAAATAGGGAACTTAGAGCAAAGATCAATAACTTCTGTTCTAACTTCATTTTCAACTTTACTATTGTCCTCTTGATTAGTTGATAATCCTTTAATAACTTTAGTAATTAAATTACCTACTAATTTAAATTCTTCTAATCCAAATCCTCTTGTTGTTGCTGCTTGAGTTCCTAATCTAATTCCAGATGTAATCATTGGGCTTTCTGTATCAAAAGGTATTCCATTTTTATTACAAGTTATGTTGGCTCTGCATAAACTATCTGCTGCCATATTGCCTTTTACATTAAACGGACGTAAATCAACTAACATTAAATGTGTATCAGTACCTCCAGAATAAATTTTAAATCCATTATTTTTTAATGTTTCAGCTAACATCTTAGCATTAGCAAGAACATTAGATATATAATTTCTAAAATCTGGTTTCAACGCCTCCAAAAAACCAACTGCTTTTGCTGCTATTACATGCATTAGTGGTCCGCCTTGATATCCTGGAAAAACTGCAGAGTTAAATTTTTTAGATAGATCTTCTCTGTTTGTTAAAATTATTCCCCCTCGTGCACTTCTAAAAACTTTATGAGTTGTTGATGTTACTACATCTGCGTGATCAACTGGATTTGGATAGCCTTTACCAGCTACTAGTCCAGAGAAATGTGCCATATCTACCATTAAATAAGCTCCAACTTTATCCGCAATTTCTTTAAATCTTTTAAAATCTATAACTCTAGAATAAGCACTTCCTCCTGCAATTATTAACTTGGGCTTATGTTCCATAGCTTTGTTTTCAATATCTTTGTAATCTAATAATTCAGTTTCCTTGTCTACTTCGTAACTAATTGCATTAAACCATTTACCAGAAACAGATGCTTTTGAACCATGTGTTAAGTGACCACCAGAATTTAAACTCATACCCAGAATGGTATCACCTGGTTTTAACAATGCTAAAAAAACAGCTCCATTAGCTTGTGCGCCAGAGTGAGGTTGAACATTTGCAAATTTACAATTAAATAATTTTTTAACTCTTTCTATTGCTAAACTTTCTGCAGTATCCACATGATCACAACCGTTGTAATATCTTTTACCTGGGTAACCTTCTGCATATTTGTTAGTAAGAACAGAACCTTGGGCTTGCAGTAGTGCGTTTGAAACTATATTTTCAGAGGCTATGAGTTCAATATGTTGTTGTTGTCTTAATAATTCATCATTTATAGCTTTATAAATCTCCGGATCAGATGAAGATAAACTATTTTCAAAAAAACTTTGAAAATCGGGACTTATATATTTTTTTTCACTAGACATATATTTAAATTTTTTTAATTCTCCTTAAGTGTCTACCACCTTCAAATTTAGTTTTCAAAAAAATATTGACTAATTTAAAAGCTAAATTTTTACTAATTAGCCTAGAACCTACTGTAATAATATTTGCGTTATTATGCAATCTAGATAATTTCGTATTTTTCGCATTATAACACATCGCAGCCCTTATATTTTTAACTTTATTAGCAGCCATTGCCATACCCGTCCCAGATCCACAAACGAGTATTCCAAAATTTGTTTTATTTTTGGACACTTTATTAGCTAATTTTTTTGCATAAATTGGGTAGTCTACGGATTTTTCACTAAAAGGTCCTAAATTTTCAATCTTATAACTTTTTTTTTTTAAATTTTCAAAAATACAATTTTTTAAATAAAAGCCTGCATGATCTGATGAAATAAAAATTTTCAATTTAATTAAATTTATAGTCTAAAACACATGCTACTAGGTGTATTCTATTTTCTTCCCCACCATTAAAAGCATTATGATATTTTGTATTATTTGTAATCCAAACTGATCCATCAGCCGGCATATGCTTTGCAACATTATCTATAACCATTATTGAACCAGGATTAGTTATAATTGGAATATGCAATCTTGGTTCAGGATCTCTGTGCCAACTTAATGTAGATCTCGGTGTTTTTAGTAAAATTCTAACGCGTCCTATTTTGTAATTTTTTTGTAAAGTCTCTACTACTTCTTTAAAATAAGTCTCTTTATAATCACTTATAAATTCTGAATAAGCGGCTTCATCTATCATTTGATCCCTTATGACTTCTTTTCCTGTTTGATCAGGTTTTGTCCAGAAAACACCTCTTGCTTTGTTACCTTTAATAGAGTCTGGGTCTCCAGGGATTTGAGTTAGAGAGATAGCTCCAAAATTAGTGATTCCTTCTACACCTTGAAAATCTTTTATTTTAAGAACCTGTTCGTAAGCCTCTTTTAACTTATAAATATCAAATTTTATTTTTTGTTTTTGAAAATCATTAAATGTTAGTGACATAATTAAATTTTATTAATAACTTATAGACTAAATTTATATATATTACTATTGTCGCATTTATAAAAATTATTTGAGAATGATTATCACTGGAAAATACCCAAATTTAAGGATGAGAAGATCAAGAAAAGAAGAATGGTCAAGAAGACTTGTTCGAGAAAATACTCTTTGTGGAAGCGATTTTGTTTTACCTATATTTCTGACTGATGGGAAAAATAAGAAGCAAGAAATAAAATTAATGAAAGGGGTTTATAGATATAGTGTAGATAATTTATCAGTAGTTATTGATCGAGCAATTAAAAATAAAATTCCAATGGTAGCGTTATTCCCTAATACTAATATAAAATTAAAAGATAAAAGCGGGTCTGAAGCATTAAACGAAAATAATCTAGTTTCTAAAGCTATAGTTAAAATTAAAAAAAAATATAAAAATAAAATCGGAATAATGTGTGATGTAGCACTTGATCCTTATACTACTCACGGTCATGATGGCATATTAGAAAAGAAAGAAATTTTAAATGATAAGACAATTGAAATTTTAATTAAACAATCTCTATTGCAAGCACAAATGGGATGTGATGTAATAGCTCCATCGGATATGATGGATGGAAGGATTGGAGAAATAAGAAAAGAACTAGACAAGAACGGATATGAAAACATTCAATTACTTTCATATGCGGTTAAATATTCATCTTCTTTTTATGGACCTTTTAGAGACGCCGTAGGATCAAAAAAAGCATTGCAAGGAAATAAAAAAACGTATCAGATGGATTATGGTAATCTAAATGAGGCTTTAAGAGAGGTATCTATGGATATAAAAGAAGGTGCAGATATGGTTATGGTAAAACCTGGTTTGCCTTATCTGGATATTATTAAAGCAGTAAAAGACAATTTTAAAATACCTGTTCTTGCTTACCAAGTGTCTGGAGAATATAGCCTTATATCTAATGCAGTTGAAAATAAAATTTTGAAAAAAGAATCAATTTATGAAACTTTATTATCATTCAAAAGAGCTGGGGCTAATGCTATAATTAGCTATTATGCAGATTACCTAGATAAAATTTTAAAGTAATTATTTAAAATGATTAATAAAATTTTTTCTTGAGTCAGGTAAGCTAATATTATTTGGTATAAATATATTTTTTTTCATATATTCGCTTATTAACGTTAGTGAATTGTAGATATCTTTATTGGATATTTTGTTATTGTAATAATCTTCTACAAGAAAATTGGGAACAATTAATTTTTTGTGTGAATTTTCTATGTAAAAGGTTTTGTAATTATCTATATTTTCATATTTACAGTAATCTTTAATATTAAGATCAAAGCCTAAAAATTTTAATAAATTAAGCTCCCAAAAAACATATTTTACAAACCAATTTTCTTTGTCAAGTAACTCAAATAATTCATTGATAAGTTTATATATTTTATTATTCTCTTGACCATCTACGGTCAATATTTTAATTAATTCTAACATTGATACTATGCAATTAAGTTTTTTTTTATCTGAAAAAAATTTCGATGTATAAGGCTTAATAATTTCTACTTTAAAATGACCAAGTGCATTTTCATTTTTTGAATTATACTCTATAAATAACTCATTACCTTTTTGTAAATAATTTTTAATTTTTTTAGATGTGGCACCATAAATTATTCCTGAGCATTTGCCGTGTTTCTTTGTATAAAAATTTGCAATGACAGAATTCTCCTGAAAGGCTAATTTTGATAGTAAAAAACCTTTATCTGACCATATCATGCTAGTTTTAAAGTTGTTAAAAGTTTTTTTGCAGCTTTTTGTTCTGCTTCTTTTTTTGAATTTCCAGTTGCAGTAATATTTTTAGAGTTTTTTATCTTTACAGAAACTTTTATCAATGGCTTATGTCTAGGTCCTTTATTATCTAATAATTTATAAACGGGAAGTAATTTATAAGCTTTTAAAGAATATTCTTGCAATTTAGTTTTTGAATCTCTCTCTGTAATTAAACTTTTATTTAAATATTTTCGCCAGTTTTTAATTATAAATTTTTCTGCTGTATCTAAACCTTGGTCTAAATAAATACAACCAATTACTGACTCCAAACAATCAGATAAAACTTTATTTTCAATATTATTGTTGTTTTTAGATTTTTTAATTAAAATATATTCTTGAAGATTAATATTTTTAGCAATTACTGCACATTGATTTTTATTTACTAGAGATGCTAATTTTTTATCTAAATCACCTTCTTTATCATTAGGAAAAAATTTAAGTAAATTTTGAGATATAATTAATCCTAAAACTCTATCACCTAAAAATTCTAACTTTTCATTATTTTCGACTGGATTGTGACTTTTGTGTGTTAAACATTTAGTAAGTAATTTTTGATTATTAAAATTAATCCCAATTCTTTTTTGAAAATTAGTTAAATTTTTAATCATTAAATAATCTTTTTAAAAAATCTTTCAGTTCTAAGAATTTTTTTCCAATTCCAAATATCAAATAAGCTTCCTTCTCTCATATTGATTGAAAAAAAAATAAATTGTGCCTTCCCTACTAAATTATCTTTATGAACAAACCCAACACTTGAAAGAAATCTACTATCTTTAGAACAATCTCTATTATCACCTAAAAAGAAATAATGATCTTTTGGTACATAAAATTCATCAGAATTTTGATAAGAACCATTTTTGTAATAAGTGGTTAAATATTCCTTTCCATTTATTAGTTTCTCTTTGAAAACAAAGGTTTCAACTATTGATTCTCCACAGTAAATTTTAGACTTATAAGTTATTTTAGACTTTAAAATTTCAATATCATTTAAATATAGATTGCCACCTATAAATTGTAATTTATCTCCAGGGAGCCCAATTAGTCTTTTTATGTAATCTGTTCTATTATCTGATGGAGTTTTAAAAACAATTACGTCTCCACGATTTGGTTCTGAAAATAAAATTCTATTTTTTATCGGACCTATGCTAAAAGGAAATGAGTGTTTACTGTAACCATATGATAGTTTTGTAACAAATAATCTATCACCTACTAATAAAGATGGCTCCATTGATGACGATGGAATGTAGAAAGGCTGTATCAATAAAGAACGTATTAATACAGCAATTATTAAGGCATAAATTAATGTTTTTACATTATCTATAATTATTTTTTTCATTTAATTTTTTGTACAATAACATAAGAAATTGAATGTTTTTTTTCATCTGATAGTGATAAATGTGCTTTAAATTTATTCAAATTATATTTATTTTTTAAAATATTTTTGATTTTTTGATTAAATAAAAAATATGGTTTCCCTTTTTTATCATTGAGAATCGAAATATCATTAAAACATAAATTATTTCTAAAACCACTGCCCAAAGCTTTAACAAAAGCCTCTTTTGCACAAAATCTTTTAGATAAAAATAAAATTTTATTTTTTT
>CACHVY010000011.1 GCA_902583455.1 uncultured Pelagibacteraceae bacterium | reverse complement strand
AAATATTTCATTTGATGTTAAAACTGAACCTATAACTGCTTGCTCTGCCTCAATGTTGTTAGGTAGTTGATTAATATCGCTTGATACAAGAGTTAAATTTTTGTTCACAATTAAATATACATTTTTTGTAAAATTAAAAAACAAATTTATATAATTTTAATCCTTGGGGAAAAAAATGTATAAACTACTTTTCTTGGTCTAACGAGTCTACTTTTATTTTAATTTCTGCCTGAACGTCCGAGTGAAGATCTATTTTAACTTTAAAAGTTCCTAAAGATTTGATTTCTTTCAAAGGTTGTATTAACGAAGGTTTAATTTCAATTTTTTCATTTTCATAAATCATCCTAGAAATTTCAGTAGGCTTAATGGATCCATATAGATCTTTATTTTCAGTAACTAATTTTTTAACAGATAGAATTTTATTATTTATTTTTTCCATAATTTGTTTCGCAAGCTTTTTCTTTTCCAAATCTTTCTTGCTAAGCTCTGCTTTAATTTTTTCAACTTGTTTAATATTATCTTTAGATGCATAAAGTGCTTTTTGATTTGCAATTAAATAATTTCTTGCAAAACCTCTTTTGACACTGATTATTTCACCTATTGAACCAATTTTTTTTATGTTTTCTAATAATATTACTTTCATAGTTAAATTAACGCTAAATTTCTTGCCCTTTTAATTGACAATGAAAGTTCTCTTTGTTTTTTTTGTGAAATATTGGTTATTCTAGATGGTAAAATTTTTCCATTTTCTGAAATGTACCTTTTTAACAATTTAATATTTTTATAGTCAACAGTCGGAGCACCTTTAGATGATAAGGGACAGGTTTTTTTAAATTTATATTTGTTTGGTTGAAAAATACTTAATTTAGAGAAATTGCTAGATTTATTTCTCTTTGAATTATTTTTTTTATTTTTCATTTAGCTTGTCTTCTTTAAGAAAGTAATTGGTTTTTAAATCAAATTCTTTGACTTTAACTGTTAGGTATCTCAATAAGTTTTTGTCCAATTTTTCACTTTTTTCAAGGTCTTTAATCAAAGATCCATCACACTTTATTTTAAAGTGAATATAATTTCCTTTTTTATTTTTTTTAATTAAATAGGACAGGTTCATTAATCCCCAATCCTGTGTCTGGACTATATCACCTTTATTTTTAATAATAAAATCTGAATATTTTTCTTTAATTTGTTTGATTTGAGATACAGAGGTATCTTGTCTAGCAATAATTGTATGTTCGTAATTACTCATTATAATTATAAATATAAAAAAAATTGATATACTATTATAATAGTTTTAATACAAGAGTTAATATTGTAAAAAATATAAATGTTTTCAGTAGTTTTTCCAGGCCAAGGTTCACAAAAAATAGGAATGGCTAAAGAGTTATTTGATAAATTTGAAATAGTTAAGGAAATATATAAAGAAGCTGATGATTTACTTGAATTACCAATCTCTAAAATTATTTTTGAAGGACCAGAGGATAAGTTAAATTTAACAGAAAATACTCAGCCTGCTATATTTTTAACAAGTTATGCAATTTTTACAGTAGCAAAAAAAGAATTTGGATTTAATTTTGATAAAACACAATTTATTGCTGGGCATTCACTAGGGGAATATTCAGCTTTATGTTGTTATGGTGCCTTAACTTTTGAAGATACTATCAAAATTCTAAAATTAAGAGGTCAATCCATGCAAAATGCAGTTCCCCAAGATGAGGGAGGTATGTTGGTAGTGTTGGGCAGTAATTTGAAAGTAATTGAAGATATTCTTAAAACAAATAATCGCGAGTGTTATATTGCAAATGATAATTCACCTCAGCAGGTAGTTGTCAGTGGTTTAAAAAGAAATATTGATTTATTTTCTCAAGATTTAAATAAATTAAATATTAAAAATTTGAAACTTAACGTAAGTGCCCCTTTTCATTGTAAGTTAATGGAAAAAGCGACAGAAAGCATGAAAGAAAAAATTTTGAATTTAAATTTTAATGATATCAGAGTTCCTATCGTTTCTAATTTTAATGCAAAGTCTTCAATTTCTGGATTAGAAATAAAAAATTTGCTAATATCACAAATTGAAGGAAAAGTAAGATGGTTAGAAAGTGTAGAATTTATGATTAATAAAGGGGTTGAAAATTTTATAGAAATTGGACCTGGAAAAGTGTTATGTGGACTTATAAGAAGAATAAATAAAAATGCAAATTTCAAATCTATTAATAGCGAGGATGATATTAAAAAATTAGTTATATAATGTATAATTTAAAAAATAAAAAAGTTATTATAACTGGCGCAACTGGTGGTATTGGCAATGCTATTGTAAAATGCTTCATTGACCAAGACGCTAAAATTCTTGCTACTGGAACAAATGAAGAAAAATTAAAAAAATTAGAGGAGAAGTATAGCGGCATATTGACTAGTAAGTTTGATATTTCAAAACATGAGGAAATTGAAAATTTTATTGAAAATTCAAACAAGATTTTAGATGGAGGTCCAGATATACTTATTAATAATGCAGGGATAACAAGAGACAATCTGTCATTAAGGATGTCAAACAACGAATGGAATGAAGTAATAAACATAAACTTAACATCAACCTTCATGCTTTGTAAGTTCTCACTAAAAAAGATGATAAAAAAAAAATATGGAAAAATTGTTAACATTACCTCTGTAGTAGGTCATACTGGAAATGTTGGCCAATCAAACTATGCGGCGTCTAAATCTGGTATAATAGGATTCTCAAAAAGCCTAGCTTTAGAATATGCAAAAAAAAATATAAATATAAACTGTGTTTCGCCCGGCTTCATTGAAACACAAATGACTGACAAAATTGATCCAAAGTTTAAAGAGTTAATTATTTCAAAAATACCCTCAAATAGACTAGGTTCACCTGAAGATGTTGCAAACGTTACACTGTTTTTATCTTCAGATTTAGCCAGTTATATTACAGGAGAAACGATTCATGTTAATGGGGGTATGTATTTAGGTTGACAAAACTTCTAATTTATTTATTAAGAAAATCAACAAAGGATTCAATATGTCAGAAGATATTTCGGGAAAAGTAAAAAAAATTGTAGCAGATCACTTAGGTATTGACGAAGGTAAAGTTACTGATGAAGCAAGCTTCATTGACGACCTTGGAGCAGACAGTTTAGATACCGTTGAATTAGTGATGGCTTTTGAGGAGGAATTTGGTTCTGAAATTTCAGATAGTGAAGCAGAAAAAATTCTAACAGTTGGTGACGCTATAAAATTTATTGAGAGTAAAAGTAGTTAGTAATAAATGTCCTTAAAAAAAAGGGGAGCGATGGTAATACTTTCATCCCCTTCAGGTGCAGGCAAAACTACTTTAGTAAAATTAATATCAAAAAAGAAAGATTATTACATTTCTGTTTCACACACAACAAGAACCCCTAGATCTAATGAAATTGATGGAATAGATTATTTTTTTGTAAATATAAATCAGTTTCAGCAACTAATAAATAAAAATGAGTTTTTAGAATACGCAAAAGTATTTGAGAACTACTATGGAACCTCAAAAAAAAATATTATTGATAAATTAAATCAAGGAAAGAATGTAATTTTTGATATTGATTGGCAAGGAACAGAACAAATCCTTAAATGTAAACTAGAGTATAAATTAATAACAATATTTATTTTGCCTCCAAGTAAAGAAGTTTTATACGAGCGATTATCGAATAGAGATATGAAAGATAAATTAATTGTTGAGGAGAGAATGAAACAATTTGATAAAGATCTATTACATTGGAAAAATTATAATTATGTAGTAATAAATGATGATTTAAATCAATGTTACAATAAAATTACTAATATTTTAGAGACAGAATTAAATAACAAGAAAAGTGATTATAATAAATTTTTAATTGAGCAGCATATTAAAAAACTATTTTAATCCATCTTCAAGTTTTTTAACAATCATAAGAAATTTTTCAACAGATATATTTTGTGGCCTATCTGATAGTTTAATACCAATTTTCTTAGATACATCGTCAAAGTTTTTGAAAAGTTTAATAAAATTTTTTTTTACCATTTTTCTTCTTTGATTAAAAAAAATTTTAGTAATATTTTCAAGATTTTTTGGGGAATTGATTTCGATTATATTTTTTTTTGGGGTAAACTCTAGCAAAGTACTTTTGATTTTAGGTCTTGGCGAAAAACATTCAGGATTTAAGTCTAGTATTTTTTTTATATGAAATTTCCAGTTAGCTAAAATAGTTATTCGACTGTAGTTTTTTGTATTAACTCTTGCTATTATTCTGTCAGCAACTTCTTTTTGAAATAAAAGTATTAATTTCTTAAATTTTATATTTTTGCTTAAGCACCAATATGCAAGTATTTGAGTAGATATATTGTAAGGCAAATTTCCATATACTATAAATTCATCTATATAAAAATTCTCGGAAAGTTTTAAAACATCGCAGTTGATTATTTTTACTTTGCCTTTAAATCTATCTTTTAAAATTTTGACAAGATCAATATCTTTTTCGACTACAGTTATATTTTTTGATTTTGCATTAATAATATATTTTGTAAGATTACCAGTCCCAGGACCAATTTCTAAAATTTTATCGTTTTTATTAATATCTCCAATGTCGACAATCTTTTTTAAAATATTTTCATCAACTAAAAAATTTTGTCCTAAACTCTTTTTAGGCCTAAACTGCATGTTTTTTTAAAAAATTTAATGACTCAATAAGACTAGTAGGATCTGATTTATTTTCACCCAACATTTCGATATTAGGACCATGATCTGGAGAAATTCTTATAAACGGGAGGCCCAAAGTAATATTTATAGCACTAAACCCATATAGAGTTTTCATGGGAGCAAGGACCTGGTCATGATACATGCCAAAAACAACATCAAATTTTTTTGAATTTTTCCTTAAAAAAATTGTATCTGCCGCAAAGGGTCCTTTAACGTTAATTTTGATTTTTTTTAATTGTCTAATTGCTGGAATAATTTCTTTTTTTTCTTTATTTTCTTTACCAAAACTCTCACAATGTGGATTTAATCCAGTAATAGCGATTTTAGGTTTTTTTTTTAGAACATTTATATAGAAAGAATTTATTTTTTTTATATTATTAATAATATCTTTTTTATTGATTTTTTTAGAAACCTTCGAAATTGGAATATGAGTTGTAAGGGGACTAACACTAAGATTCTTGTTATAAATTAGCATTACAGGATTTTTAGCACCTGTTTTTTTTGCTAAAAACTCAGTAATACCATTATGTTTTCCTTTTAAAAAAGACTTCTTTGATATTGGTCCGTTAATTAAACCTAAGCAATTTATCTTTTTTATAATTTCAATAGCTTTATTAAACGATAGTTGAATAAATTTGTCAGACTCGGACGTAATTTTTTTTTTTGAAAAAGAAAATTTATTATAATTTATGTTGACCATATTAATTTTACCTTTTCTAATATTTTTTAAATTTTCATTTAATTCATTCAACTCAAAATCAAAATTAAATTTATCCATATTTTTTCTCAATATGTCTTTTGACGAAATTAAAATAATTGGATTATTTATTTTTTTTATGCTCTTAAGCAATATTTCAATAAAAACACTTTGGGGCTCACCACCTACAATAATAATAGGACTAAAATTCATTTATAACAGCTTTATTAAAAATTCTTTTATAGTGAAGTGTTGAGTACATGGTTAATTGTCTATTTTTTTCAAAATTTACTGCTTTTTTAAATTGCTCCTTTTCATTAATTTCTACTAATTCGTTTTTTTTATCTTTTAATTTTAATAAAATAAAGCCACCAGGAATTGTGATTGGATCTGTAAATTCTCCAACATTAATTTTTTTAATTTGTTCGGAAATTTTATTTGAAAGTTGAGAACTATATACCCAGCCTATTTCACCACCATTTTTTTTACTTTCAGAAACACTGTAAATTTTTGCAGTTTCTTTAAAACCTATTTTATCAATACTTTCTTTAATTGTTTCCAATTTTTTCTTAAAATTTTCATTTTCATTTATAGTAAATATAATTTCTGATAATAGCATGTTATCAACAGTTTTCTTATCATTAAGATTGCTAATCTTCTCTCTAATTTTATCTTCATCAATTAAAATTGCATTATTAAATTTTTGAACAATATAATCATTCCATGCTATTTCAATCGCTATCTTTTTTTTGACGATATCTAAATTAATATTGTAATCTTTTAAGTATATTTTAAATTCACTTATATTTGATATTCCAATTCCTGAATATAAATCACTAATAACCTTTTTGATAATATTATCGTTTTGTAGAATTTCATATTTTTTTTCAATTTCTATTTGTTTTACTTTTTCATTAATAGCTGAGTCAATCGCATATCTATATATGTTTTCATCAGGCAAATTTCTTAAATTGGGATTTAAAGCTAATAAATAGTTCTTTTCATTTTTAATATCAAAATTAGTTATAATTTGATTATTTACTTTCGCTTTAATAAGTATTTCAGATTTTAAGGGTTTGAAATTAATTAATAAAAAAAAAAACAAGAAACTAATTGTGAATTTTTTCATTATTTTCTTTTACTTGGAGAGTTTATTGATGAGAAAGGTAAAATCGAAATGGAAAAAAAGATTTCCTCATTAGGTTTAAGATCTTTGTCTGAATAGTAATCTTTATTGTATTGTATAGCTGCTGTGAGACAATCATTCTTATATTCATAAATTAAGTTATAGTATTCAGTTAAATCTGTTTTTTTATTCCTTCTAGTCCTATATTTTAAAGAGCTAAAATTATTTAAAATTAATTTCATTTCACCTGAATAGTGATTTTCACTTCCTATTTCGTCATCTTCTTGTAAAAATTCAAACGTTGTAACAAATTTATTTATAGTTAAACCTGCTTGAATGAAATTGTAATTTGTTGAACTTAAATCATTATCAATTGAAAAATTATAGTCAAAATTAAATTTTTCATTAGGCTTAAAATTGAACGTGCCCATAATATCTGAGCTTTTGTTATTTATAGTAGAGCTTGTAGGAAGCTTTTTTTCATTTTTGTCTCTAAGAACAGAGGCAAGGCCAGCGGTCAAAATAGTGTTATTTTGCTTATCTTTTACTTTATACTCGCCTCCAAATGTTAACGATTGACCTCCCTCTAAACTGTCATTTAACCCAAGTCTATTCTGAGTAAATACATTTTGAAAATCTATTTTTCTGTTTAGGCTTTTCAAATTTTTATTTTTATTAGGACTGTACATAAAAGTCGTTTTGCCAGATAAGAAATTATCAAATCTTTTACCCTCTTTTTTCATTGGATAAGAAATATCATACAAAAGAGATCCAAAATTTTGTGACCTAAAATCATTTGAATATTCCTCTGAATTATCACTTTCGGTGGTCACATTTTTTAATAATAAATTAAATTTATTGATAAAACCTTTATTTGTAATTTTCGGTGACGAAACATATTTAAGATCACTAATTAAAACTTTTTCAAATATGTTTGTATTATAGTTTTTTTGATATCCGTTTGATATTAAGTTTAAATTATTATTAAAATTTTTTGAAACTTCAAAGCTTGGTAATAAATATTGATACTTATCACTTGATTTTTCTTTTGTTAAATCCTCATAGGACTCTACTTTTGTCTCAAAATTAAAATCTTGATTATTTCCCCTAAAAATTAAAAATGAATTTAATAATGAGTTGTTATTTGTAATTCCAGATTTAACTTTATGTGATTTCAAATAATTATCATTTGATGTCGTCTCAATATTAATTTCGATTTCACTGCTTTCAAAATAACCTAAGTCGAATTTTGCCAAAGTATTAGAAAAAAAGTGTGATTTTGTATTTTCTTTATTTTTTTTTATGCCTAAATCTGAAATATGGGAAGATTTTTTGTTCTCTTGTCGAAATTCACTCTGAAATAATCCTTCATTATCATTATAAATTTTGGGCGTAAAAGTAAGATCTTTATTAATCGAAATTACTTTAAAGTATGGAACTGATATGGAGTCTCCCAAAGAACTTGAACTTTCAAATTTAGGTATTAAAAAACCAGATTGTCTTTTCACAGTAGGATCAGGATGAAAAAATTTTGGAAAATAAATTACTGGTTGATCATAAATCTCGAGCCAGGCATTTTTATAATATATAGTTTTTTTCAATTTATCATGTTTAATTTCCTCCGCTTTAAATTGCCATGGGGGGCATTCATCACCTTTTTTTTTGCACGTGGTAAAAACGCCTTTTTTTATCAAAGATTTATTATTACCGCTATATAAGTAGTTACCTCTCAGTCTAGGATCATT
>CACHVY010000010.1 GCA_902583455.1 uncultured Pelagibacteraceae bacterium | reverse complement strand
GACTATAAGCAGTATAGATACACTTATAAATGCTATATCCAGCCTTATTATAGTAGATGGAAAAAAAATTTTAAGTTCTAATAAAGATTACTTGAAATTATCTAGAAATATAATTATGGGCCTTTCTTTTATAGCTTTATATGTTGCCTCAAAAGGATTTAGTATCTTGTATCTATTTTTGCTAGCCGACTTGTTTTGTTGTGCTGCAGTTTTGAGTATATTTTATAGTTTTTACTCAAAATCATTTAGTGAAAAAACAGCTTATATCTCAATTATAGTCGGGTTGTTAGGAGGTATATTATTATTTCCAAGTCCTGATTTTTCAAAAAGCATCTTGGTTGGTATTCTGTTTCCTGCAAGTTATTTCCCAGAATTTGTAACACAATCTCTTTTATTTCTCTCGTTTATAGCGGCATCATTACTTCCAGTTTTAACTTGGAAAGTAAAGTAAATATATTATTATGTAAGAATGTTTGCATTTGTTTTACCTTTTATATTATTAATCATCGTTGTCGTTTTTGTTCATGAATATGGACATTACTATTTTGCAAGAAGATATGGTGTTGGTGTAACAGATTTTTCTATAGGCTTTGGAAAAGAATTGTTTGGTTGGAACGATAAATCCGGAACGCGATGGAAAATATGTTTAATACCCTTAGGCGGCTACGTAAAATTTTTTGGAGATAGAAATGTATTTTCTCAATCAGACCGTGATGAAATTTTAAAAAAATACAAAGAAGAGGATAGAAAAAAACTTTTCACTTTAAAACCTTTGTACCAAAGATCTTTAATTGTTTTTGGTGGACCTTTAGCCAATTTTATTCTAGCAGTAATAATTTTTTTAATGATTAATATGTTTGTTGGTAAGGATTTTACACCAGCTATGATTGATGAGGTTAAAAAAGACAGTCCTGCTTATACTGCTGGTTTAAAGAAAAATGACGTAATTTTATCAATAGATAATAATGATGTAAAAAGTATTTTAGATGTATCAAAGTACATCACTCTTTCCACTGCAGAATTTATCGATTTTGAAGTTTCGAGATATGACCAAAAAATTTTAGTTAAAGTTAGACCAGATTTTATAGATTCTGAAGATAGTTTAGGTAATAAAGTTAAAAAAAGAATGATTGGAATAACTCTACTGCCTTACAATAATATCGTTAATCATAAAAAACTTGGACCAATTAAAGCAATGTATTATTCATTGACTGAGGTTTATTTTGTTACTACCTCGACACTAAAGTATCTTGGGACTATAATTACTGGAAAAGGTGATAGTTCTCAGTTAGGTGGACCCATAAGAATTGCAAAAATTTCTGGTCAAGTTGCAGAATTTGGTATTATTCCTTTTTTAAGCATGATGGCTTATATTTCTATAAGTCTTGGTTTAATTAATTTATTTCCAATACCATTACTTGATGGTGGACACTTAATGTTTTATGGAATAGAAAAAATCCTTGGAAGACCTTTAAGCGAAAAAACTCAAGAAGGTTTTTTTCGAATCGGAATGTTTTTACTATTGAGTTTAATGTTTTTTGCAACTTACAATGACCTCAAAGATTTAGGCTTATTTTAAAGGGTTTTTTAACATTAAAAAAATCAATAAAATCAACGTTTTTTTTATACTATATATTGTGTTTAAAACCAGATTAAACACTAAAAAAAAGCTTGATTTATAAAGGATTTTGACAAGTATGGAATTAACCTAATACCGGAGCTAAAATGAACAAAAAACAACTAGTCGCAAAATTAGCTGGATCTTTAAATCAAAGTAAAGCTGATGCTGAGCGAACATTTGATACCATCACTAACACTATTTTAGACGCATTAAAAAACGATGATTCTGTCAAAATAGCAGGTTTTGGTACTTACAAAGTTGCTAAGAGAAAAGCTAGAATTGGCCGAAATCCAAGAACTGGAGAGCAGATCCAAATCGCAGCTTCTCAAAAGGTAAAATTTTTACCTGCAAAAGCACTTAAAGAAATATTCAATAAATAAATATTTCCTCTAGACAGCCTTTATTAATTGAGAGTTAATAAAGGCTGTTTCTATATGCAATTTTTGCATACCTATTAAATCCACATAGCAATAGTTATTAACTCATAAAAATTTATAACAAATTTCTTAAATGGGAGGATTAATGAAAAAACTTTTTAACAAACTGATAGGTTCAGCAGTAAGTTTTATATTCTTACTTAATATGACCAGTGTTGGTTATGCTGAAACTACAGTATCCGCAGAAGTCGGATTTATATTTAATACTTTCTTATTTTTAGTTTGTGGATTTTTGGTCATGTTTATGGCTGCTGGTTTCGCAATGCTTGAAGCAGGAAGTGTAACTTCAAAAAGTGTATCAGTTATATGTGCAAAAAATATCGGTCTATTTTCAATTGCTGGAATGATGTTTTGGCTATTTGGATACAATCTAGCTTATGGAATTCCAGAAGGTGGATATATTGGTAAATTTTTACCGTGGTCAGACGCCAGCGCTGTAGACACAGGTTATTCAGATGGTTCTGATTGGTATTTCCAGATGGTATTTTGCGCTACAACAGTATCAATTTGTTCTGGTGCATTAGCAGAAAGAATTAAATTGTGGCCGTTCTTATTATTTGCTGCAATATTAGCAGGAATTATATATCCAATAGTAATGGGTTGGCAATGGGGTGGAGGCTGGTTAGCTTCTGCTGGTTTTTCAGACTTTGCAGGTTCAACTTTAGTACACTCAACTGGCGGTGCAGCAGCATTAGCAGGTGCGTTATTACTTGGACCAAGACTTGGAAGATTTACAAAAAAAGGAGATCCAGCTCCAATGAAACCATTTGCAGCTTCTTCAATACCATTAATAACAGTTGGAGTATTTATATTATGGCTAGGTTGGTTTGGATTTAATGGTGGATCACAGTTAGCAATGGGTACAGCTGATGATGCAATTGCAGTTTCAACAATCTTCATGAACACATTTTTAGCAGGTGCTGGAGGTGTAATGGCAGCAGCAACTATGACTAGATTGCATTTTGGTAAAACAGATGTAATTCAAATGTTAAATGGATGTATTGGCGGTTTAGTTGCAATTACAGCAGAACCTTTAATGCCATCACCATTTGCAGCAATATTGATTGGTGCAGTAGGTGGTATTATAGTTGTTTATGGAACAAAGTTGCTTTTTGCAATGAAAATTGACGATGTGGTTGGGGCAATACCAGCTCACATGTTTGCAGGTATTTGGGGTACATTAGCAGTTCCGTTAACTAATCCGGACACAAGTTTTGGAGCTCAATTACTTGGAATAGTATCGATTAACGTTTTTGTTTTTGTAGTTGCTTATATTGTTTGGGCGATCATGAAAAACACAATTGGTATCAGATTAAGTAAAGAAGCAGAACTTAAAGGTACAGACGTCGTAGAAACTGGCGTAATAGGTTACGCTATACGAGATTAAACATCTCTCCCTCTTTGGTTTGACGTTTAATTAAGGCCTCCTAGAAATAGGAGGCCTTTTTTATTTACTTTATAGTTTATTATCTTTAAGAAAATTATAAATTTCTTCTGCGTGACCTCTAACCCTTACATTTCGCCACTCTTTAATAATATTATTTTTTTTCAATAAAAAAGTACTTCTAATTAAACCCATAAATTCTTTACCCATAAATTTTTTTTTACCCCAAACTTTAAATTCTTTAATAGCAATTTTATTCTCATCAGATAAAAGCTCAAATTTTATTTTGTATTTCTTTTTAAATTTTAAATGACTTTCGATTGTATCTTTAGAAATTCCATATATTTCACAGTTAAGTTTTATAAATTTGTTGTAAAACGAGTTAAAATCTTTTGCTTCGAGAGTACACCCTGGAGTATCATCCTTTGGATAAAAGTACAAAACAGTATATTTTGACTCTATTTTATTTAATTCAACTAGCTTGTTTGATGTTCCCAATAGCTTAAAATTTTTCGCTTTTTTCATCTTGTAGAATTGCTAATCCATTTTAAAAAAACTTTATTTCCTGATGAAATTTTAGAAAATACAACACAAGGCACGTCATAAGAGTGTATTTTTTTTACCTCTGAAATTATTTTAGTCTGTAGTTTTTTTGTTGTCTTTCCCATTATTATAACCTCTTTTGAGAAATTAACTTTGTTTTTCCACGAAAAAACAGATTGAATATTATTAAAAATATTTGCACAGGCTATCAATTTTTTTCTTACCAAAACTGATGAAATTTTTTTAGCCTCTTTAATATTGGCGCAAGTTATGTAAAAAAACATTTGCATTAACTAGTATTGTTTTCATCCCAAAGCTTTTTGATGTCAACAAAGGGAGATAAGCCATAACTTGAATTTACATTTGTTAGATGAATAGAGAGTGTATTTATTGGTGATATACCAATCTCATTTAACAAAATTTCGTTTATATATTTTTCAAAAGGATCGTGCCTTTTTTCACAAGTTTTTATTAAATTATCCCAATATTTTTCAAGCATTTTTTTAGAAATCACAAAGGTACATAAAATTTTTTGAACTGTTCTCCAGTGTCGATTGCTTCCTATTAAAATATTTGTTTTTTCATTAGACATATAATTAAAAGGATAGTCACAAGGACAAATTATAATATCTTTTTTAATTTGTGAACTTACTCTTTCATAAGTATTGATCATATCGGTTAAAGAATTTTCAAAATGCAAATAATCGTCTTCTACAAAATAAATCAAATCGCTATTTTCTTTTTTTGCAGTTTCAAAACATTTTAATAAGCTAGATAGGTTTGAAAATGTTTCATCATTTGTATTCTCAAATATTTTTTCCTTATGCTCTTCTTTTTTATGATTTATAATTGAATATTTTGAGTGGTTTTTATTTAAAACGTCTTTAATTTTATTTAAATTATCTGATTTAGAATTGTCATCAATAATTAGTAAATTAACGTTAATTGAGGAATTCTCTTTTTTCAGTCGGTCAATAGATTTTGTTAATGAAAATAAACATCTTAATACATATTCGATTTTGGGTTCTTCAAAAATTCTCTTTTTGTTTTGGTCCCAAATTTCAACGTTAGAATTAGTCCTAAATATAATTGATAAATTTTTAATTTTTTTCGTTAATTTTACTTCACCTAAAGGAAGAATTATTGACTTATCTTTACTAGATAATTTCTCATATAGGTTTTTTTCAAGAGTAGGCGAATAAAATTCGTTTTGATCTATTAGTTCGTAACCTATTAACTTAGATATTCTTATAAATAATTTTTTAAAGATGTTTTTTTTCATTTTTTTTGATATTAACAGATTACACATATATGACTATTAAATCATCACAAGATCTAGTTAATAATGCATTAAAAGAAATTAAAACTATTACAAGCAATGAGGCTTCAAAATTATTTAAGGAAAATAAATGTAATTTAATTGATATTAGAGACATTAGAGAACTTGAAAGAGATGGAAGAGTAAAAAATTCCCTTCATATTCCCAGAGGTATGTTAGAATTTTGGATGGATCCATCTAGTCCGTATTACAAACAAGGAAAAATCGATTCATCAAAAGAAATAATATTATTTTGTGCCGCTGGTTTAAGATCTGCCCTTGCCACTAAAACTTTACAAGACATGGGTTTTAAAAATGTGTCTCATGTTGATGGTGGTTTTAGCACTATTAAAGCAAGCGATTTTGAAATTATTTAATTGCCTCATCAATTACATAATCTAATCTGTCTTGCCCCCAATAAATTTTATTATTATAAAAAAAAGTCGGAGCACCAAAAATTTTTTTGGAAAAAGCTTCATCGGTGAGTAACTTTAGCTTTTCTTTAGTCTCCTTTTTCTCAATATCTTGAAAAAATTTATCAACATCAATATTTATTTCATTTAATTTTTTTTCAAAAATATTTCTGTCTGATAAATCTAAATTTAATTGCCAGTAGCAGTCGAAAAAAGTATCTATATATTTTTCAAGTAAATTATCATTTAAAACCAATGTTCCTCTCATTAAATATAAAGAATTAATAGGAAATTTTTCATTAAAATGAAAATTAATACCAAGTTTTTTTGAAATCATTTCACAATCTTGAATCATAAATTCGTTTTTATGACCAATAAATGCATTCGCGGTTATCCCAGCTAGTTTGTGTAAACCACCTAAAAGCATAGGTTTGTATAAAAAATTAATATTTTTATCATTAATAATTTTCTTAATTTTTTTATGGGCAATGTATGTATATGGACTTGAAAAATCGTAATAAAACTGAATTTCCTTAATCATACAATGATAATTTTTTTGCAAAAAAGATTCTTATCAGCCAGTATATAAACAGTCCAATAGGACCTATAAAATATGTAATCAATAGTGGAAAAAAAACTAAAAATTTTGACATAGAAAATTTTAAACTATCACTTACAATCCAAGCACCACAAAATAAATTTATCGCTAAAAAATGGCACCAAAACATAATTAAAAAACCTGTTTCAGAAAATAATTCAGATAATTGTCCCAAACCTAGATAAAGATTAAAATTATTCTTAAAATCAAATTCTGTTAGAAAAAAGTAATATAATAAATAAGCATAAATAAATGAAAAAATCATAAATGGAAATATTGATCTAACCATATATTTACTTACACTTGAGCTTGGGAAAAATAATAGCACTAACCAAAAAGGCAGAACACCTAAATTCAACCATAAGTAAATCATTGGAACTGTGAAGAAGTTATTAATTTGCTCAATCATTAAAGTTTATAATATATTAAAAATTAAAATGATTCCTATAAAAAATAAAAAAAAGAGTTTTGAAGACACAGTTCAAGAGATGAGAGACTTTTCAATGAAGTATATTGAAAAGTATGCTCCATCAAAGCAGCAATTAAGGACTTATTTACTTAAAAAATATTTGAAATTTGGAGCCGTAGGAATAAAAAAAAATGAAATTAAAGATTTAATTGATGTAGTCCTGAGCGATCTTGAAAAGTCTAAATATTTAAATGACAAATTTTATTCTAATAGTAAAGCAAAAAATCTTATTCAAAGGGGTAGCTCAATTAACAAGATAAGAAATTATTTAATGTCAAAAGGTATTAATCAAAAATTTGTTAAGGAAACTTTGGACAAAATAAAAGATGAAAATGAAGATCAAGATTTTTTTTCTGCGTTAAAAGTTTGTAAAAAAAGAAGAATAGGCCCATGTAGAGTAGAGGACAATAGACCGTTATTTTATAAAAAAGATATTGCAGTTTTAGCAAGAAATGGTTTCGATTTTGATACATCAAAACGAGTTATGGATCTTTCTAAAGAAGAGTTCGAGAAAATTACTCGTCTTTTTTAGTTTTCTTATTTTTTTCTATTAAATAATAATCAATTTTTGATTTAATAAAATTTTTAACTATTACAAAGATAATTAAGCCAAAAATTGATACGCTAACAATTATAATTAAGATAATTCTTAGTTGTTCACTCATTATTAAGCAATCTTGCACTTTTTATTACTAAACTTGGATTTTTAAAATCCTTTTTTCCATACAATATTTCATTTCCGTCCATATCTTTTACTGAACCCCCGGCATTTCTTAATATTGCATCACCTGCTGCTATATCCCATTCCGAAGCTCTAGGATCTGCAACATATAAGTCAAACTCCCCAGAAGCAATAACACAAAACTTATAAGAACTTTTCATTTTTGTTATTTTTTTTATGTTATATTTATTGTGAATGTCTTTTATTTCATCTTTGATGTTATCAGAGTAAACTAAAGCACTTAATTCTTTATTTTTAGAATCGACACCAGAATCTAATTTCGTTTCTATATTATCTTTTAACTCAAAACTATTATTGATACCGAAAGTATAAAATAATCTTTTTTTTGCTGGTGCATTGATAATTGCTATTTCAGGTTTTTTATCAATAATTAAACCAGCGTTTAAAGTAAATTCTTCTTTATTGTTTAAATAGTCATATGTTCCATCTATTGGATCTATCAACCAAAAAGTTGAAAGACTATTAGAGTTTTTATTGTCAGATACTTCCTCTGAAACAATTGGAATTTCAGGGGTTATTTCTTTTAGTTTATTAGTTATTATTTTATTGACCTCTAAATCTCCATTAGTAACAGGAGTATTATCATCCTTTATAACTTTCTTTAAACCCTTTTCTCTTAATTCAAGAGAAATATCTCCAGCATTAATAAAAGTTTTTATTAATTCATAAATAATTTTTTTTTTAAAATTATCGTCCATTTGATTTTAATTTAGTTAACTCAACTATATTTGAATTTATTACTTTTTTACCTACATTTTCAAAATTAACTGTAACTTTCCCTTTGATAATAGATTGTACTTGCCCAATTCCCCAGTCTTTTTGTTTAGGATTAACTACTTTGTCACCTGGCTCAAAATCTAAAATCATATAGTTTAACTTATAATAGAAAAAAGTATAATTTCCAAATTATGAAAAATATTTTAAATTCTCTTGGATTTGAAAAGAGCCCAAAAGATACAACTGTTGTTGTTGCAATGTCTGGAGGTGTAGACTCCTCTACTGTTGCAGGCATGATGAAAAAAGAGGGCTATAGAGTAATTGGGATCACACTGAAGTTATATGATGATAATAAAGAGGTGGCTGCCTCAAAAACTTGTTGTTCAGGTCAAGATATATTTGATGCGAAAAGAGTAGCTAACAAATTAGATATTGAACACAAAATTTTGTATTATCAAAATAAGTTTAAGGAAGGCGTAATAGACAACTTTGTAGACAGCTATCTAAAAGGAGAAACACCTATCCCGTGTGTTCAATGTAATAAGACAGTTAAATTTAATGATTTATTTCAGGAGTCATTAAATATTAACGCAGATGCTTTAGTTACTGGCCATTATGTTAAAAGTATAACAAAAAATAATCAAACTGAAATGTATAGAGCCATTGACACAAACAGAGACCAAAGCTACTTTTTATTCAACACTACTAGAGATCAATTAAATTTTTTAAGATTTCCGTTAGGAAATTTATTAAAAAAAGAAACCAGAGAAATAGCACAAAAACTTCAATTAAATGTTGCAGACAAACCTGATAGTCAAGATATTTGCTTTGTACCAAATGGTGATTATGTGTCAGTTATTCAAAAATTTAGACCTGATGCATTTAAAAAAGGAAATATAAAAAATTCTATAGGTAAAGTTTTAGGAGTACATGATGGAATTGTAAATTTTACCATAGGCCAAAGAAGAGGAATTAAAATCGCAGCAAAAGAGCCGTTATATGTGATTGATATTAACTCTGATAAAAATGAGATTATAGTTGGTGAAAAAAAAGAATTAATTAAAAAAAATATTAATTTAAAAAACTTAAATCTTTTAGCCGATAAGAAATATTTTGATGAAAAAATTTTTGTAAAAGTACGATCTACAGGCAAACTTTTAAAATCTAAATTAAATTTAAATAATGGTAAAACTTCTTTAACACTATTAGAAGATGAATATGGTATTTCGCCAGGTCAAGCATGTGTTTTTTATAAAAAAGATATAGATGGTGATAGAGTTCTAGGTGGAGGCTGGATTACTCGATAATTAGCTTTGCTTTTTCCACATAAAGAAAGTTAATACATAAAATAATATAACACCTAGAAAAAAGTCCCACTCTAATGCATGCTTAATATGTTTATTACCTGGCATACTTACTATTGGTATACTAACAATCATAACAAAAACTAAAATTGATACTAAAATAGCTTTTAATTTTAAGAATTTTAAATTTATAAAACTTAACAATTTATTTTTAATTGAGTACAAGGTAACAACTAAATAAGCCTGGGCAACCACTTCAAAAATAATAAAAACTAACATTATTACTCTTCTAAATAATTTATAGAGATCGTAATCAAATTTAATACCTAAAAAGATTGAATGAATAACTAAACAAATAGCTGAACCAATACCAAATATTAAAATTTTTCTTAAATTTTTATGCTCTCCATGGATGTTTAAAATTATTTTTTTAATATATAGCCAATATCTTATCAATAAGTAAGCCGTCAAAAACATGGCAGGTTTAAAAATTAAGTATGTAGGAAAAACTCTAGCTGTTCTACTTATTGAGGCCCCTCCATCAATATAAGGAATTGTAAAATGAATGATATGTTCTTTATTTGGAAAAAGATCATGAAAGGATGTAATTAATATTAAACAAGTATTAATAGCAAAGAAGGGAACTATAAAAATCCATATACTTATGGATTTAACTTTATTTATGGTATCCATTTTGAGTAGATTTATTTTTTCTTATTTTTTTTTCTAGCTCTTCTTTTTTTTGATCCCATCTTTCTTCTACCACGATGTTTTTTTGGGTATCCCATAAGTTTTCTCCTTTTATTATTTTATTGACTTATATGTGGGATATAGCATTGTCATATTTAGTTATCAAATTTTTTATGGATTATTCATTCAAAACTTTTTTAAAACATACAGCTAAAGATTTCTACAATCAGTCTGTAAATCCTCCCGTTGTTAGAGCATCTACAATTTTGTTTAAGTCTCTTAATGACATTAGAAAAACTCAAAAAAAACACTTAAAAGATCCTACAGGAGGCCATTTTGATTATGGAAGGCAAGGAACTTCGACAACACATGCATTATCAAAAATTTTAACAAAATTAGAAGAATCATATCATGTTTTCCTAACACCAACTGGTTTTGGTTCCGTTTTTCTTGCAATGTTTAGTGTAGTAAGACCTGGAGATGAAATTCTTGTTTCTGATCCAGTATATAGTCCTACGAGAATATTAACTCAGGATTTTTTCAAAGATTTTAATATTAAAGCCATATTTTATAATCCAAGAGATTTATACACATTAAAAAATAATATAACAAAAAAAACAAAATTAATATTTGTTGAAAATCCAGGCAGTAATACATTTGAATTTCAAGATCTCGCAAAAATAATTTCTATTGCAAAAAAAAATAAAATTTTTACAGCTATGGATAATACATGGGGAACTCCATATTTTCTAAAACCTATTAAGTTAGGATTTGATATGGCTATTGTATCAGCAACTAAGTATTATTCTGGACATTCAGATGTAATGGGGGGAAGTTTAGCAGTCAATAAAAGGGTATTTAAATTTGTTCAAAAAGCAGAAAAAATTTCTGGTTTAAGAATGGGTCCTGATGATGCTTATTTAATAATTAGAGGTCTTAGAACTTTAGATACAAGATTAGATAGACACGAAATAAATACAAAAAAAATTGCTTCCTTTTTAAGTAAACATAAAAAGGTTACAGTTTTGTATCCTTACAAAAAAGGAACCAAAGACTACAAGATGTGGAAAAAATACTATAAAGGTTCCTCTGGTCTAATGGGCCTCAAAATTAAATCTAAAAATAAAATTTCAATCGACAGATTTGTAAATTCATTAAAATTGTTTGGTTATGGATACAGCTGGGGAGGTTTTGAAAGTTTAGCTTTACATCAAAAAATTAGAGAACAAGGAAAAAGAAAATATTTGAATTTGTCTAAGGATGAGCACATTGTAAGATTACATATTGGCCTAGAAGACCCAAAAGATTTGATAAATGATTTAAAAAGATCACTAAAATTTATTAAATGAGCTCAGAAAAGTTCATAAAAAATAATTTAGCATTAGTTACTTTAATTGCAGCATCACTTGTAGTTTTTATATCTTTAAGTGTAAGGCAAGTGTTCGGTATGTTCTTCATGGATTTTAATGCAGATTTAGGAATTACTAACACTGAATTTGGTTTAGCTATTGGTATACAAATGTTAGGCTGGGGTTTATCCGGCCCAGTTTTTGGAGCAATTGCCGATAAATACGGTGGGCATAAAGCCATATCTTTAGCTTTTGTGTTTTACATTATCGGTATTTACTTTTTATACAATGGTCCTAACACTGGAATTTACTTTCAAATTTGGTTAGGTGTACTTGTTGGAATAGGTTGCGGCGGAACAGCTATTAGCATACCAATGTCGATTGTTGGTAAGCATTTTCCATTATCAAATAGAACTATTGCGATGAGTATTGTAACTGCAGTCGGGTCATTTGGATATTTTCTATCGCCATTATTTACAAACTATTCACTTGGAAATTATGGATGGGTACAAACATTATTTTATTTTATGTTATTTTTGTCACTAGGTTTTCTGATATCTTTTTTTGTTCGTTCACCTCAAATAAATGAAACAAAAGATGGAGGAAGTCAATCAACTATAGAAGCTTTAAGTGAAGCTTTTAGATATAAAAGTTATTTATTACTCTTGTCTGGATTTTTTGTTTGTGGATTTCATATAACATTAGTTGGAACTCACGTTCCAAAATATGTAATCGATAGAGGTCTAGAGGATTGGACTGCTGCAATGATATTATCTTTGATAGGGTTATTTAATATCTTTGGATCACTTATGAGTGGCTATCTTTGTACAAAAAGAAAAAAGAAAACAATTTTAAGTATAATTTATTTCTTAAGAGGTGTTTCAATATGTTTGTTTATTTTCTTACCCCCTAGCACATTAGGCTCTATTTTTTTTGGAGCAAGCTTTGGTATTTTGTGGCTATCAACTGTTCCTGCAACAAGTGGGATAGTTGCACATATTTTTGGAACAAAGTATTTGGGATTATTGTACGGGTTAGTTTTTTTAAGCCATCAAATTGGCTCATTCTTCGGAGCTTATCTAGGAGGATTATTTTATGATTTGTATGGCTCTTATGACTATGCGTGGTATTTGGCAATTGCATTATCAATTTTTGCAGGTTTAATACACTTACCAATTAAAGAGCAAGCTATTGAGAGATTACAAAAAGCATAAACTAAGATTTAGTCCTTATCTGGAAAAACTATATCAATCTGATAAGCCAATGATTATTTATAAATTTGGAAATAAGTATAAGATTTTTACAGATTTCTCAAAAAAAATAATACTTAATAATTCAAATATAAATAGTTTTTTAAGAAGTTTTTCAAATAAAAAATATAAAAAGGAGCAAGATTTATTTATAGGTTTTTTTGGATATGAA
>CACHVY010000009.1 GCA_902583455.1 uncultured Pelagibacteraceae bacterium | reverse complement strand
ATTTGCATTTAATCCGTCTTGAATATCATGATTATTATAAGCTATATCGTCAGAGATATTTGAAATTTGTGACTCTAAAGAGGAATATTGTTTAAAATTAAATTTATTTTTTAAATTTTTAATACCTATTATATTATTTACTCTACTGACATTTAATATAGGTCCATTATGTTTTAATAAGCCATCTAAAGTTTCAAATGTTAAATTAAGACCTTTAAATTTTAAATATTTATTCTCAAGAAACATTACAATTCTTAAAGTTTGTAAGTTATGATCAAAACCTCCGTGATTAATCATGCATTCTTTTAGGCTATTTTCTCCAGCATGACCAAATGGTGTATGACCAAGATCATGAGCAAGACTTAGTGTTTCGGCAAGATCATCATTTAATTTCAAATACTTTGCAATTGATCTTGCTATCTGTGAAACCTCAATTGAATGAGTGATTCTGGTTCTAAAGTGATCACCTTCTGTATTAACAAAAACCTGTGTCTTATGCTTAAGTCTTCGAAAGGAGGCAGAGTGAATTATTCTATCTCTGTCTCTTTGAAATGGCGTTCTGTATGAGCTGTTTTTTTCATTAAAAAATCTTCCAGATGACTTAAATTGTCCGAGTTTTTTGAAATTATTCATACTTTAAAAAAGGTAAATTATAATTATATTACTATTAACAGCCTTACGAGATGATTAAAGAAATTAAATTTACTGATAATGCGATAAAACAAATAAACCATTTGTTATCAAAAAAGGAAAAAGGATCTTTTTTTAGAATCGCTATCAAGGGTGGTGGGTGTTCTGGTTTTCAATACAATTTTTCTGTTGATACTGAAAAAGAGGATGATGATATTCAATATAACAATATTCTAATTGATAAAACTTCAGCTGATTTATTAAAAGGATCTGAGGTTGACTTTGTTAAAGAATTAATTGGTGAACAATTTAAAATTAGCAATCCACAAAGTAAATCATCTTGTGGTTGTGGTGTCTCTTTTTCTCTATAATGATAATAAGCTCGTGGAATGTTAATTCTGTAAGAGCTAGAATAAATAACATTAAAGAATATCTTAAAAAATCTTCTCCTGACATTGTAATGATGCAAGAAATAAAAACTGAAGAAAAAAATTATCCTTTTGATGAATTTAAAAGCCTTAAATATGAAAGTTATGTTTTTGGACAAAAAAGTTACAATGGTGTTGCCTTTATATCAAAGGGTAAATTAAACAATATAAAACAAAATATCTTTAAAGATAAAATGAAACAATCGAGAATAATTTCAGGCGAATTAAGTCATAAAAAGAAAAAAATTAATTTAATAAATATTTATACTCCAAATGGAAATCCAGTAGATACAGAAAAGTATGATTATAAATTATATTGGTTAGATAGTTTTATAAAAACAATAAAAAAAAATTTAAAAGAAAATAGTAATATTATTATAGGTGGAGATTTTAATATTATTCCTGCTGCTGAGGACGTTCATAATCCAAAATCATATGAAAATGATGCTCTGTTTAGATTAGAAATAAGAAAAAGATTTAGAGAGATTATTAATTTAGGTTTCTTTGATACTTATAGGTACATTTATCCTGACAAAGAAGGTTATACTTTTTGGGATTATATGAGTGGAGCATGGCAGAAAAATAACGGTATGAGAATTGATCATTTTTTAGTCTCAAGTTCTTTAATAGATAGTATTAAAGATGTTAAGATAAATAAATATCCAAGAGGTAGAGAAAAACCCTCAGACCATACACCTATAGAAATAATAATTGATTAAATTTAATTAAGAACAATCCTTTAATGCGTTGGACATATCCTCAATTAAATTAAAATACATATTTTTACTTTTATTTATAGTCGCACCTAACGGATCAAGAACACCAGTTTTAACACCTGTGTCACTTGCAATAGATTTAATTATTGCAGGATTAAATTGAGGTTCTGAAAATATACATTTTACTTTTTTTTCTCCAATGACTTCTCTTATTTCAGATAATTGTTCAGCACCTGGCATTACATCTGGATTAACAGTTAAAGCACCTACTACACTTAAACCAAATCTTTTTTCAAAATATTGATAAGCATCGTGAAAAACTACAAAACTTGCATTTTTATTTAAGTCTTTTTTTATTGTTTTTGTTAAAGCATCTAAATCTTTTAATAAATTTTTTGAATTTGATTTATAAGTTGAACTATTGGCGCTATCAATTTTTACCAATTGATTAGTAATTTTTTTTACTATTACTTTTGCATTTAAAGGGTCCAACCAAATATGTGGGTCGTATTCACCATGAGCATGACCATGTTCGTCATGTCCATGGTCATCATGACCTTCTTCTTTTTTTGCGTGTTCTTCATCTCCATGATCATCATGATCGTCTTCTTTTTTACCATGTTCATCATGTCCGTGATCATCGTGGCCCTCAAAGATATTCTTTTCTCTAAATTTCAATTTCTTCAATCCACTTTGATCTAAAAGTTCAAGAACTACTGAATTTTTAGGAATTGATTTAAGCGCTGTTGGTAAAAAACTTTCAAGGTCCTCACCTACCCATATAACTAAGTCAGCTTTTTGTAACATTTTAGCATGTGAAGGTTTAATTTGGAAATTATGGGGAGAAGCAACGCCATCAATAATTAAACCAGGCTTTCCAACGCCGTCCATAATATAACTAGTTAATGAATGGAGAGGTTTAATTGAAGTTACGACATTAACTTCTGCTTTTAGTGGGGTAAAAATTAAAAAAAAGCTTATGATTGGTGCAAATAATTTATTTCTGATAATATTTTTCATGTTTGAATACCTTTATAATTAATTGTTATAATATAACTTTGTAATAATATAACGTAAGAAAAACAAGAGATATTTTATTAAATGACGCAACAAAATCAGACACTGGTAAAATTAGAAAATGCTGGAGTACTAGTTAATGAAAAATGGCTGGTTAGAGGCGTTTCTCTAGAAATCAAAAAAGGAAAGATAATAACTTTAATAGGTCCAAATGGTTCGGGGAAATCAACTACAGCAAAAATCACTTTAGGATTGTATAAAAATATAGAAGGCAGGGTCGAAAAATTCACTAACAAAATAGCCTATGTGCCTCAAAAAATTAATATTGATTGGACTTTGCCTATAAGAGTTAATGATTTTATGAATTTAACAAGTAACTTAAAAAAAGAAGAAATAGAAACTGCTTTAGAAACTACGGGGACGCCACATTTAAAAAATAAAGATTTAAAAAGTTTATCTGGAGGAGAATTTCAAAGGGTTCTTATGGCTAGGGCAATAGCAAAAAAACCGGAGCTTTTAGTGTTAGATGAGCCTGTTCAAGGTGTTGATTTCAATGGTGAGATAGCTTTATACGAGCTGATAAAAAAAATATCAGATACATTAAATTGTGGAATATTACTAATTTCTCATAATCTACATGTAGTTATGTCTAAAACCGATCATGTTGTATGTTTGAATGGACATGTTTGCTGCTCTGGTACACCGATAGATGTTGCTAACAATGAAAAATATCAGGAGTTATTTGGTAAAGATATTTCTAAAATATTATCTGTCTACGAACATTCACATGATCATATTCACAAAATTGACGGAACAATAGAAAAAAAAGAAAACTAATGTTAGACGATTTTTTTGTAAGGGCTTTGTTAGTTGGCATTGGAATGGCTTTAGTTACAGGGCCTCTTGGATGTTTTGTAGTTTGGAGAAGATTATCATTTTTTGGAGATACATTAGCTCATTCAGCATTGTTAGGAGTAACTTTATCTTATACGACTGAAATTAATATGGCTCTTTCTGTTTTTGTAATTTCATCTATTGTTGCTTTAATATTACTAAAGTTACAAAAAAAAACAAATTTACCTGCAGATGCTTTACTTGGTCTGTTGGCCCATTCATCTTTAGCAATAGGATTGGTGGTTATTGGTCTTTTAGCTACCATCAGATTTGATTTAATGGGACTTTTATTTGGGGATATACTTGCTGTTAATGTCAACGATATAGCTGTTGTTTGGATAGGTGGTGCCATAATTTTAATGGTATTAAAAATAATATGGAAACCTTTGTTTGCATCAACTGTAAATTATGAATTAGCTGAGGCAGAGGGAATGAAACCTGAAAAATATAATGCAATCTTTACAATACTGTTAGCGGCAATAATTGCGATATCCATTAAGATGGTAGGTTTATTATTAATTACCGGAATGCTCATTATACCAGCAGCGATGGCAAGAAATTTATCGGATAATCCAAATCAAATGGTAATATTTTCAATTATTGGTGGTTTGTTATCAGTTTTTATAGGATTATTTGCATCATTGGAGATAAATACTCCATCGGGTCCATCGATAATAACCACAGGTTTAATATTGTTTATATTATCATTAACTAAAATAAAAAAAAAATCACAATTGAATAACTAAATATAAATTGATAAAAAAGAATATGGCACAAAAACAACAAAATTTATCAAAAAATCAAAAAATAGTTTTAGATATTATTGAAAAATCTGTTCAACCTATGAAAGCATATTCAATATTGTTTAATGTTCAAAAAAAAGGTTTAAAAGCACCTCCTCAGGTTTATAGAGCATTAGATAAATTGGTAGAAATAGGAAAAATCCATAAAATTGAAAGTAGAAATGCATTTATTGCCTGTAGAAATTCGGCTTGTACAATTGCAAATGCTACAGCATTTTCTATTTGTGAGTCATGCGAAGATGTAAAAGAAATTAGTAGCTCAAAGTTATCTAAATACCTATCAAATTTTCAAGATAAAGAAGGTATGAAATACAACAAATACAATCTTGAGTTTTTTGGTATTTGTAAAAAGTGTAAATAATCCTTTATTTTAATAAATTCTTAACATAACTGAAATAATAATAATGAAAGGAAATTTTATGTTTATAAAAAAATACCTAAAATGGATTAGTACGTTTTTAGTTTTAGTAGGAATACTGCTAACAAATTTAAATATATATCCATTAAATATATATTTTCATGGTTTGGGAGTTGTTGGATGGACTATAGCTGGATTTATAAGTAAGGATAAGGCAATTTTAACTAACTTTGGACTGCAAATACCGCTATTCGTAATTGGTATTTATAAAGTTATTTTTTAAATGAAGAATATATTGTTCGTATGCACAGGTAATTCTGCAAGAAGTATTATTGCTGAAAGTATTATAAATAATGAGTATGACGATTTGTATAAAGGTTTTAGTGCTGGGAGTAATCCAACAGGAAAAATTAACGAAGATGTGAAGAATTATTTATTATCAAAACATTATGATCTTTCAAATTATAAATCTAAAAATTTTAATGAATTTATAAATAGTCAATTTAAAATGGATTACGTAATTACAGTTTGTAATAATGCCAACAACGAAGTCTGCCCTATTTGGCCAAATAAAGATAAGATAATTCATTGGGATATAGAGGATCCTGTTAAAATACTTAATGAAACAAATGACTTAAATAAAAAAGATGAAATAATAGAAAAAGTTTACAATAATATTCATAAAAGAATAAAGGAACTTATAAATGAAAAATAAAAATCGTTATTTTCTTGCTGAACTGTTAGGCAGTTGTTTTTTAGTAATGATTATTGTTGGCTCAGGTTTAATGGCTGAAAACTTAACTAATGACGTTGCTGTGATGTTAATAGCGAATACTATAGCAACAGGTGCAGGTTTATTTGTGCTTATTACAGTATTTGCTGATGTATCAGGAGCTCATTTTAATCCATTTGTAAGTATAGCTATGACAATAACAGGTAAATTAAAAAAGAAACTGTTACCCTACTATATCATTGCTCAATTGATTGGTTGCTTGATTGGTGTTGGTTTAGCTAATTTCTTTTTTGAAAATGAAATTTATGAATTATCTACTAAGTCAAGAGATGGAATTTATATTTTAACCTCAGAGACAATAGCTACATTAGGACTTATAGTGATAATTTTTGGTTCAATGAGTTCAGGTAAAATTGCTGTTGCTGCTAGTGTTGGTCTTTATATTACCGCCGGTTATTGGTTTACTTCTTCAACTTCCTTTGCAAATCCAGCTGTTGCAATTGCTAGAACATTTACAGAGTCTTTTACAGGTATTAGTTATCTAAACACTCCTTATTATATCTTGGCTGAACTTTTAGGAATGTTAATTGCTGTATTTATTGTTAAAAAGTTATTTTTAGAGAAAAATTGAAAGACATAAAGCTTACCAATCAAATAAGTTTAATTAACAAAAAATTTAAGAAAAAAGAATTTTATCATTATTTTAAAACTTCTAATCTTTCATTAGTAATAGCAAAGATAAAAAACAAATATATATTAGTTTCTCAAAAAAGAGTTCCGATTAATAAAATTAATTATGAGTTTCCTTCCGGTATAGTAGAAAAAAATGAAACAACCCTGCGATCAGCTCAAAAAGAATTAACAGAAGAAACAGGATACAAATCAAGATCAAAATTGATTAAAATGATAACATTTTATACTGAGCCTGGACGATTAACTACTAAAATTACTGGTTATTATACAAAAAACTTGATTAAAATTTCAAAGCCAGAAAAAGGTATTAAAGTTCATCTGTTAAGTCAAAACGATATATTTAAATTAATATTAAAACAAAAGTTTAATAATAGTTCTCATATAGCCATGTTTTTATATTTAATCAGAAATCATAAAAATTTTTAAACTTAAAGTTGTATTAAAATAACTTTTAGATCTATGAATTTTATGGTTAAATAATTAAAATTAAATTTTTGGGGGGTGTAATGAAAAAAAAATTGAAAAAAAGAGAAAAGAAAAGACTGAAGATTTTAAAAACAATAGATGGATTGAAAAATAAAATAACTGCTAAAGAAAAAAAACTATCTAATATTAATGTTAAAATTGCTGATTTAGAAAAAAAGGTTGCAGAAAAAAAAGCAAGAAAAATGGCAAAAAAACAAGCTAGTGAAAGCACTGCATCTTTAAACAATTAACAACTTGTATGGGGTCTTTCTTCCCCATCGACAAAGACAAGGAAGAAAGAAGGAAGTTAACAAAATTAAATCTTTAGAGGAAGAATAAATATAAATTAAAGAATAATTTTGTAGATAAACCTTAAGATATTTTTGTTACAAAAATATTTACCTATTATTACAATTTGATTAATATAAATTCATTTTGAATTATTTGAATAAATAACTCTTGGTTCTAAAAATAATTCTCTAGCAAGAGCCTTAAATCTTTTTGTTACCTGTTTGGAAATAATTTCTTGATGTTGAGATGGAATTTTTAGAAAAATTGAATTACCTCTTTTATACAATTTAAATTCCTCAAGAAAAATTGTTGATATAGATGTTAAAGATTGTGAGAATCTCAAAGCAGCACCAACTTGTTTACTTGAAAATATTTCGTTATTATTTAAAAAAGTAAGATATTCAAATTTTGGATTGTATTTAATACTACAGTATCTCCAATAACAAGAGAGAGCTAGTTGTATCCTTTCTTTATGTGTAAGTCTTAGCAAAGGCGTATTAAGGGTTTCTTGAAACACTAGTTCTGCTTTTTGAAAAGCACCAAGACCCCAATCCATATGACTTAAAACACAAGCTAGATATAATAATTTTTTGTTATAGTGCTCATTACCATCAAATACAGGTAGTATAAATTTAAAATATTTTTGGTAGGTAGATCCTAAATCCCCCCTTTTTGATGCAATATATTCAATTGATTTATTAAAAATTTCTGTCTCTTTTGTATTTTTTAAATGATCAATTGATAAAGAACCTTCCCTCAAACCACTTATTGAACATAATATTTTTTTTGGATTTGTTATAGTCATTATCTCATTTAAAATAATAGAACTATACGGTAAATATTGTGTTCTAGATTTTGAAATATATTCCACAGTTTTAAGTTTTGATTTGTTAAAGTTTGAAATTTTTTCAACAAATTTTGTCAATATAGATCTATTTACAGAATATTGATGAATAATATGAACAGGATGGTTATTTTGGAAAAGATGTAGTTTAAATAAAGATCTCCATGTTCCTCCCACTAGATATAAATTATTAAATTTTTTTTTAGATAACCATTTTTCCTCTCTTAATAATTTCTTTACATACTTAGGTAAATTTCTTTTTTTAACAATTGGATTATTTATTAATCTAAGAACACCAATTGGCAAAGAAGTTTTGTTCGTAACAACATTATTTTCAACTCTAGCTAATTCTAAACTTCCACCACCAAGATCTGCTACTAATCCATCAACATTATCAAAACCAATTTTTACACCTTCTGCAGAACAATTTGCTTCTTCTTCACCACTCAGAATATTAATTTTTGTTTTAAAAAGTGTTTCTACTTCGCTGATAAATTGTTTTGCATCTGTAGCCTCTCGCAAAACAGCAGTCGCAATTATTTTCAAATTTGTAATTTTTGATACATTCAAAATTTCTGAAAATCTTTTTAAAACTTTTAATGCATATTCTGATCCAGATTTATGAAGCTTTCTTGATTTGTCTAAATTTTTTCCAAGTTCACATACTGCTTTTTCATTAAATGACGGGACTCTTGTTGAGCTAAAATCATCATAAATCAACATTCTTATAGAATTTGAACCAATATCAATAATGGCTAATTTTAAATATTTTGAAGCAGATTGTTGTTTTGTATTAATTACTTCCACTTTTAATTAGTTTTAGATGCAATTTTTTAGGTTGCATAGTTAGTTTAGCTTTACCTCTTCCAGATAAGCTCGGATTATTCATAAAATATTCATGAGCTGAAAAGGAATCGTATTTACTATATTTAATTTTTTTATAATTACCATCAGCTTTAAGTTCCCAACTCTGATTAGTATCAAGATAATTTGCTAACATTATTTGATCTAAAATCTGTTCATGAACAGTTTCATTTTCAATTGGAACTAGAAGTTCTACTCTTCTATTTAAATTTCTCGGCATTAAATCAGCTGAAGAAATATATACTTTTGCATTTCTATTAGGCATTTTTTTTGTACCGTTACTAAAACAATAAATTCTAGAATGCTCTAAAAATCTTCCTATTATACTTTTTACAACTATGTTTTCAGATCTATCTTTAACTCCTGGTCTTAAACAACAAACACCCCTTACAAATAAATGAATTTTTACACCAGCATTCGAAGCTTCATAAAATTTATCAATAATTTCTGGATCTACTAATGAATTCATTTTTGCCCAAATAGCTGCAAATTTACCATTTTTAGAATTCTTAATTTCAGCATCAATATTTTCATTTAAGGTTTGCCTCATATTTATTGGCGAAATAGAAATTTTATTTAAATTTTTTGGTTTTGCGTATCCTGTTACATAATTGAAAAACTTTTCAACATCTGATGCCATTTTCTTATCACAACTAAATAAAGATAGATCAGTATAAATTTTAGCATTTACAGGATGATAATTACCAGTTCCTAAATGAAAATAAGTTTGTATTTTTCCTTGTTCTCTTCTTAAAACTAATGATGATTTTGCATGAGTTTTATATTTAGCAAAACCATAAACAATTTGAACACCTACTTTTTCTAAACTTCTTGATAGTTGAATATTAGCCTCCTCATCAAATCTAGCTTTAATTTCAATTAAAGCGGTAACTGTTTTTCCGTTTTCTGCTGCTGTTATTAAAGCTTTAACAATAGGTGAGTCTAGAGTTGTTCTATATAAAGTTTGTTTAATAGCTATAACTTTTTTATCATTTGCTGCTTGGTTTAAAAATTCAATTACAGCATCAAATGTTTCAAAAGGGTGATGCACAACTAAATCTTTCTTTTTGATAGTTTCAAAAAAATTATCATTATATTCTTTTAATCTTTCAACTTCTCTAGGTATAAAATGTTTGAATCTTAATTTTGGATTTTTTACTTTACATATTTGATCTATATCTTGAATTCCAACAAGGCCAGCTACATTATAAATATAGTCAGGATTTATATCTAATTTATTTGTAATAAATCTTATCAATTCATTATCACTATTTTCAAGGACCTCTAAACGAACAATATCACCCGTTCTACGTCTTTTTAAAGCCAATTCAAAAGATCTAACTAAATCTTCTGCTTCCTCTTGAATCTCTACATCGCTATCTCTTATTACTCTAAAAATCATTTTCTTTTCTAAATCATGATCTGGAAAAATTTCATTAGCAAAAAAACTTATTACGTCATCTAAAATAACAAACTTCTTATGATTTTTGGAAGACTCTATTTCAATAAATCTAGATAATGCTTTTGGTATTACAATTATCGAGTTTAAAATCCTCTTTCTATTTTTCTTCCTTAGCTTCATTACAAGTGCTCTTCCCTGGTTGATTATAAACGGAAATGGGTGGGCAGGATCAATAGCTGATGGTGTTAATAAAGGATAAATCTCTTCTATAAATATTTCTAGAAGTTTTTTTTTATCCTTAGTATTTAAATTAACTGGTTTTACTAAACTGATATTATTTTTTTTTAATTCCATAATCAGTTGAATAAAAATTTTATTCTGTTTTTTTAATAGACTCTTAGTTTCAAGAACTACTTCATCCATTTGTTCATCAGGTGTCAAGCCATCAGAACTTAATGAGTCAACTTCTTGTTTTATTTGACTATATAGACCAGCTACACGAACCATAAAAAATTCATCAAGATTAGAACCCGCAATTGATAAAAATTTTACCCTTTCATATAAGGGATTTTCAATATTTTGTGATTCAAAAAGTACTCTATCATTAAATTTTAACCACGAAAGTTCTCTATTGATATATTTATTCTTAAGTTCTTCTTTTTGTTGTTTTTTTAAAGCAGTCATGTATTTAGAATTTATGTTTGAATTATACGTCATGAGACACGCAAAATCCAGTTGGGAAGATTTGAATATTAATGATTTTGAGAGACCGCTGAATAAAAGAGGTAAAAAAAGTGCAAAAAAAATTTGTGAATTTTTTGTTAAAAGAAAATACAGATTTGAATTTGCTTTGATATCATCAGCTAAAAGAACCCGAAGTACTTTTGAAATTTTGTCAAAAGGAATTCCTGAGCCAAAAACAACAGAATATTCAAAGAGTTTATACTTAGCAGATGAATTTACAATTATAAATAAAATTAAAAAAATATCGAGTAACTACAAATCAATTTTATTAATAAATCATGAACCCGCAGTTAAAAATTTAGTAAGGTATCTAACCAAAAATCATGAAACCAATAATTTCAAATTAATGAATTATAAATTTCCTACAGCGGCATTCGCTAAAATTAAGTTTGATATTAAAGGTTGGGACGAAATAGAAAAAAAAGGAATGTTAAAAAAATTTATAAGACCCAAAGATCTTCAAGACTCTAAAGAATAACCTGCAGATCTAACCGTTCTAATTAAAGGTTTTACGTTTTCAATATTTATAGCTTGTCTTAATCTTCTAATATGGACATCTACTGTTCTAGACTCAACGTATATATTCTCTCCCCATACATTGTTTAAAAGCTGTTCTCGTGAATAAACTCTTTTAGGATTTTTGATAAAAAAATCTAAAAGTTTAAATTCAGTTGGGCCTAAAGTAATTTCTTTATCTTTTCTATAAACTCTTTTTGTAATCCGGTCTATTTTTAAATCAGTAAATTCTACAATATCTGATGATGATTGAGGTTTAGATCTTCTCAATAAAGATTTAATTCGAGCATTCAATTCTTTTTGACTAAAAGGTTTAGTCACATAATCATCTGCACCAGTATCAAATGCTTTTAATTTGTCCTCTTCCTCCCCTTTTGCAGTTAACATAATGATAGGAATATCATTAAACTTATTATTTTTTTTTAAATTTTTACAAATTTCAACACCAGATAATTCAGGTAACATCCAATCCATTAATATTAAATCTGGGTATTTTAATTTTATTTGTTTAAGAGCATCTTCTCCATTTTCTGAATGACTAACTTTATAACCTTCTTTTTCAAGATTATACTTTAACAAACTAACAATTGATGCTTCATCTTCAGCTATAAAAACATGAGCTGACATAAATCATTTTTCTCCAGTTACAATTGGCTCTGTGCCCTTAGGTCTTTCACCTTCTAAATATTCACCTTTAACTAAATAATAAATTTGTTCTGCAACATTTGTAGTATGATCACCAATACGCTCAACGTTTTTGGTCACAAACAACAAGTGAGTTCCATCCTCTAAATTTTTTTCATCTTCTTTAAGATATTTTATAACTTCTTGCATACAAAGATTTGTTAGATCATCTATTTGCTCGTCACTTTCCCAAACATTTACTGCCATTGACGCAGATCTTTCTAGATAAGCGTCTAATGTTGATTTTAATTGTTTTTGAACACTAGTAGATACTCTATTTAATGCATCTACCAAATTCTTTGGAAGATTTTCATTAAGCAAAAGTGTTCTCTTGGATATATTTTTTGCTAAATCACCTATTCTCTCTAAATCCGAAGACATTTTCAGAGCCGTTACAGTCTCTCTTAAATCAATTGCCATAGGTTGTCTCAATGCAATTAAATTTACAACTTGCTGTTCAACTAAAGTCTCAAATTTATCTATTTTTTCATCGTCTTGAATTACAGTTTCTGCAATATCGCTATTTCTTGTTGTAATGGCTTGAATAGCTTTACCTAAAGAATCCTCACACGCACTTCCCATTTTAATTATATTTGCATTAAGATTTTTGAGTTCTTCTTCGTAAGATTTAACTGTATGTGGCGCTTCACCCATTATCCAAACCTCCCGGTTATATAATCCTGTGTTTTTGTGTTATCAGGATTCTTAAATATCTTATCAGTTGATCCATGTTCAATCAAATGTCCTAGGTGAAAAAAACCTGTATTTTGAGAGACACGTGCAGCTTGGGCCATAGAATGAGTTACAATTATTATTGTATGCTCCTTTTTTAACTCATCAATCAATTCTTCAATTTGTGCTGTTGCTATTGGATCTAATGCTGAACAAGGCTCATCCATTAATATAACTTCTGGTCTTACGGAAATTGCTCTAGCAATACAAAGTCTTTGTTGTTGTCCTCCAGATAAACCAGTTCCAGGTTCATGTAACCTATCTTTTACCTCTTCCCATAGTGCAGCCTTTTTTAAGCTAGTTTCAACAATTTCATCCATTTCTTGCTTTGATTGAGCCATACCGTGAATTGTTGGGCCGTATGATATATTTTCATATACAGTTTTTGGGAAAGGATTAGGTTTTTGAAAAACCATACCAATTTTTTCTCTAAGTCTTACTACATCGCAACTTTTATCATTTATATTAAAGTCATTAATTAAAATTTCTCCTTTAACACTACAGATATCAATTACATCATTCATTCTATTAAGACATCTAAGAAAAGTTGATTTACCACAACCAGATGGACCAATTAATGCAGTTACTTGGTTTTCTTCAATATCTAAACCTATATTATAGAGGGCCTGTTTTTTTCCATAAAAAACATCTACATTTTTTGCTTTAATCTTTATCATTTTAACTCCATTTTTTTTCAAACTTATGTCTAATTATTTGGGCAAATAAATTCATTATTATTAAAAAACCAAGTAAAACCATTATACATGCCGAGACTTTTTCAACAAATCCTCTCTCAGCACTTTCAGCCCAAATATAGATTTGAACTGGTAAACTTGCTGCAGGATCCATTGGTGACCCAGGTATCGTGTTAACAAAAGCAACCATTCCAATTAAAATTAGGGGTGCAGTTTCTCCTAAAGCTTGAGCTAAACCAATTATTGTACCTGATAAAGTCCCAGGCATTGAAAGAGGAACGGTATGATGCATTGTGGTTTGCATTCGACTTGCGCCCATAGCAAGTGCTGCCTCTCTTATACTTGGAGGAACCGCTTTTAAAGATGCCCTCGCAGCTATAATTATTGTTGGTAAAGTCATCAATGATAAAGTGATACCTCCAACTAAAGGGGTAGACCTAGGAAGGTGAAATATAGCCAATAAAACACCTAATCCGAGTAACCCAAAGACAATAGACGGTACTGCAGCCAAGTTATTTATATTTACTTCAATAAAATCAGTAAATCTATTTTTAGGTGCAAACTCTTCAAGATAAATTGCTGCAAGCACCGCCACAGGAAAAGCTATCATTAAGCATACAAGTATAGAAAAAATTGAGCCCATAAATGAACTAGCTATACCAGCAAGTTCTGGTTCTCTAGAGTCAGCATATGTAAAAAAACTGATATTAAATTTACTTTCAACTTTGCCTTTTGCAACAAGTTGATCGAAAATTTTTAATTGATAATCGCTTACCCTTCTTTGATCTTCCGGTAAATCTCTTGGATAATTTCCTTTAAAGACTTGATCTAAATCATCTGAAGCGGTTAGATAAACTTCTTTTGTTTTTCCTATTAAACCAGGGTTATTTAGAAGTTCATTTTTAATTTCTTTTTCAAAAAAATAAGACACCATTCTCTTCAATTCATTTTCTTGATCTTCATTGGCATTTGGATCTAGGTCAGCCATTGATTTTAATGCTATATCGTAATAATCAGCATCCTGTAAATCCTCATTAGAAGGATTTTGTTCTAACATCATTAATTCAGCATCAAAAGTTACTGGAACAATGAGCCACGTTTTTTGAAAAGCAGAATAGCCAGTTGAAAAAATTTTAAAAATAAAGATTGTTAAAAATAAAAGTGCCATAAAAATTGCACTCAGACCGTATAAGCGAAATCTCTGTTCAGCTTTGTATCTTTTATTTAATAATTGTTCTTTACTTTTATTCATATTTCTCTCTATATTTTTTAACTACTCTTAAGGCCACGATATTTAAACAAAGCGTTACTAGAAATAATGACATACCTAAAGCAAAAGCGGCTTGCGTTTTTGGGTCGCCAAAAGCTTGGTCTCCAATTAAAATTACCACAATTTGCGCTGTAATTGTTGAAGTAGATTCTAATGGATTTAAAGTTAAGTTAGCAGCTAAACCCGAGGCCATAACAACTATCATTGTTTCTCCAATAGCTCTTGAAACGCCAAGTAAAATAGATCCAACTATCCCGGGCAAAGCTGCGGGAAAAATAACTCTCTTAATTGTTTCTGATTTAGTCGCTCCCATAGCGTAACTTCCATCTCTTAAACTTTGAGGCACACTTGTAATTACATCGTCACTTAAACTTGAAATAAATGGTATGATCATAATACCCATTACCCCTCCTGCTGCTAAAGCACTTTCAGCTGAAACTTCAAGACCCATTGAGGTTCCTAATTCTTTCAAAAATGGTCCAACTGTTAGGGCAGCAAAAAAACCATAAACAACTGTTGGTATACCAGCTAAAATTTCAATTAAAGGTTTTGCATATTGTCTAACTTTGCTAGATGCATATTCAGCTAAATAAATTCCACTCATTAATCCAATTGGGATAGCAACGCACATAGCAATAAATGCAATAAAAAAAGTACCTGCAAAAATAGGGACCGCTCCAAAAGTATCTGAATACATTGATGGATCTAAAGCCTCAGAAGAATCTCTTACAAAAGCTTTTGCTGGATACCAATGAGTTCCAAAGACAAAATCAAATAATGGAATTACTTTAAAAAAATCTATAGTTTGAAATATAAGTGAGAAAACTATTCCAACAGTAGTTAATATTGCAGCTAAAGAGGCTGTAAATAAAACTGCATTCAAAAATTTTTCAACTGGTTCTCTTGTTCTAGAATTAGATGAAATTCTTTTATACGCATAAGCAACTGAAGCAATGATTATAGATAATACTATAACAGCTTTTGAACTTTGAGCTATTGATCGAAGACTTAAATATTTTTCTGCTGAAGCCTCAATAAAAGGTGTAATTTCTCCGGTAAATTGTCCTCGCGACAATGATTTTGTTTTTTCGTATATTAAATTTAATTCATCATCAAGATAACCTTGATTTGAATAATCGCTTAAGACTAATAACTTTACAATTGTAGGCTCAAAAATTGCCCATAAAGAAAAAATTATAAAGGCTGGTATTGCGCACCAAATTGCAAGATAATAACCATAAAATTGTGGTAATGCAGTTAATCTTTTATTTGAAGATTGAATTGTATATGCTTTTTTGCGTCCAAAATAATAGCTTGTGAAACCTAGAAGAACAATAAATGTAAACAATATTAAGTTCAAAAGAATCTCCTTTATTGGGACTTTACTATTATTTGAAAAAAAAGGGGTCTAAAAAGACCCCCTTTTTAATCATTTGTTAACTGAGAAACAATTAATTACCCATAGCAACTAGCTTCGTAGCATTAGTTCTAGTTGTTTTATACAACTTAGAGTCTAATGGCACCAAACCAATGTCTGCTAGATAACCACCTTTTCCTATAGCTTTCTTAGTTGTGAATTCTTTCACAAACTCATGTAAGCCTGGAATTACTCCAACGTGAGCTTTTTTCACGTAAAAGAATAAAGGTCTGGCAACAGCATAACTGTAGTCTTGAATAGACTTCAATGATGGTTGTCCACCATCAATACTTGCTGCTTGTAATTTATCTTTTGCAGCTAGGAAATAACTGAAGCCAAAGAAACCAAACATTTCTTTATCTTGAGTTAACTTTTGGATGATTAAACTATCGTTTTCTCCAACTTCAATAGCAGCACCATCTTCTCTGTAAAGTTTTTGAGGTTTTTTGTATTTTTTATTTCCAGCTTCAAAACCTGCTTTATAAAGAGCTTTAGCTTCTTTAGTCATACCTTTTTTCATTACTAAAGAATTCCAAGCATCTCTAGTTCCTGATGTTCCTGGTGGGATCATCACTGAAATTTTTTGTTTTGGTAAGCTAGGGTCAATTTGATCCCAAGTTTTATAAATATTTGGAACTAATTTACCATCAACAACTGTATGAGCGGCTAGCGCTAAGTATAATTGTTCTTTTGTAAAGTTTACTGGTTTTGCATCTTTACTGTAAGCTAATGTAATACCGTCGTTTCCAATTACGATTTCAACGATATCATTAACACCATTTTTCTTACATAGTGCTTTTTCTTTATCTTTCATAGCTCTTGATGCATTTGTAATATCTGGATGTTGTTCACCTACACCAGCGCAAAATAGTTTAGCTCCACCACCAGTACCAGTAGACTCAATAACAGGAGTTTTAAATCCTGAACCACCAAATCTTTCAGCAACAACAGTCGCATAAGGGAATACCGTAGAAGAACCAACTATCTTAATTTGATCTCTTGCTTGAGCAACAGTTGCTATTGATAAAGCAACTAATGAAGCAATTATTATAGTTAGTTTTTTCATTATCTTTAATCCTTTCATTATTTATTAATTAAAAGATGACAGACTCGTATAAATTTATTGAATCTTTAATATTACAGAATTGTTACACTTTTGTTAAAAATGTAACTTTATAGTTGAAACTTAAGAAAACTTTTAGTTGTATTTTTTTGATATAATTATCTTTTCAACATCAGTTTCTAGGCCTCCACTACATGACACGGGGTTTACCTTTTCACTAAGAGCTAGTTCATTGCTTGGACGTAAAGTTACTTCAAGTTTTACCAAGTTTACTAATTCTTCTCTAATATCTTCATCATATCTCCAGCTAGGCCATGAACTTGGTGTTGAAAATATAGAGGTTAAATAACTTGTAGCCATAGTATATCTGTAATTACTCAAGTTTTCATTCCTTAATAAAAAATCTCTTACAGAACTAAAAATATTTCTACATCTAAAAGAATCCGAAAAGTAATTTTCCTCCTTAAGATTTTTACTCATAGGAACAGAAACAATTAAATCAATTGAGTTTTTAGAATATGAGGTAACTACGTCAGTATAAAATTCAGATTCAGCAATCTCTATATGATCTTTTATAGAAGGATATGAAGTTTTTAAATCTGCTTCTAGTCTAAAAATCCCAATATCAAAAACTGTAAGTTGCTGATTTCTTAATAATGTTGTTATATCTTTGGAAAAAACACTTGTTGTTAAAGAGCTTAACAAAAAAGCAAAAATTAAAATATTTTTAAGTATTCTAATCATGCTTAAAAATAATAAAAAGACTAACATTAATCAAGTAAAGAAATGTTATAAAAACGTTCTAAAATTATTATAAAACAATACTTTTTAAATCTAAGTTTTTGTTGGTAAATAAATTTGAACTTCAGTTCCTTTATTTTCCTCACTTAGAATCTCATAATGTCCACGATGTTGAGTAACAATATGTTTAACAATAGCTAATCCTAAACCAGTTCCACCAACCCTATTACTTTGTTCAAGATCTACCCTAAAAAATCTTTCTGTAATTCTAGAAATATATCTTTGAGGAATACCCACACCTTCATCTTTAATACTGATCATAAAATTTTTTTCTAACAATTTACCAACACTAATTTTGCTTGATATAAAAATAGACTTGTTTTCATTTGAATACTTAATTGCATTATCTAAAAGATTAGAAAAAACAGTTTGTAATTTTTTTTCATCTCCAATAACAATCGTTGGATTAGCGAGAGATAAATTAATATTTAATTTCTTTCTTTTTAAAATAATCTCAAAATTACTGATGATTGTTTTGAAAAGATCATTTATATCTACTAAAGAGTTTGGCCTTATGTGTTCTTCTAATTCAATTCTTGTGAGTATTAAAAGATCATTAATTAAATTTTCCATTCTATTTGATTGATCAGTCATTATTTTCATAAATTTTTTTTTAGCCTTTTCATCATCAGACGCTGGGCCCTCAATTGTTTCTAATGATCCTTTGATTGCCATTAAAGGTGTTCTTAATTCATGGCTTACATTAGCGACAAAATCAGTTTTAAATTTTTGTGCTTTTGTAATTTCAGTAAAATCTTTTAAAAATAACACAACAGAATCTGGTTCAGTAAATAAATGAGTTGGACCAGGAATAATATAAATTTTATAAAATTGATATGATGGGAGGTCTATTTCAATGTCAATATTTTTTGTTTTATTTTCAACAATAGCTTTTTCAATATTTTCTATTAATTCTGGTTTTCGAATTACAGAGGATATGTTTTTATCAATTAAATTACTTCCAAATCTTTTTAATGCACTTGGATTAGCATATTTAATTATATTAAATTTATTTAATGCGAAAAACTGATCTTCAA
>CACHVY010000008.1 GCA_902583455.1 uncultured Pelagibacteraceae bacterium | reverse complement strand
TCTTCTAATTTCTTCTTTTCTTCCTCAAGTTTTTGTTCAACAGCTAATCTTTCCTCTTCTAATTTCTTCTTTTCTTCAGCAAGTTTTTGCTCAGCCTCAAGTTTTTCTTGTTCTTGTTTCTTTTTTTTTTCTATTTCAGCTTGTTTGGCTGCTTCCTGTTTCTTTCTTTCAGCTAATTTGGCCTCTTCTATTTGATTTAAAAATTCACTCTTATCCATTACAGAAAACTTATATAATTTACCAACTGGTTCAAATTTTGTTTTAATATTAATTAGGTTTTCTTTATCAGAAATTTTTATTTTCCAAGTCATTTTAATATCTTTGTTAAATAGTCTTAGTGCACCCAAATTACTAAATCTCCAAGCATCTGTTGAGATAACTTCTATCCCTTTGTATCTAGTATAATTTTCGCTGTCAAAAACGTAAGTTACCTCACCATCTCCTCTTTCATCCTCTATTATGACTGCAAATTTATTCAAAAAAGAAATGGTTTCTTTTTTTGTAAGGCTTTTATTGGTTATAGATTTTAAAAAAGTTTTACCTGTTTCAATTTTTTCAGACGCAAAAGTATTAATAGTTAATAGAAGAAAAACGATAATGTAATTTATTAATCTTTTCATAATCAAAAAATATCAAATTAAATCGTGTGTGTACACAATGTGCGTAATAAAAATCAACATTTTTTAAAAATCATTTTTGCACACTGAGTATTAAGGTTGGTTTTATTGGTTAATGGTGAGCCGTGTTGGACTCGAACCAACGACCCATTCCTTAAAAGGGAATTGCTCTACCAACTGAGCTAACGGCCCACAAAGAACTGACTTTTATAGTGATTATTTTTTAATTATCAATGCGAAATTTTATAACTTATTAGCATATTTCCTATAAAACTTGGTAAAAGTACCTCTTTTAATATTCTTTCTAATTTCAAACATTAATTCTTGATAAAAATTAATATTATTTAATGTAAGAATCATAGATCCCAACATTTCATTAGTGTTGAATAAGTGATTAATGTAATTTTTAGAGTATTTGTTTAAATCAAATATTTTTACCGATTCATCGAGCGGTTTATTGTCTTTTTTGTATTTTGCGTTTCTAATATTAACTCTTCCATTCCAAGTAAATGCTAGGCCAGTTCTTCCAGCCCTAGTTGGTAATACACAATCAAACATATCAACGCCGCGCATTACAGATCCAAGTATATCTGAAGGTGTTCCAACACCCATTAAATATCTAGGTTTATTGATAGGCATGTAGTTCTTAAGATAATCTAAAACCCTAAACATCTCTTTTTGAGAGTCTCCTACGGCCAATCCACCTATAGCATATCCGTCAAAACCGATTTTTGTTAGTTCTTTTAGAGACTTTAATCTAAGATCATTAAATAAACCTCCTTGAACAATACCAAAAAGAGCTTTATGTTTATTTTTTCCAAATTCTTTTTTTGATCGTTTCGCCCATTCAGTTGATAAATTTACAGCATTTAAAATAGTATCATAGCTTAATGTTTTTCTTGGGCATTCATCTAGTACCATAACAATATCTGAGTTTAGTTTTTTTTGTATTTTAATGCTTTGTTCTGGGCTTAATATGAATTTTTTTCCATCAATATGAGAATTAAATATTGCACCTTTAAATCTATCAATTTTGTTTAACTTAGATAATGACATAATTTGATAACCACCAGAATCAGTTAAGATTGGTATTTTACAGTTCATAAAATTATGTAGACCACCAGCTTTTTTAACTCTATCTGCACCGGGTCTAATCATTAAATGATAGGTATTAGATAAAACAATTTGACTTCCAGCCTCAATAACATCTTTAATAAATGTACCTTTAACAGTTGCCTGGGTTCCAACAGGCATAAATACTGGAGTATCTATTGTACCACGGCTAGTAATTATTTTACCTAATCTTGCAAATTTTTCTTTTTTAAGAACATTAAAATTAAATTTTTTTAATGTCATTCATTGAAATTATTCTGATTTAAAAGATATTATCTTATCTGGGTCAGTCACAGCTCCGTTATTATTTGAATCACCTCTTTTAATTTTATCAACAAATTCCATTCCACTTATTACTTTACCGAATACAGTATATTGTCTGTCTAAAAAAGGAGCTGGTTGAAAACAAATAAAGAACTGACTATTAGCGCTATCTGGGTTTTGAGATCTAGCCATCGATAATGTACCTCTTTCATGTGGTAAATTATTAAATTCAGCTTTTAAATCTGGTAAATCAGAACCGCCCATACCTGCTCTACTCAAATTAAATTCTTTGCTGTCTGAATTGCCAAATTGTACATCACCTGTTTGAGCCATAAATCCATCTATAACTCTATGAAATACAACACCGTTGTATTTTCCTGAATTCGCTAATTCTTTTATCCTTTTAACATGACCTGGGGCTACATCTGGAAATAATTCAATTTTTACCTCACCGTCTTTTAATTTTAAAATCATAGTATTTTCCTCCGCTGATAAATTAGAACTAATAAATAAAAATATTAAGATTAATACTCTAATCATTTAATTTTAATTTTAAATGTTTTAATACACTTTTTGTAGTAAATTTTTTTACATTTCCTTTTAAATCAGCTATCTCTTTTACTAATTTTGAAGAAATAATTTGATTCTGAGGGTCAGACATTAAAAATACAGTTTCTATTTTATCATTTAATTTTTTATTCATTCCAGAAAGTTGAAATTCATATTCAAAATCTGAAGTTGCTCTAAGACCCCTAAGTATCACATTAGATTTCATTTTTTTGCAAAAATCCGTAGTCAAAGTATTAAATGTTACAACTTTTATTTGCCTTTTTTTAAATTTAAGATCATTAAAAAGAGATTTTTTCACTAAATATTCTCTCTCTTCAGCTGAAAACAAATATTCCTTATTGTTACCATCTGAAATCGCAATTATAAGATTATCAAAAATATTTAATGCTTTTTTAATTAAATCTATATGACCAAAAGTAATTGGGTCAAATGTTCCTGGATAAATAACTTTTTTCATTATATTAAGTTATCATCAATTTTTATTGCTGAAACAACTTTTTCATCTCCTGATAATCTGATTATTCTAACTCCTTGTGTATTACGTCCAGCAATTCTTATTTCTTTAACCGCAACTCTAATCACTCTTCCCTTGTTTGTAGATATCAAAATTTCATCACCCTCAAAGACTGGGAACGAAGAAGATACATTTCCATTTCTAGAGGAATTAACTATACCTATTATTCCCTTTCCCCCTCTATTTGTTACCCTAAAATCATTTGAAGCAGTTCTTTTTCCAAAGCCGTTTTCGGTGATTGATAAAATAAATTTATCACCTTTTTTTCCATTTTTTGTGTCTTTATCGATAGTTGACAACGATACGATCATATCCTTTTCTTTTAAGTTTATACCTCTTATTCCTTTAGAAGATCTGCCTTTAAATAATCTAATCTTTTCAACGTTAAATCTTATAGATTTTCCGTTTAGTGAACTAAGTATAATATCTTGATCCTCTCTACATATTTTTACACCGATAATTTTGTCGTCAGGATCAAGTTTCATCGCAATTTTTCCAGATGCATTTATATTAATAAAATCTTCGAGAGAGTTTTTTCTTATTTTGCCTTTTGAGGTTGCAAAAACTATATTAAGATTTTTCCACTCTGATTTTTCTTCAGGCAAAGGCATTATAGAGCTTATAGATTGATGATTTTTTAAAGGTAAAATGTTATACAAAGACTTTCCTCTTGAAATAGAAGTACCCTCAGGTATTTTCCATGCCTTTAATTTATATACTAATCCTTCGGTTGAAAAAAAGAGGACTGATGTATGTGTGTTTACAGATAAGGTTTGCACAACAGAGTCTTGTTCTCTAGTTTTAATTCCTGCTTTACCTTTGCCACCTCTTTTCTGAGCTCTTACACTACTTAAAGCACCCCGTTTAATATAACCTTGTAGAGTTACAGTTATAATTACCGATTCTTTTTGGATGGTTTCCTCAATATCGTAATTTAATATCGCATCAATTATTTTTGTTCTCCTTGGATTAGAATATTTTTCTTTAATTAAATTCAAATCATTATTGATTACTTTTAATAATTCTTTTCTAGAAGTTAAAATCTTTTTATATTGGATAATTAAGTCAGACAATTTTTTAATCTCAGTTTCTATTTCATTGATACCTAAAGCCGTAAGTTTTTGTAATCTTAATTCCAAAATAGAATTTACTTGATCAATTGAAAAAGAATATGCTGTGATAGTATTTTTTTTTTCTATAAGTTTTATAAATTTTTGAGTTGATTTAATTTTCCATTTTGTTTTAATTAATGTGTCTCTAGCAATTTCAGGATTTTTTGAATTTCTAATTATCTTAATAATCTTATCAATATTTTCAACAGCTACCGAAAGACCAATTAAAATGTGAGCTCTATCTTCTGCTTTATTTAAATCAAATTTTGTTTTTTTGGTTACTACATCTTCTCTAAATTTTAGAAAAGACTCTAAAAAATCTTTTAAATTACAATTCTTTGGTTTCTTGTCTACGATTGCTAAAGTGTTAAAACTGAATGAAGATTCTAAAGATGTGTATTTATAAAGTTGTCTTTTAACTGTTTCTGGTTCAGTATTCCTTTTTAAATCTATTGCAACTCTAATCCCCTCCCTATTCGACTCATCTCTAATATCACTAATACCCTCTATTTTTTTATCTCTTATTAATTCTACAATCTTTTCATTTAATACAGATTTATTTATTTGATAGGGAATATTTGTAATTACTAATCTTTCTTTACCATTTTTTAACTGTTCTATATTGATATCACCTCTAATTTTAAAAGAACCTCTGCCTGTTTTATAGCCAGTTTTGATAATATCTTTGCCAATGATTGTCCCGCCAGTTGGAAAATCTGGACCAGGGATATGTTTCATTAATTCATTAATTTTAATATCTTTATTATTAATTAAAGCTTGTGTGGCATTTATTACTTCACCAAGATTATGTGGCGGTATACTAGTTGCCATTCCCACCGCAATTCCTCCAGCACCATTAACTAATAAATTTGGATATTGAGCTGGTAAAACAACCGGTTCTTTTTCTGTTTCATCATAATTGCTTTTAAAATCTACAGTATTTTTTTCTATATCCTCAATTAAATACTCAGCTATTTTAGAAAGTCTGGTCTCTGTATATCTCATAGCAGCAGGTGGATCTCCATCGACAGAACCAAAGTTTCCTTGTCCATCAATAAGTGGAACACTCATTGAAAAATCTTGTACCATTCTAACTAAAGCATCATAAACAGCTTGATCTCCATGAGGATGATATTTACCAATAACATCACCGACAATTCTGGCTGATTTTCTAAATTGTTTTGACCAATCAAAACCTCCTTTATACATGGCATAAATTATTCTTCTGTGTACTGGTTTTAATCCATCTCTAATATCAGGTAATGCTCTGCTAACAATAACGCTCATCGCGTATGATAAGTATGACGAGCTCATCTCGTCGTACATAGCAATAGGTTTTATTTTAGATTTTTGATCTATTTCACTTTTGTCCATAAATGTTAAAAAGGTATATCATCATCAAGATTGCTATCTGTTATCTGTGATACTTCTTGATTGTTATTTGATGAAGTTAAATTAGAAGCGCCACCACCTCCTCCTAACATTGTCAGTGATGAGTTGTAACCTTGTATAACAATTTCAGTAGAATACTTATCTTGGCCAGATTGTTCATCTTTCCATTTTCTAGTTGTCAATTGACCTTCAACATAAATTTGAGCACCTTTTTTTAGATATTGTTGAACCACGTTTACTAAGCCCTCATTAAATACAACCACACGGTGCCATTCAGTTTTTTCTTTTTTTTCTCCAGTGTTTTTATCTTTCCAGCTTTGGCTAGTAGCTAAACTAAGTCTAGCAACACTTTTACCATTAACCATTTGTTTAATTTCAGGATCTGCGCCTAATCGTCCAATTAATAGTACTTTATTTAAACTTCCAGCCATAATATTTTAATGATTTTATTATATCATAGAAAAGGTTTGATTATTAATAATATTGAAGTAAAGCAACAAAAAAGATGATTAAAAAGATAGTTATTAAAGGGGCAAAAGAACATAATTTAAGGAATATTTCTTTAGATATTCCAAAAGATAAATTTGTAGTAATAACTGGTCTGTCAGGATCAGGAAAATCATCTCTAGCTTTTGATACTATCTACGCTGAAGGACAAAGAAGATATGTTGAAAGTTTATCAGCTTATGCAAGACAATTTTTAGATAAAATGAAAAAGCCTAAAGTTGATTTAATCGAAGGTTTAAGCCCAGCAATATCTATTGAACAAAAAAATACATCAAAAAATCCTAGATCAACAGTAGCGACTGTTACTGAAATTTATGACTATATGAGAGTATTATTTGCAAGAGTTGGTATCCCCTACTCACCATTTACTGGTAAAGAAATAAAGTCACAAACAGTAACTCAAATTGTAGATAAAATTAAAACATTACCAAAAAAAAGTACCATTTATCTTTTTTCACCAATTGTGAGAGGTCGTAAGGGTGAATATAAAAAAGAAATTTTATCTTATAAAAAAAGAGGTTTTCGAAAAATTAAGATTGATGGTAAAATTTACGATATAGATAACATTCCAGAATTAAATAAAAAAATAAAGCACGAAATAGAAATATTAGTTGATAGGATAATACTAAATTCTGATTTAGGCAATCGTTTAGCTGAAAGTATCGAAACCTCACTTAATTTGTCCAACGGACTGTTATATGTAGAATACGAAAACGAAACATTGCCAGCTAAATTTAGAAAGAAAGAAAAAATAATATTTTCGTCTAAATTTGCGTGTCCTGAAAGCGGTTTTACTATAGAGGAAATTGAACCAAGATTATTTTCATTTAATAGTCCATATGGAGCATGTGTTGAATGTGATGGTATTGGTATAAAATTAAATGTGGATCCTAATCTTGTTGTTCCAAATGAAAAAAAAACAATTGCCGATGGTGCAATTGAACCATGGTCTAAATCAAGCTCACTATATTATGCTCAAACATTATCGTCGTTAGCAAAACATTATAATTTTTCTTTAGATGAAAAATGGTCAAAATTACCAAAAAAAATAAGGGATATAATTTTATATGGTTCAGATGAAGAGGAAATTAAATTTTCTTATGATGATGGATATGAAAAATATTCACATAAAAAAACTTTTGAAGGTGTAGTAAATAATCTTGAAAGAAGATATTTAGAGACAGATAGTGATTGGAAAAGAGAGGAAATATCACAATATCAATCAGATACTAAATGTGAGGCATGTAACGGGTATAGATTAAAAGAAGAAGCATTATGTGTAAAAATAGACAATCAACACATAAGTGAAATATCTGAAAAATCTATTATAGATGCTGAAAAATGGTTCAAGTCTTTAAATGAAAAATTAGATGCAAGACAAATAAAAATTGCAGAACACATTCTAAAAGAAATAAATGAAAGACTAAATTTTTTATTAAATGTTGGATTGGATTATTTAACTTTATCAAGAGAGTCAGGAACTTTATCCGGTGGAGAGTCCCAAAGAATTAGGTTAGCTTCCCAAATTGGTTCTGGTCTAACTGGTGTTCTTTATGTGTTGGATGAACCATCTATTGGTCTTCATCAGAAAGACAATGTAAAATTAATTAATGCTTTAAAAAGATTAAGAGATTTAGGTAACACTGTAATTGTAGTAGAGCATGATACTGAGACAATTGAAAATTCAGATTACATAATTGACTTAGGCCCAGAGGCTGGAAGTAAAGGTGGAGAAGTTATAGCTCATGGTGGATTAGATGAGATAAAAAAAAATGAAAAAAGTATAACTGGTAAATATTTATGTAATAAATTTTATATACCAATACCAAAAAAAAGAAGATTAAGTAAGAATGGAAGATTTTTACAAATTCTTGGTGCATCAGGTAATAATCTAAAAAACGTTGATCTAAAAATTCCTTTTGGGACTTTTACTTGTATCACTGGAGTATCAGGTAGTGGTAAATCTACTTTAATTTTACAAACTTTATTTAATGCGTTGAATATGAGTCTGAATAATAACAAATCAAGAAAAATTCCAATGCCATTTAAAGGATTTAAAGGAATTGAACTGATAGATAAAGTAATTGATATTGATCAATCACCAATAGGTAGAACTCCAAGATCTAACCCTGCTACTTACACGGCTGCTTTCGGACCGATAAGAGATTGGTTTACTAATTTACCAGAGTCTAAAAGCAGAGGATATAAACCAGGTAGATTTTCATTTAATGTTAAAGGCGGTCGATGTGAAGCTTGTGAAGGAGACGGTGTTATAACTTATGAAATGCATTTCCTTCCTGATGTATATGTAACATGTGATGAATGTAAAGGAAGTAGATATAATAGAGAAACTTTAGAAATTAAATTTAAAAATAAAAGTATAGCTGATGTATTAAACATGACTGTTGATGAGGGTTGTGATTTTTTTGAAAATATATCAAATATTAGATCAAAGTTACTGACACTTAAAAAGGTAGGACTTGGTTATATAAAAATCGGACAACAAGCAACTACATTATCTGGTGGAGAAGCACAAAGAATTAAACTAGCTAAAGAATTGTCGAAAAGATCAACAGGTAGAACTATATATATTCTTGATGAACCTACTACAGGATTACATCAACATGACATTAAAAAACTTTTAGAAATTTTGCATACCTTTGTTGCAACGGGCAATACAGTTATAGTTATAGAGCATAATTTGGATGTGATAAAAACAGCTGATCATATTATAGATATGGGCCCCGATGGTGGTGTAAAAGGTGGAGAAATTATCGCAGAGGGAAATCCGGAAAGCATTTGCAATGTTTCTAAAAGCTATACAGGTAAATTTTTAAAAAATTTACTAAACGGTAAATTTAAAAAAATTGCATAAATAATTAAATTTTGTTATAGTAGATTATGGGAAATATCTTAAGTTCGTTATCAAGAACTGTACATCTATCACTTGCTTTATCTATTGTATTGTTTCTCATTTTATTTTTTCAAAATGGTGGTTTTGACTTTGACACATTGTTCTGGAGTTGGTTATTCAGATATATTCATGTTTTAGTAGGAATAATGTGGATAGGATTATTGTGGTATTTTAACTTTGTTCAAATACCAAATATGTCAAAAATACCAGATGAGCATAAACCTGCGATAAGTAAAGTAATTGCTCCAGCTGCACTATTTTGGTTTAGATGGGCGGCTCTTGCAACAATCATTTCAGGTTTAATATTAGGTTATATAAACGGTTATATTCATGATGCCATGACATTAGGTATTATGTCAGGCGGTGGAAAAAGTACTGCGATAGGTATTGGTATGTGGCTGGGTATAATAATGGCATTCAATGTTTGGTTTGTTATCTGGCCAAATCAAAAAAAAGCATTAGGAATTGTTGAAGTAGATGCAGACACTAAAGCTAAATCAGCTAGGGTTGCAATGTTATTCTCTAGAACAAATACTTTGCTTTCATTACCAATGCTTTTAAGCATGGTTGTAGCGCAAAACCTTTACTAATTTTCCTCTTTAATTAAAGTTTTTTGAGATACCTTAAAGTAAACAAGCACTGGATTTGCAATAAATATAGATGAGTAAGTTCCAAGTATAACGCCAAGGATCATCGCAAAAGAAAAACCTTTAAGGATTTCTCCTCCAAAAAAGAAAATAGATAAGAGTGCTAAAAGTGTAGTGACTGATGTTATTAAGGTTCTAGATAATGTTTCGTTAATAGATAAGTTGGTTAAATCAAAAATTTTTATATCTGCATATTTTTTTAAATTTTCTCTTACTCTATCAAAAATTACAACAGTATCGTTCATTGAATAACCAACAATTGTTAATACGGCAGCCACAATTGATAAATTTATCTCTAAACTCAAAAGAGAAAATATACCAAGTGTTATTATAACATCATGGAATATTGCTATTATTGCACCAATGCTAAATTGCCATTCAAATCTGAACCAAATATAAATCAACATAGCAGCCAATGCAATTGCTATCGCTGTTACACCATCTTGCAATAATTCTGTGCTTACTTTTGGTCCAACATTTTCAACACGTCTAAAATTATAATCCTCAAGATAATTATCTAAATCATTTTTTAAATTTTTAATAAAATCAGGTTCATTAAGATCTGATCTTTTAAATTTAATTACATAATCACCTTCAGCACCAAATTTTTTTACAGAAAGATCATCCAAATTAAGTTTATTAAATGCTCCTCTAATATCTTCGGTTTTATAATTGGTATTATCAGATCTTAATTCAATTAAAGTTCCACCTTTAAAATCTACACCATAATTTAATCCCTTAAATATCAGAAAGAAAATAGATATTATGAATAATATCAATGAAATAATATTTGATAAATTATAATATTTGTTAAAAAAATATTTACTGGTCATTTAATTGTCACCTCATTATTTTTATTTTTAATGACATAAAGAGATGTAAGTAATCGCGCAATGTAATAAACGGAGAATAATGTTGTTAAAATTCCAATTGATAGTGTTACCGAAAAGCCTTTTACAGGACCAGAGCCAAAAACAAATAGAATTAATGCTGCAATTATTGTTGTTATATTTGCATCTAAGATGGCGGTTCTTGATAAGGTGTATCCGTTATCAAATGCAATTACTTTATTTTTTTCTTTTTTTAATTCTTCCTTAATTCTTTCAAAAATCAAAACGTTAGCATCAACTGCCATACCAACTGTAAGAATAATACCAGCGATGCCAGGTAATGTTAATGTAGCTTCAAATATGGTTAAAAAACCAAGTAACATGAATAAATTTATTATTAGAGCAAAATTTGAAATTAAGCCAAATAACCTATACTTATAAATCATATATAAAATCACTAAAATAAATCCAATTATCAAAGATAAGACTCCAGCTTTAATAGAGTCCTCTCCTAAATCTGGTCCAACGGTTCGCTCTTCAATTATATTTAAAGGCGCTGGCAAAGCACCTGACCTAAGTAATAATGCAAGATCTGTTGCTGACTGAAATGTAAATCCTCCTGAAATTTGACCTGATCCGCTTGCTATTATATCTCTAATTACAGGTGCGCTAATAACCTGATTATCTAATACTATTGCTAATTGTTTACCAATACCGTTTTTTGTTGCTCTTCCAAATTTTCTTGCACCTAACCTGTCTAAAGTAAAACTTACAACCGTTTCATTATTAATATTATCCATCTGAGGTTTGGCATCTATTAAATTGTCACCACTTATAATAATTCTTTTACTAACATTCAGTTCTTCACCTGTATCAAGATTTTTTAATTTTTCTGAACCAAAAGAGGCGTCGGTATTTTGAGTTACAAATCTAAATGTTAAATTTGCAGTCTTTCCTAATAATGATTTTATTCTGTCGGGATTATCTAAACCGGGTAACTCTACAGCAATTCTATTTGAGCCACTTTTCGTAATACTAGGTTCATTAGTACCAACTTCATCTACTCTTTTTCTAACGATCTCTATTGCTTGATCTAACAAAGATTGCTCTATTTCAATAATACCGTATTTTGTAAGAGTTAATTCAAATATATTATCTATTAAATCAACATTGTATTGATTAGATTTGTAAACATCAAAATAAGGATTTAATTCATTATCATTTTTAAATAATTCTAATATTTTTTCTTGATCATTTGTATCTGACTTAAATAAAACTTTTTGTTTTCCTAATTTATAATCAAAAGTTTTTATTTCTTTTTTTTTAAAATAATTGCGTACTTGCGTAAGTTTTGATTGAAGAGTTTGATTAATTACCGGGTTTTTATCTACTTCCAAAAGTAAATATGATCCACCTTGCAAATCAAGACCAAGGTTAACTTTTTTTTTCAAAAAGAAATCCTCATTATTAATAAAATTAGAAATACTAAAAAATATTAAAGAAAAACAAAAAACTATTATTGAAATTATTTTTAATCTCGAGAAATATAACACTTAAATTGACTATTTTTTTGGTTCTGTTCCACTAATCAAGGCTTGTACGCCTGTAGATTTGATCACTTCAACTTTTACATTGTCTGCTATAAGTATTTCTGCTCTATCGTTTTCTATAATTCTTTCTACTGTACCAACTATACCACCAGAAGTAATTACTTTGTCGCCACGTTTTAAACCTTCGACCATGACTTTATGTTCTTTTACTTTTTTTTGCTGTGGCCTAATTAAAAAGAAATAAAAAATTATAAAAATTAGTATTAAAGGTATTAGTTGTGCTATTCCAGACTCTGACATAAATTAAATTTTGTTAAAGTACCTATTATACCATTAATATTATTTTAACAACTCTAAATCTTAGAAATAACTTCCAAATTGTTCATATATGGTCTTAGAATATCAGGAATTAGAATAGACCCATCCTCTTGCTGATAATTTTCTAATATTGCAATCAAAGTTCTCCCTACTGCTAGACCGCTACCATTTAGAGTGCCTAAGAATTCTTTTTCATTATTAGATTTTTTAAATCTAGCTTTCATTCTTCTAGCCTGAAAAGTTCCACATGTAGAGCAGCTAGAAATTTCTCTATAAATATTTTCTGATGGTAGCCATACTTCTATATCATAAGTTTTTTGGGCACTAAAACCCATATCTCCTGTGCAAAGTGTTAGTACTCTGTAAGGTAATTTAAGTTTATCTAATATTTTACAAGCTGAACTAGTCATCCTCTCAAGTTCATCTTTGCAATTAACTGGGTCAACAATACTAACTAGCTCAACTTTATAAAATTGATGCTGCCTTATCATGCCTTTGGTGTCTTTTCCGTAACTCCCAGCTTCTTTTCTAAAACATGGTGTTGATGCAACAAATCTTAAAGGTAAATCAGAATGATTTAGTATGGTATCATTAACCATATTCGTTAATATTACTTCAGCAGTTGGTATTAGAAATTTTCTTCCAGATTTATTATCAAGTTTTATTTCAAATTGATCATCTTCAAATTTTGGCATTTGTCCTGTTCCAAACATACTATTTTCACTTGCAAATAATGGAGGAGAAATTTCTTTATAACCATTTTCATTTATATGTGTATCAATCATAAAATTTGATATTGCTCTTTCCAATTGAGCTAATTTATCTTTAACAAATACAAATCTTGATCCAGTTGTCTTGGTTGCTAGTTCAAAATCAAGCATGTTTAAATTTTCTCCTAATTCGTAATGTGATTTAGGTTTAAATTTAAAATTAGGAATGTTGCCACTTTTCTTTATTTCTTTATTAGATTTTTCATCTTTGCCAACCGGTACATCCTCAAGAGCTATATTGGGAATTTGAGATAAAATTTGATTTAGCTTTTTACTTTCATTTAATTGATCTTCACTAATTTTATCTATTTTTTTTGATAAATCTTTCGATTTTGCAAATAAACTTTTGTCATTTTGTTTTGAAAGGGTTTTTTTTTCTGATTCAAGTTTTTCTTTTTCTTGTATCAAAGATCTATTTTTGGTGTCTAACTCTAAAATTTTATCAAGATTAACTTCTGTATTCCTATTATTTACTTGTTTTTTAAATTCAGAAAAATTATTTCTAATATATTTAATATCATGCATCTTTTTTTTCTGCCTTTTTTTCTATAACTTTTACAGATATTATTGATAATTCATACAATAATAACAATGGAACCGCTAATCCAATTTGAGTAACAGGATCTGGCGGAGTCAGTACAGCTGCAACGGCAAAAATAATAATCACAACATATTTACGTCTCTCTCTTAAAAAAATCGAATCAATAAATCCAATTCTTGCTAATAAAGATAGAATAACTGGAAGCTGAAAGCTTATACCAAAAGCAAATATTAACTTCATAACTAATGATAAGTATTCATTAACTTTTGCTTCAAGTTGTATAGGTAGGGCTGTTGTTAAACCAGTGCTTTCAAAAGAAAGAAAAAATTTAATAGCAAGAGGCATTATTAAATAATAAACAAGCATTCCACCTAATAAAAAAAGAATTGGTGTAAGAACCAGATAAGGCATTAAAGCAGATTTTTCATGCTCATACAGACCCGGTGCAATGAATTTCCATATTTGAATTAAAATATATGGACAAGTTAAAAAGAATGCAGCGAAAAAAGCAACCTTGATATAAGTTAAAAAAGTTTCTTGTAACGCAGTAAATATTAATCTTCTTTCTATTTGACTATCTTTAACAGCTTCTGCATAAGGCGAAACTAGAAAACCATAAATCTCTTCAGAAAAAATGTAACATACAACAAATAAAATAGTTAAAAATATAAAGGAGTGAATTAACCTTTTTCTTAATTCAGTTAAATGACTTATGAATCCCTCTTCTTTATTTTCCTTCATTTTTATCTACTTTTTTATCTTCATTTTCACTCGGATTATTTATGTCAAAGGTTTGATTATTAATCTCAATACTGTTTTCCTCCAAACTTGTCATTTCGTTTTGCAAGTTACTTACGTATCTTTTTACAGAACCAAACCAAGATCCAATTTTTTTCAATACGACAGGAAAATCTTTAGGCCCAATTATTACAATTGAAAGACCGATTATTATAATAAGTTCTAGCCAGCCAATTTGTGGCATTTTTATTCTTTATTTGGAGAGTCTTGATTGTTGTTGTCTTCAGTATTTTCTGAAATATTTTTTGGTTTTTCATCACCAGGATCAGTAGCCATCCCTTTTTTAAAACTCTTAATGCCTTTTGCAACATCTCCCATTAAGCTTGAAATTTTTCCTCTTCCAAAAAGAAGAACTACTAAGATAACTACGATCGCAATTTGCCAAAAACCTATACTCATAAAATATATATAACCTCTTTGTAGCTGATTTTAAAGTAGAATTTTACTCTTTAGCGTCATCATTTAAGGTGCTATTGAGCATTTCATCAATATTAGAATAAATATTTTCTTTTTTCTCATCTTGTTTTTCTTTATAAAATTTTCCAGTTCCAAATATAGATGAGTCAATAGTTGAGCTGTCAATCAATCCTGCTGATCCTAATTCATCAACGGTTGGTAAATCAGACAATTTTTGCAAATTAAAATGGCTCAAAAAATCCTCTGTAGTTCCATATTGTATTGGTTTACCAGGAATTTCTTTTCTGCCCATTGGTTTTACCCAATTAAGTTCCATTAAAATATCAAGAGTATTTGTACCAAAAGCAACACCTCTAATTTCTTCTATTTCAGCTCTAGTTACCGGCTGGTGATATACAATAATTGATAGTGTTTCAATGGCAGCTTTGGAAAGTTTTTTCTCAACTGTTTTTTGTTTGGACATTAAAGAAGACAAATTTGATGCTGTTCTAAATGACCATTTATTTGAGATGCAAACTAAATTAATTCCCCTATTTTTATAAACATCTTCTAATTTTTTTAAAATTTTCTTAACATCAATTTTTTTTGAAATTCTATCTTCTATGGTTTCTATTTCTAAAGGTTCTGCTGCAGCAAATAAAATAGCTTCAACTTCCCTCTCTCCAGTAGATAATTGGCCTGGAAATGAAATTACGTTATTTTTTTTCTTTTCGTTCTTCATTTTTGTTTAATATAAATCTCATCAAATAATTTGTCTTGTTTTAAAATAACAGTCCCCTCTTTTACTAATTCTAATGATCCAGCAAAAATACTAGCACGTCCAGTTTTTTTTAAATTTGATTTTTTAAAGGCTTTCGGAATAATGTCCTCAAGGTTTTTCCAATCTTCTAGTTTTTTTATAATGCTTTTAATTAATTTTATACCTTCTTCTGTTGTACAAACTGGTAATTTTGGAATATTCATTCTTTGAAAATCCTTTTGCATGACAATTGCAGAATAAGTTTTTAGAAGTTCGTATAAAGATAATTTATATGTAGAACTATAAATAGAACGAATTCTACCTTTAATACCTCTTACAAAGATATCTTTTCCAAGTCTTTTTCTCTTAAGCATTTGATCAGACAGTAATCTTATTAATTCTAATTTTTTTAATTGTAATTTTAATCTTTCAGCAACTTCATGAACTTTAAACTCTTCTTCATCAGTTATTGGAAGTAGTAATTTTGATTTTAAATACGCAAGCCAAGTTGCCATAACTAAATATTCTGATGCAATATCTAAATTAATATCTTTAACCTTATTAATATATTCTAAAAATTGATCAGCCAATAAAGTAATTGATATGTTTTCTAAATTAACTTTTTGTGATTTTGCTAAATCTAAAAGTAAATCTAAAGGACCGTTAAATTGATCTAGATTTACCTGAAAACTATTAGTTGAATCTTGATTCTCCATTGGACACTAGCTTATAATATTTATTTGTAATTTTTATTATAAATTTACTCAATTTTGGTGAATTTTCTGCAACTATATGCATTTCTTTTAAATTAGCATTACAATGTAAAACTAAATCACAACCTGCGGTAAATGCTTTAATAACATTATTTTTAATACCATATGGTAGAGCTTTCATTGATATATCGTCTGACATTATTAAATTTTTAAAATTTATTTTATTTCTTATTAATTTAATTATTTTTTTTGAATGAGTTACAGAGTTTAGACTATCAATTTTTTTAAAAAGTAAATGACCAGTCATAGCAAAAAGAGAGTTTTTATTTTTAAAAGTCAAAAAATCATTTTTTAGTAAATATTGATTACTATTGTTTATAATTGGTAGTTTGTAGTGTGAGTCAACTTTGCCTAGGCCGTGACCTGGTATATGTTTAATTACAGTTGCTATATTATTCTTATGAAATTGATCAATCGTAAAATTACCAAAAATATTAACTATTTTTTTATTTTTCGAAAATGATCTGTCGCCTATTACTTTAGAAGTTTTTTCTCGAGCTATATCCAGAACAGGCACAGTATTAATATTTATACCTAAGTTGTTCAATAAATAGCTTATTTGATCAATGTAAATTTTATAATAAAGAAGTGAATTTTTTTTATCTTTTTTATACATATCACCAAAAAATTTCGAAGAATGTAATTTGGTGTCTATTATTTTTTTAAGTCTATTAACTCTTCCTCCTTCTTCATCAATAAGAATGGGGTAGTTTTGATCTTTAAATATCTTTTTAATTGATTGGACCAGCTTTTTGGTCTGATCTAAACTTTTAATATTTCTCTCAAATAATATTATTCCCCATGGTTTATATTTTTTAAGAAATAAAATTTCTTTATTTGACAAATTTGTAGATTTCAAACCAGATATAAATGCCCTCTTTTGACTAATCTTCATTTTTGATCAGGTCCCAAAATGATAATTTTTTTTCCTTATTTTCTTTTTCGTCAATATATTCAATAATATTATCGGTATCACTATCTAACTTTATTAAACTATTTTTCTTTAAATCTAATTTTGAGTCTAGATTGTTAATTGATTTATAATACTTTTTTTCAAACTCATCAGATATGTAGTATTTAACAGTAAAAAAAATAAATAAAGAAATTATAAATATGAAAAAAATATATTTAATTTCTTTAATCATTACATGGTTTCCGGCGTCTCTACATCTAATATTTTCATTCCAGTGCCAATGGTTTTTAAAACACTATTTAATAGAACCGCTTTGTTTTTATTTAATTTTTTACTTTTATCTAAAAACCTCATAGCCTCATTATCTTTTCCCATATTCCAATATGAATGAAATAAAGCTGACAGTTGATATAAATAGATAGGTATTCTGTGTGGTTCTAGTTTTTGTGAGGATACCTCTACACATTTAGGCCATTCAGAAATTTTATTTATTATTTTTATTTCCTCATCGTTAAATTCATAATTTTTTTCAACTTCAGTTAGGTCATTTTCTATTTTTTCATCAGCATTTTTAAAAACAGAACATATCCTTGCATAACAATATTGAACATAATAGAGTGGGTTATCTTTTGATTTCTCTTTAACTTTCTCAAAATCAAACTCTAATTGAACATCATTACTTCTGCTCAACATTATAAAACGAGTTGCATCCTTACCTACCTCGTTAACCAAATCATCAACAATTATATAATCACCTTTTCTTTTTGACATTTTGAAGGGTTTACCGTCTTTAATCAATTTTACAAGCTGAGTAACTTTACAAATTAGATTTTTCTTTTTATTAGAGAGAGCATCTACGACAGAATTAATTCTTTTAATATAACCTGCATGGTCTGCACCAAGTATATTTATGTATTCATCAAAATTTCTTTTTAATTTGTTGTTGTGATAAGCAATGTCACCAGCAAAATATGTCCAAGAATTATCGCTTTTTGTTAAAGCTCTATCTTTATCGTCACCATAATTTGTAGATTTAAATAGTAGTTGCTCTCTTTCAACCCATTTAGACTTATCTTCACCTTCAGGGGCCTCTATCTTGCCTTTAAATACTAAATTGTTCTTTTTTAAATTATCTATAGCTTCATCAACTTCTTTTGAATTAATAATATTATTTTCACTTACAAAATTATCGTGAACAACACCTAAAGAATTTAGATTTTTTTTTATTATTTCTAAAGAAGCAACGACACTCAATTTAGAGAGTTCATCTGAAATTTTTTCATAATTTTCATAATTCTTAATAGAATTTTTACTAATAATTTGTTCTGCTATTTCAATTATGTAATCTCCTGGATATAAATTTTCATCATTAGGGTATTCTTCGTTAAATAATTTTTCCTTAATTCTAAAGTATACAGATAAAGAAAAGTTTTTGATCTGATTACCATGATCGTTAACATAATATTCTTTAGTAACTTTATGATCACAAAATTTTAAAAGATTGCACAAAGCATCTCCATATATAGCACCACGACAATGACCTACATGTAAGGGGCCAGTTGGATTAGCAGAAACAAATTCCAGTAAATAATTTTTTTTATCATTTTTAAGACTTGCTCCGTATTTTTGATCATTGAGCATTTTTGTTAAAAAAGTATTCCAAAATTTCTTAACAAATTTTATATTAACAAAACCTGGTTTAACAAACTCAATATTTTCAATATCTTTATCATTTTTTAAATCATCTAAATTAAGTTGTTTGTAAATCTCAGTTGGGGGCAATTTATTTAACGAGGAAAGAACCATACAGACATTTGTTGATATATCAGCTTTAAATTTTGCAGGAGCTGTATCCACGTTAATACCCGATAAATTTTGAGGAATTTTTAAATTAGCAGAATTATCGGTAACTATTTTTTTAATTTTGTTAAGATAAATATCGAAAATGTTCATTTTAAATTATTGTAAAGGTTTATAGCATATCTGTCTGTCATTCCTGAAATAAAATCAGAAACAGATCTAAACTTATCCTTATTTATTTTTTGGTTTTTAATAAACTTTTTTGGATTTTTACAGATATAAGCAAATAAATATTTTATAATTTTTTGGCCTTTAGTATTTTTAGATAATACTTTTTTGTTATTATACATTTTGCTTCTTAAAAATTTTTTAATTTCACTATCGATTTGTTGAAAATTTTCAGA
>CACHVY010000007.1:2500-23523 GCA_902583455.1 uncultured Pelagibacteraceae bacterium | reverse complement strand
ATAAAAGAGCAAAGGAGTCTAGAGTTGGCCAGGTTTATGTGGCCACAGGAGACAGGGAAATTGCTAATGAGATTTCAAACATCAAAGGTAAATTTATTTTAACCAAAAAAAAACATAAAACTGGCACAGATAGAATATTTGAAGCATATAAAAAAATTAGTAAAAAATTCAATTGTGAATATATTATTAATCTTCAAGGAGATGAACCTTTTATTAATCCTAAAGATATTGTTAATCTAAATAATAATATAATTTCGAAAAATTCAGATATTGGTACACTGGGAAATAAAATTACTAAGTTTGATTATATAGATAAAAGCATTGTTAAAGTCATTACCAAAGACAATATAGAAAAAAAAAAAATATCTAGAGCAAAAAAATTTTTAAGAAAATGTAAACATCCCAAAAAAAATGCTTACGGTCATATTGGGATATATCAATTTAGAACATCTATTTTAAAAAAATTTGTAAATTTAAAACAATCAAAAAATGAAATTAAACATAAACTTGAACAGTTAAGAGCTATTGAAAATGGTATTAATATTGATGTTGTATATAGTAAAAATAAGTCCTTTGGTGTTGACACGGTTCAGGATTATGTGGAAATAAAAAAAATTATGGAATATAAAATTAAGACATTATGAAAATTGTTTATCAAGGATCTCCCGGCGCCTATTCTCATTTAGCTGCAAAGAAAATATATCCAGAATATGAGTTCATACCTTATAATACTTTTGAAGATTGCTTTAGGCATTGTAACGAAAATGAAGAACATAAGACAATAATACCAGTAGAAAATTCTATAGCTGGAAGGGTTGCTGATATTCAGTACTTGATTAATAAGTATAAACTACAAATTTACGCAGAACATTTTCAGGAAATAAAACATAATTTAATGATTTTAAAAGATAATGAACTTAAAAATGTTAAGTCAGTAAGGTCACATTCTCAAGCAATTTCCCAATGTCAAAAATTAATCAATTCTAACAAATTTGAATCCATAATTGCTGCAGATACTGCTGGTAGTGCAAAGTATATAAGCGAAAAAAAATTAAAAAATGAAGCAGCTATTGCATCTGAACTTGCTGCTAAAATTTATGATTTGAAAATTGTGAAAAAAAATATTGAGGATAATCGAAGTAACGTGACCAGATTTTTAATAATGGGCAAGAAAAAATCTCATCCAGAATTTGGAAATAAAAACTATATTACAAGTTGTATATTCAAGGTTAAAAACAAACCTGCGGCCCTTTATAAATGCCTAGGTGGTTTTGCAACCAATAATGTTAATTTAAGTAAGTTAGAGAGCTTTTCAGACCAAAATAGTTTTGAACAATATTTGTTTATTTGTGATATGTACGGTCACATTGAAGATCCAAAAATCCAGAAATCTTTAGAGGAGCTGGGTTTTCATACAGTCAATTTAGATATACTTGGTGTATATGAAGCCAGCGACTATAGAAATATTAAATAATTAAAAACTTTTGTTGTAGACTAGAAAATATAACTGTTATAATAAATTTGGGGCCATCCAGGTGGTATTACCATGAACTCCCCCAGGCTTGAAAAAGAGCAAGGGTAATGAGTATTTTCCAGGTTGGCTGGTCCCTTAAAATGAGCACTAATAAAAAAGTATTAGCCTTAAAATATAGACCTCAAGTTTTTGACGATTTGATTGGTCAAAATATTATTGTAGAGGCAATAAAAAAATCAATTTCATTGAACAAAATTCCTAACGCATTTTTATTTACAGGAATAAGGGGCGTCGGAAAAACTACGATTGCTAGAATTTTAGCTAAATCTCTTAATTGTTTAGATTTAAAAAAAAATAATTGTTCAAATAATATGTGTGATAATTGTAAACCAATTTCAGAGTCTAGACATATAGATGTTCTTGAAATGGATGCTGCCAGCAAAACAGGAGTTGATGATGTTAGGGATCTAATTGAGTTTTCGAGATACGGACCAACATCATCTAAATATAAAATATTTATAATTGATGAAGTACATATGCTAAGTAAGCAAGCATTTAATGCTTTGCTTAAAACTTTAGAAGAACCACCTGAATATTTAAAATTTATTTTTGCAACTACTGAAGTTAATAAAATACCAATTACAGTACTTTCCAGATGTCAAAGGTTCGATTTGATGAGAATAAGTTTTGATCAATTATTAAATTTTTTAAAAAAAGTAGTTTCATCAGAAAAGAAAATTTTGAATGAGGAAATTTTAAAACTTATTGTTAGAATATCTGAGGGATCTGTGAGAGACTCTTTATCTTTACTTGACAGAATTTTACTTAGCGCTGAAGAAGATGGAGGTAAGTTAGATTTAAAATCAGCACAAGAAATATTTGGTTATTTCGATAAAAGTTACATTTTAGATATCATCCATGAGCTATTGCAAGGCAATGAAGAAAAAGTTTTAGAATTATACAAAAATATTTATAACCAAGGCATAGATCCAAAAATATTTATAAACAACTTTCTTGAAATACTCTACAGTATAAAAAATTACAAAATTATAAACGATCTTAATTCATCTCTAGATTTTTCTGATACCGATATAAAAAGAATCAAGGATTTGGCAAATAAAGTTGATAATAAAACAATAATATTATTTTGGGAGTTTTCTGTAAATATACTTAGTGAAATCAACCTGGTTTCAAATCAACACTTAGCAGTAGAAATGTTTTTAATTCGCTTAATGTACTTAAATAAATCTAATCCTATGGAAATTAAACCTTTTAGTATTTTAAATGATGAAAATAATAATCAAAAAAATCAATTAATGGATAAAGATTATAAAAAAAATTTAGATACAAACGATAATGAAAATAAAACAATAAACCAAATTAAAGCTTCTTCACAAGAAAAAGAAAAAAGGGAAATAGACGATCAAAAATTATCAAATAAAATAAATATAAATTCCTTTTCTGATTTGATATCAATGTGCACATCAAAAAAAGAAATTAAGTTGAAATATGAATTAGAAAATAATGTAAACCTTATTAGCTTTAAAAATAGAAATATTGAAATTTCTTTTAATGAAAACCTAGATAACAATTTCATTAAGAATCTAACTTATAAATTATTAGATTGGACTGGTGAGAGATGGATTATTACTTTGTCTAAAAGGATAGTTTCGAAAACAATTAAAGAGGTTAAAAAAATTAATGAAAATAATGATTTAGAGGAATTAAAAAACTCTGATAAATACAAAAAAGCAATAAGTTTATTTCCAGATCTTGAAATTGTAAATGTTAAAAATCTAGAGGATGAAAATAATGAGTGATTTTAATAAAATTTTAGAGAAAGCAAAAGAAATAGAATTAAAAGTTAAAGAAAGCCAAGAAAAAATAAAAAATATTAAAGCAGAGGGTTCTTCTGGTGGAGGTGATGTAAAAATAGTTTTAAATGGAGATGGAGAGATCGAAAGTTTATATATTTCTGATAAAATTTTTAAAGAGGAAAAATCTTTATTAGAAGATTTAATAATCGCAGCTCATAATAATGCTAAAAATAATTTAAAATCAAAAACTTCAGATGAACTCTCTAAGGTTACCGGCGGTTTTGGCATACCAGGTTTTAAATGGCCTTTATAAATTATGATGGAATTAAAAGAAATTGACGAATTAATTAAGGCTGTATCAAAATTTCCAGGATTGGGACCGAAGTCTGCAAAAAGGATAATTCTAAAACTTATAAACAACAAAGATGAAATTATGAAACCTACAATAAATGCTTTAGCAAATGTATATAAAAATATTTCAAGGTGTAATTATTGTGGCACGCTAAAATCTCTAAAAGAAGAATGTAGAGGATATGAAAATTGTAGTAATTTACAAAAAAAATTTTCTAAAATATGTGTGGTCGAAAATATTGCAGATCAATGGAGTATAGAAAGCACAAATATTTTTAGTGGATATTTCCATATTTTAGGAGGGACCATTTCTGGAACAATCGATAAAAGTCAAAGAGTGCTTATTGAATCACTTAAAGAGAGAGTAAAAAATCAAAAAATAAAGGAGGTTATTGTGGCGACAAGTGCTACGGTAGAGGGACAAACTACAGCTTTCTATATTGAGGAAACCCTTAAAAATACAAATGTAAAAATTTCTAAATTAGCTCAAGGTCTTCCAGTAGGAGGAGAGATAGAAAGTTTAGATGATGGGACATTATTTTCAGCTTTTAAAAATAGAACCCAAATTTAATTTTTTTTTTAAATATCTGTTAGCGTGCAATAGTGGTTCAGTATAACCAGACGGTTGGTCCTTTCCTTTAAAAACCAAATCGCAAGCAGTCTTAAATGCTATGGATTTTTCAAAATTGTTAGACATCTTTTCATAGCTCTGGTCATCTCTGTTTTGATCATCTACTATTTTTGCCATTTTTTTCATAGTTTCTAAAACCTGAGATTTAGTGCATATGTTATGATAAAGCCAATTTGCAATGTGTTGTGAAGATATTCTCAAAGTTGCCCTGTCTTCCATTAAGCCTATATTATTTATATCAGGAACCTTTGAGCAACCAATACCACTATTAATCCATCTAACAACATACCCTAAAATTCCTTGGCAATTATTTTCTAGTTCATTTTTAACGTCATCTATGTTCCAACTTGGTTTTGAGATCACAGGGATGTTTAATAAATTATCTAAATCGAATTTTATTTTATTCTTTAACTTTTTGTGAATATCAAAAACATCTATTTTATGATAATGCATTGCATGAAGTGTCGCTGCTGTCGGTGATGGAGTCCAAGCGCAATTAGCACCAGATTTAGGATGACCGATTTTTTGAGATAACATGTCTTGCATTTTATCTGGAGCGGCCCACATTCCCTTTCCAATTTGAGCTCTGCCTGAAAAACCACACTCTAATCCAATTTTTACATTGTTATTTTCGTATGCTTTAATCCAATTGGAATTTTTCATATCGCCTTTTTTCATCATTGGACCTGCCTCCATAGATGTGTGCATTTCGTCACCTGTTCTATCTAGAAATCCCGTGTTTATAAAAACTACTCTTTTTTTTACTTTTTTAATACATTGTTTAAGATTTGAGCTAGTCCTTCTTTCTTCATCCATTATTCCAATTTTAATTGTATTTCTTTTTAATTTTAAAACATCCTCAACTTTAGAAAAAATTTCATCAGCAAACGCAACTTCATCTGGGCCATGCATTTTAGGTTTCACAATATAAATAGATCCAGTTCTAGAATTTTTTTTTCTATTTAAATCGTGTAAACAGGCCGCCGAAGTAATAAACGCATCTAAGATACCCTCAGGAATTTGTGACTTGTCAGAAAAAAGAATGGCAGGAGTTTTCATTAAATGACCTACATTTCTATTAAGCAGTAATGATCTACCGTGTAATTTAATACTTTTACCTTTAGAGGAAATATAATTTCTGTCTGAATTTAAAAATCTCTCATATTTTTTTCCCAATTTTTCGAATTTTACTTGTAAATCTCCTTTCATTAATCCTAACCAGTTTCTGTAACCTAAAACTTTGTCTTCAGCATCAACAGCCGCTACACTATCCTCATGATCAATTATGGTTGAAACTGCAGATTCGATTACTAAATCACTTAGGCCAATAGGATCATTACTAGCACTAAAAGCATATGGGTTTATTATTAATTCAACATGAAGGCTGTTATTAATCAGCAATACACCTTTTAATTTTTTTTTATCTGATCTATACCCTTTATATTGTTTTGTATCTTTTAGCCTGACATTTTTATCATTTATTTTTAATATCAGTTTATTGCTATTAATTTTTAGAGAGTTTACTTTTTTCCATGAACCATTTTTCAAAGGAAATACCTCGTCTAAAAAATCTCTACAATATCTGATTACTTTCCCCCCTCTTACTGGGTTGTATCTATTATCTAATTTAACTGAACCAATAGCGTCTGTTCCATAAAGAGCATCATATAAACTTCCCCACCTGGCATTTGCGGCGTTTAAAGCATACCTGGCGTTAGATATAGGCACAACCAATTGTGGACCTGGCACTTTTGAAATTTCATCATCAACATTTTTTGTCTGTATTTTAAAGTTGGTGCATTTTTTTTTTAGATATCCTATTTTTAATAGAAATTTTTTATAATCTTTTACATTAAATTTTCTTTCTTTATTTTTTAAATGCCACTCGTCAATGGAATTTTGTAAATCTACTCTGGTCTGTAACAACCTTTCATTTTTCTCTCTTAAATTATAAAGCGATTTATCTAAACCATACCAAAATTGTTTTGATTTAATTTTTGTTTTTTTTAAAAGTTCTTTGTTTACAAAGTTATATAAAACTTTGCTTACAAACAATTTTCCTACTGGCTGATATTCATTTTTAATTTTATTCATAATTTATAATATTTTATTTAATTCCATATTTACAAGGATTATTTCTGATATAATCACCGCAATCATCATATTGCCTTTTTTAAAATATAAATATAATGAGTATTGTTGTATATGAAAAATTATTTAAATTTTGAAAAAGAAATCAAAAATATTGAGTCAGAAATAGACAATTTAAAAGACCCCTATAATAATGAAGGCATATCTACAGTCGATACTGATAAAATTGATAAATTACAATTAGATCTTGACCAAAAACTAAAGGATATCTATTCAAAACTAGACCCTTGGCAAACAACTCTAGTTGCTAGGCATGAGGATAGACCAAAATCAAAATTTTTTATAGATAATCTTTTTGAGAACTTTTTCCCTTTATCCGGAGATAGATTATTTGGAGAAGATAAATCTTCTATTGCTGGGTTAGCAAATTTTGAAGGACATTCAGTTTTAGTTATTGGACAAGAAAAAGGGGATGATCTCAATTCTAGAATTGAAAGAAATTTTGGAATGATGAGGCCAGAGGGTTATAGGAAATCAATTAGATTAATGAAAATTGCAGACAAATTTAATTTACCAGTTGTAATATTTATTGATACTCCTGGCGCATATCCAGGGGTAGGCGCTGAAGAAAGAGGCCAAGCTGAAGCAATTGCAAAATCAATTGAGTGTTCTTTATCATTAGGTGTTCCAACTATTTCAATAATAATAGGCGAGGGTGGATCTGGAGGAGCAATTGCCTTAGCTTCATCTAATAAAATATTAATGTTTGAAAATGCAATATATTCTGTAATTTCACCAGAGGGATGTGCTTCAATACTGTGGAGAGATCCTAAAAAAACTTTAGAGGCTGCTACCGCAATGAAATTAACATCTAAAGATTTACTTGAACTCAAAATTATAGATGAAATAATTTCAGAACCAATCGGTGGAGCTCATAGAGATAGAGATAAAATTCTCCTACAAGTAAAAAAATCTATTAGCAGATGTTTAGGAGAATTAACATCAATGTCTAGACAGGATATTATTGAACATAGAAAAAATAAGTTTTTAAATATCGGGAGAGAGACAAGCGTTTCTAATGACGTGTTATCATCAGATAAATTATTTTCTAATTCTGTAAATAAGATATTTTATACAAAGAATAAAATTTGGACAAAAAAAAGATTTATTATTTCAGTAATATTTATTATTGGAATTTTGTGTTTATCTCTATTTTACCTAGGATAAAGATCCGCAACAATTTTTATATTTTTTACCGGTGACTTCACATCTATCATTTCTGGAGATTTTTTGATTTTTTTTCAGCATTAAAAGGCATTTAGGATTATTTGAGACTTTTGGATAATTGATTTTTTTATTTTCAATCTCATTTTGATTAACAACTTTAATATTAAATAACAAAAATATTGTATCTTGTCTTATTTTTTCCAATAAATTCTCAAATAATCCAAATGACTCTTTCTTATACTCAACCAAGGGATCTCTTTGTCCGTAAGATCTTAAACCAATTACTTGTCTTAATTGTTCGAGATATTGAATGTGATTTTTCCAATTCAAATCAATAATTTGCAAAAAAATTTTTTTTTCAAGATCATTATTTCCAGCTTCAGATAAAAATGAAATTCTTTGTTTTCTTTTTTCCAAAAATTTATGCTCAATTGTTTTTTTAATTTCATTTTGATTAGATGAAAAAATTCCATCAAGATATCTTGAATCTTTATTTTGAAGTAAAATTTCGAATTTACCTTTCAAAACTTTATTTTTTTCAAGATTTAAAGATTTGTTTTTCTCTTTAATTATTTCTTTAATCTCGTCATCTAACAGTTTGTCGATAATTTGTGTTATTTCTTTTGTATTTAAAATTTTGTTCCTCTGATTAAAAATTACTTGTCTTTGGTCATTAAGTACATTGTCGAATTTTAAAAGTGTTTTTCTTATATCAAAATTTCTTGCTTCTACTTTTTGTTGAGCTCTTTCAAGTGCTTTATTGATCCAAGGATGATCAATACTTTCTCCATCCTTTAGACCGAGCTTTTCAAGCATGTTATTAATGGATTCAGACCCAAATATTCTCATTAAGTCATCCTCTAAACTTACAAAAAAAATTGAGCTACCCTCATCCCCCTGTCTACCTGATCTTCCTCTCGCTTGATTATCAACTCTTCTTGACTCCATTCTCTCAGTGCCTATTACATACAACCCACCAAGGGCTTTAACTTTGTCTTTTTCATTATTTTTTGTGTCACCAACTTTATCTATTTTTCCACCAAGTTGTATGTCTACACCTCTGCCAGATATACTTGTGGTTATTATAACTGAGTTTAACTTACCCGCATTAGCAATTATGTCTGCCTCTCTTTCATGATTCTTTGCATTCAAAACTATATGTTCAATTTTTTCTTTTTTTAAAAGCTCCGAATATATCTCTGATTTATCTACACCTGATGTAAAAACTAAAACAGGTTGTGCTTTTTTATTGCAATCTTTTATTAGATTTATAATAGCACTTTGTTTTTCTTTTTCTGTTCTAAATATTTTGTCATTAAGGTCTTTCCTTATCATTTTTTTGTTTGTTGGTATTGAAAGAACTTTTAAATTATATATTTCAAAAAATTCTTGGCTTTCTGTTAATGCCGTTCCAGTGCACCCTGCGAGTTTCTGGTATAACTTAAAATAGTTTTGATAGGTAATAGAGGCTAAAGTTTGATTTTCAATTTCTATTTTTACATTTTCTTTTGCTTCAATTGCTTGATGAAGACCGTCCGCATATCTTCTGCCCTCTAATATTCTACCAGATATTTCATCTATAATTTTCACTTTACCATCCATAAGAACATAATCTTTATCTTTTTTAAAAATGAAATTAGCTTTTAATGCTTGATTAACATGATGAACTATATGTAGGTTTGCAGGATCGTAAAAATTATTGTTTTTAAGTATTCCTGCCCTACCTAAAATTTTTTCCACACTATCTATACCATCGTTTGTTAAAATTATAGATCTATCTTTTTCATCTATTTCATAATCAGAAGATATTAAACTTTTTACAAATTGATTTACTGATTTATATTGTTTACTTATATCTTCAGCTTGTCCAGAAATAACTAATGGAGTTCTAGCCTCATCTATCAGACAAGAGTCAATTTCATCCACTATTGCATAATATCTTTTTTTTTGAACAATTTGATTTAAAGAAAGTTTCATATTATCTTTTAAATAATCAAAACCAAGCTCACTGTTAGTGGCATACGTAATATCACAATTGTAATTTTTTAATCGTTCCTCATCGTCCTGGTCATTATTTATAAAGCCGCAAGTCACACCCAAAAAATTATAAATTTTTGACATATTTTCACAATCTCTTTTGGCAAGGTAATCGTTTACAGTAACTATATGTACTCCATATCCGTAAAGTGAATTTAAATAGGCCGCAAGAGCAATTGTAATAGTTTTGCCTTCACCAGTTTTCATTTCTGCAATTTTACCTTGGTGTAAAACTATTCCCCCAAGTATTTGTACATCAAAATGTCTTTCTCTTCTTTTTCTTTTAGATGCCTCTCTAACTAATGCAAAAGCTTCACATATTATTTCATCAGACATTTTTGCTTTAGCTAGTTTTGTTTTTAATTTGGCAGTTCTGTTTGGAAAATCTTTATCATCCAAGTCTGAAATTTCTTTTTCAAGGTTATTTATTTTTTTTACAAGATGTTGAATTTTGTCAATTTCATCCTGGTTGCTACTTTTAAAAATTTTACTTATAAAACGTAAGGGATTTAACATTTTTTAATTTTTCATATACATTAATATCTAAATAATTATATAGTCATTAACTAAAAATTTTAAATATTATGGCTATAAATTTGAGCAATTTCCTCTTTTCTAAAAAAGATGGGTCAAAAATGGCAGACTTTCAAGATTTAGACCACTTAGATGGATTATCAATTTCAGTCACATCTGCTAATCTATACAATAATAATAGAGATGACCTTGTTCTTTTTTATTTCAGAAATGGAGCTGAGTATGCCTCCGTTTATACAAAGTCAAAAGTAATTTCAGAGAATATTAAATGGAACAAATCTATTAAAAGTAAAAAAATAAGAGCTTTATTGGTAAATGCTCGTAATGCTAATTGTCTAACAGGCACAAAAGGTTTTAATTCATTAAAAGAAATCGCAGATAAAATCGCAACTTTGTTGACTGACAAACAAAAATTAGACGAAGACTCACCAAAAAAAATTAAATCTAATGAAATTATATTTGGTTGCACTGGGACAATAGGGGAAATTTTTCCTTTACAAAAAATTAAATCCTCAATTAACAATTTAGTAGACAAAATAAAATATACTCAAAATAAATATTTATGGATAAAAGCAGCTATGAGCATTTTAACGACTGATTTAAAACCTAAATTAGCTATGGAAGAATGTAAAATTGGTAAAACAAAAATTAAAATTTATGGGATTGCAAAAGGTTCAGGTATGATTTCTCCAAATATGGCAACTACACTGGCCTATCTTTTTACAGATGCAAACCTACCTTCACTTGTATTGAAAAAAATATTGAACAAAAATATCAACAATACATTTAACGCAATAACGTGTGATGGAGATACAAGCACAAACGATATGATTACATTTTTTTCTACTGCGAGCGCAAAAAACAAATATATAAAAAATTCAAATGATATTAATTTAAGAGAATTTGATAAATCTGTGAACAATGTATTATTAAATCTTGCAAAAAGAATAGTAAATGATGGGGAAGGTGCCTCAAAATTTATACAAATAGATGTGTTAAAATGTAAATCCGAAGAAGATGCTAAAAAAATTAGTTTCTCAGTAGCTAATTCTCTATTAGTAAAAACTGCTATTGCAGGAGAAGATCCAAATTGGGGTAGAATTATGATGGCAGTAGGAAAAACAGAAATAGATTTAAATATCAATTCAATAAATTTAACAATTGGTAACAATAAGGTGTTAGAAAAAGGTCAACTTTCGAAAAATTATTCAGAGCAAAATCTTAAAGAATACATGAAAAGTGGTCTGATAAATATTATTATAGAAATGAATTTGGGAAAAAAAAATTTTACTTGTTATACTATGGATTTAACAAAAAAATATTTAGAAATTAATTCAGATTACAGAACTTAAGTATGATAAAATACAAATTAAAGTGTAAGGATTGTGAAAGAGATTTTGATAGTTGGTTTTCATCATCCTTAGAATTTGAAAAATTAAAAAAAAAAAGTTTTTTAAATTGCCATTTTTGTGAATCAAAAAATGTGGTAAAGAATTTAATGGCTCCTAACATTCTAAATCAAAGTTTAAAGACAGAAGATAAAATTTCAAATAAAAAAAAATTAAATATAAAAAAAAGAATTTTAAAATTTCAAAACTTCATCAAAAGGAATTTCGAATATGTTGGGGATGAATTTGCTTTTAAGGCAAGATCACTACATTACGATAACAAAAAAAATCATAAAGGAATTTATGGAAGTGCATCTAAAAAGCAGATTAGTGATTTACAAGATGAAGGAATAGAAATCCAAACATTTCCATGGATTGAAGATAAAAATAATTAAATTTTTTTAAATCTTGTTATATAATTAACATCATCGTTTTTTGAAAGATGCCAATTTCCTGAAAGGACATTGTATTTAACACCAAGTATTTCATCAAGATACAAAGAATTATTTTTACAAATCTTAATAAGGTCATCTGGTTTAACAAACATATTCCAATCATGTGTGCCGATTGGCAACCACCTAAGAACATACTCTGCCCCTATTATTGCAAAAATGTATGATTTTAATGTTTTATTTAAAGTTGCAATAAACATAATTCCGTTTTTTTTTAAAAATTTTGAACTTTCTTTTAAAAAAAAATTTATATCTTTTACGTGCTCTACTATTTCCATATTTAATATTACATCAAATTTTTCTTTATGATAAAAATTTTCTGGAGACGCGCAGAAATAACGGATTTTTAAATCATTTTCTCTTGCATGAGTTTTGGCTATTTTAATATTTTTTTCCGATGCGTCTATACCAATCACATTAGCACCAAGTCTTGAAAGTGGCTCACATAGTAAGCCCCCACCACAACCAATATCTAAAATTTTTATATCTTTTATAGACCTGTTAAATTTTTTTGTAATACTTTCTTTAATGTAACTAAGTCTTACAGGATTGAACTTATGTAGTGGTTTAAATTTTCCGTTAGGATCCCACCATTCTGATGCTAATTTTGAAAATTTGTCGATTTCCTTTTTATTAATCGTTATATTTTTCATTGATAGTTGACTTTTAACTTATGATAATATTTATCTGAATATAAAAATTAATTACAAATTTTCAATGAAAATAATAGTATTAAAATTTGGAGGAACATCAGTTGGTAGTATAGAAAAGATCAAAAAAGTATCAAAAATAATAATTTCATACGTTAAAAAAAAATATAAAGTAATTGTTGTATCTTCTGCAATGAGTGGAGTTACTAATGAACTATTGTTGAAAACAAAAAAAATTGCTCAAAACTTTCCTAATGATGAAAAGGATGTTATTCTATCAACAGGTGAACAAATCTCTTGTGCATTAATAGCAGGGAAGTTGAGAGACTATGGCTATAATTCTAGATCGTGGCTTGGATGGCAATTACCGATTATAACTAAGGGTAATCATAGCTCATCAAGAATAATCAAAATTCAAAAAAACAAAATACTTAGTTATTTAAAAAAAGGTGGAATACCTATAATTACGGGATTTCAAGGTGTTAATCATGATTTCAGAATAACCACACTTGAGAGAGGCGGTTCAGACACAAGTGCAATTTTATGCGCAAAATTTTTTAGTGCTGAAAAATGTATAATCTATACTGATGTAAAAGGAATATATACAACGGATCCTAATTTGATTAAAAATGCAAAAAAAATTAATAAGATATCTTATGAAGAAATGTTAGAGATGGCTTCACTTGGAGCAAAGGTTATGCAGCCAGCGTCTATACAAGAAGCAAGACTAAACAGAATTGAGATTGATGTAAGATCGACATTTTCAAAAATAGCAGGCACGAGAATAACAAAAAAGAAAAATATACTAAGTAAAAACACCATACGAGGTATATCTTTTACTAAAAATGATGCAAAATTAAGTTTAATTGGTGTAAAAGACAAACCTGGTATTGCTGCATCTATTTTTAAACCACTATATGAAAACTCTATCAATGTAGACATGGTTGTGCAAAATGTTTCAGCAGGAGGAAAAGAAACTGATTTAACTTTTACAGTTAAATTAGAGGATTTAAGAAAAACGCGAAAATTAGTAGAAAATAACAAACAGATTAAATTTAAGAAATTAATTATAAATAAAAATGTGTCAAAAGTGTCAATAGTTGGCGTAGGAATGGTTACTACTCCTGGCATAACTTATAGAATGTTCAAAGCATTAGCAAAAAAAAAAATAAATATAGAAGTTATTTCAACATCAGAAATTAAAATATCAGTTTTAATTGACAAAAAGAATCTCAAAAAATCTGTTGCAATACTTCATCAAGAATTTAAACTAAATAACAGTTTATGAGTTTAAGACCATACAGAGACATTAATAAAAAAAAGACAAAAGAAATAAAAGTTGGGGCTGTAAAAGTAGGTGGTAACAATTCCATTTCTGTTCAATCGATGACTAATACTTTAACTACTGATGTAACAGCTACAATTAAACAGATAGAAAATCTTGCAAATGAAGGCGCTGATCTTGTCAGAGTTTCATGTCCTGATGAAGGCTCCACAAAATCTTTAAAAGAAATTTGTAAACACTCTAAAGTACCAATTATTGCCGATATACACTTTCATTACAAAAGAGCTCTAGAAGCAGCAGATAATGGTGCAAAATGTTTAAGAATAAATCCTGGGAATATTGGATCTAAAGATAAACTTAAAGAAATTATAAAATCTGCAAAATATAACGGTTGTTCAATAAGAATTGGTGTTAACGCTGGTTCACTGGAGCATGATATTCTTGAAAAATATAAAGAACCTTGTCCAGAAGCTTTAGTAGATAGTGCTTTGAGAAATATAAAATTGATAGAGGAAAATAATTTTGACCAAATAAAAGTTAGTGTTAAATCATCAGATGTATTCCTATCTGTAGCTGCATATAGACAGCTGTCAAAAAAAACTGATTATCCTTTACATTTGGGTATTACAGAGTCTGGAAGCTTTATCCCAGGTAGTGTAAAATCCTCAATAGGCTTAGGTGTTTTATTATTAGAGGGAATAGGCGACACTATCAGAGTATCGCTTTCAGATGATCCTGTTAAAGAAATAAAAATTGGAAATGAAATATTAAAGTCACTTAACTTACGATCTAGAGGAGTAAAAATAATATCATGTCCCTCTTGCGCAAGACAAGGATTTGATGTTATTGAAACTGTAAAAAAACTTGAAGAAAAATTAGCACACATAAAAACACCAATAACTCTGTCGATTATCGGATGTGTTGTCAATGGACCAGGAGAAGCCTCTCAGACTGAAATCGGTATCACTGGCGGTGGCAAGGACAGCAACATGCTTTATTTAAACGGAATTCAAAATAAAAAAATAAAAAACGATGAAATAATATCTAAAGTAGTTTCAATTATAGAAAAAAAAGAAGCTGAAATATTAAATAAAAAATAAATAATGATTCCTGTTGATAAAGTAAGAGATATTATCTCTAAACATAAATTATTAGAGAAAGAATTATCATCCGATAAAGTTGATAAAAAAAAATTTGCAAAAATTTCAAAAGAATATTCTGATTTAAATGAAATTTTGAATGATGCTAAACAATATTTATCCTTTGATAAAACTGAAAGAGAGTTAAATAAACTAATAGACGATAGTGAAACCGATCAAGAAATGAGAGAATTAGCAAAAGTTGAATTAGATGCGCTCAATAAAAACATAAAGATTCATGAAAAAAAATTGAAATTATTTTTACTTCCTAAAGATGATGCTGATAAAAAAAATGCAATTTTGGAAATTCGAGCTGGAACAGGCGGATTAGAGGCAAGTTTATTTGCAGCAGATTTGTTCAAGATGTACGAAAAAGTAAGCAACAAAAGAAAATGGTTATTAGAATTAATTAGTATTTCTAAAAGTGAGGCAGGTGGATTAAAAGAGGTTATTGCAAGCATCAAAGGGCAAAATATATATTCTTCTTTAAAATTTGAAAGTGGGGTACACAGAGTACAAAGAGTTCCTGAAACAGAAACTCAGGGAAGAGTTCATACATCAGCAGCTACAGTAGCCGTATTACCTGAAGCAGAGGAAGTCGACGTAAAAATTGATGACAAGGATTTGAGAATTGATGTTTTTAGAAGTAGTGGTCCCGGCGGCCAAAGTGTTAATACAACAGACTCTGCAGTTAGAATTACCCATATACCAACTGGCATAGTGGTAAGTCAGCAAGATGAAAAATCTCAAATTAGAAATAAGGAAAAAGGTCTTAAAATTTTGAGGTCAAGAATATACGAGTTTGAACGAAAAAAGTTAGAAGATGAAAGATCTAAAGATCGAAAAAACAAAATTGGAACTGGAGACAGATCTGAAAGAATAAGAACTTATAATTTTCCTCAAGGCAGGGTAACCGACCATAGAATAAATTTAACTTTACACAAATTAGAGGAGTTTATGGAAGGTGAAATATTCGATGAGATTGTTGATAGCCTTAATTTACATGCACAAGAGGAGGAGCTTAGAGGTTTAGAAAAATGAATCTATTAAAGGCCCTTAATACTGGTTACAATTTATTAAAATCAGGCAAAATAAATAGTTATAAAATTGATGCTGAAATTTTACTTTCCGCCAGCTTAAAAATTTCTAAGGAAAAAATGATACTCAATTTAGAGAAAGAAATTAGTTTTGAAAACTATGAAAGTTTTTTAACAAAAATAAAAAGAAGAAAAGCAAATGAACCGATTGCTTATATATTAAAAAAAAAAGAGTTCTGGAAAAATAATTTTTATTTGAATAAACATGTTCTTGTCCCAAGACCAGAAACAGAGCATTTGGTAGAGGAAAGTCTAGATATTATTACTCCAATTCAAAAAAAAAAGCTTTTGGAAATTGGAGTAGGCTCAGGATGTTTAATTATATCTATCTTAAAAGAAAGAGTAAATTGTTCAGCAATTGGTATAGACTGTTGTCAGAATGCTGTAAAAATAGCAAAAATTAATGCAAAATTACATCAAATAAATAATAGAATTCAAATATTCAAATCAAATGTTGACAATTTTAATACAGGTAAATATGATTTAATAGTAAGTAATCCTCCTTATATTAATAAATTTCAGATTAAAAATTTGGACGTAAGTGAGTATGAACCGTTCCGGGCTTTAAATGGAGGAATTAATGGTACAGAAATGTTAGAGAAAGTAATAACTAAGTCTTCACAATTATTAAAAATTAATGGGAAATTAATTATTGAAATTGGATACAATCAAAAATACAAAGTGATTGAAAAATTAAAAAAAAATAAATTTTATATAAATAAAGTAACAAAAGATTTATCAAATAACGACAGATGTATAGTATCTACAAAAATTTTATAAATTATTATGAGACCATTTAAAAACCATCATAAAAGAAACAGAAGCAGAGGTGTTCAAGATAGATCGTTTAAAAGATCAAATGATATTAACCGAGCAAATTTGGAATTTGGTAATAGAGAAAATGGATTTAGAAGAAAAAATAATAGAAATAATGGTAATGTTGACAAGCTAATTATTAAATATAATGAGCTTGCTAGAGAAGCACTTTCAAATGGTGATAAAATTCTATCAGAAAATTATTACCAATACGCTGATCATTTTTTAAGAATTTCAATTGAGCAAAAAGAAAAACAAAAAGATAAACCTCAAACTTTCTCAGAACCTACTTAAAACTTTGCAACAAGATCAGACTTTAGCACATCAGTCTTAATCCTAACAATTTCAAAATTTTTTCTATTAATACCCTCTAAAGATTTACCAGGGGGCAGCTTAAGAATCTGTGAATTAATTTTTTTTCCATTTTCTATAACCTCATAATGTAAATGAGGACCAGTTGACAAGCCTGTTGAACCAACATATCCAATTATTTGTCCTTGCTTGACTCTGTTTCCGGGTATAGCAAGATTAGAAAAATTTTTCATATGTGCATATACTGTTTGATAAGTTTTGTTATGTTTTATTTTTACACAGTTTCCACCACCCCCACACCACCCAGCTTTTGTTATTACTCCATCACCAGATGCCATGATGGGTGTTCCTTCAGGTGCTGCGAAATCTGTACCTTTATGCATTTTGTTATAACCAAGTATTGGATGTTTTCTCATTCCAAATGACGAAGATAATCTAGCACCATTGATTGGTGTTTTCATTAATGCTTTTTTGACACTTTTACCATTTTCATCATAATGACCATTAAATTTTTTTTTTGGAAAATAATACAATTGATTATATTGCCCCCGTAATATTAAATTTGCATAGAGTATATTTCCATTTTCAAATACTTTCTCATTCTCATCTACAAAAACTTCATAAATTATTTGAAAAGAATCATTTTTTCGAATATCTCTTTGAAAATCTATCTGAAATCCATAAAGTCTTGCGAATTCAATTATAATGTTTGGATCAATATTTTCTTGAGTTGCGCTTTTGTACAAACTTGACTTAATTATACCTTCTTTTAATACTATTTTTTTTTCTAGATTTGTGATTATTTCTTTTTTAACAAAAGAGTTTTTTTTTAAATCTTTATAAATTTCTAACTTTCTTGATTTAGTTACGGGTATTAAAATAGTTGATATACTTTTTAAATTATTAGTATTTTCTAAAGTTAATTTAATAACTTGATTTTGAATTAAGTTTCGTGAATTAGAATTTTTTAATAAGCTAACAACTTTTTGTATATCTGATTTATTTACAGACAGATTATCTAGTATGCTTACTAGACTATCTCCTGTCTGTATCTTGTATTCTATGTTTTCAAATTTTGGTTTTAAATTAGAGAAAAAATGGTTTACAGACTTTTTAAAATACGAGTTTCTTAGTATTTCAAGGTAATCATTTTGAACTTTTTTTGTATTAAAGTTATAGAGTTGTGTGATAAATACTGAGATTATTAAAAGAAATATTAACAAAAAAATTTCAAGATTTTTTTTTACAAAATTGACAATTTTTAGTTGAATAAAATTCATATTTTTTAATTATTTAATATTGGCATGTTTTAACATCAAAAAACCCTGTTTTTATTGATTTTTTTAGGTTTTTTTTCGATCATAATTCTTGATTTAGCGCTATTTTGTACTATAAGCATTTTTTCCAAACAATAAAATTATTGTTATTATTAGGTTAACCTAATTAGCTATTTTAAACGTGAAATTTAAGAAGAGAAGTGTGGACGGTTAAGGTTACCAAAATTTGTCGTACACACTTCAACTACATATAAATTTATTCTTAGATTTATATGGAAGCTAGTGTGCGCCGTTTTTAAACTTGAGAGTTTGATCATGGCTCAGAACGTACGCTGGCGGCACGCCTAATACATGCAAGTCGAACGAAGTAGCAATACTTAGTGGCAGACGGGTGAGTAACATGTAGGTATCTTCCCTATGGTGAGGAATAACACGAGGAAACTTGTGCTAATACCTCATAAGTCTTTACAGAGAAAGCTTTATGCGCCATTGGATGAGCCTGCACTTGATTAGTTTGTTGGTAGGGTAATGGCCTACCAAGACAATGATCAATAGCTGATTTGAGAGGATGATCAGCCACATTGGGACTGAGACACGGCCCAAACTCCTACGGGAGGCAGCAGTAGGGAATCTTGCACAATGGGGGAAACCCTGATGCAGCGATGCCGCGTGAGTGAAGAAGGCCCTTGGGTTGTAAAGCTCTTTCGTCGGGGAAGAAAATGACTGTACCCGAATAAGAAGGTCCGGCTAACTTCGTGCCAGCAGCCGCGGTAATACGAAGGGACCTAGCGTAGTTCGGAATTACTGGGCTTAAAGAGTTCGTAGGTGGTTAAAAAAGTTGGTGGTGAAATCCCAGAGCTTAACTCTGGAACTGCCATCAAAACTTTTTAGCTAGAGTTTGATAGAGGAAAGCAGAATTTCTAGTGTAGAGGTGAAATTCGTAGATATTAGAAAGAATACCAATTGCGAAGGCAGCTTTCTGGATCAATACTGACACTGAGGAACGAAAGCATGGGTAGCGAAGAGGATTAGATACCCTCGTAGTCCATGCCGTAAACGATGTGTGTTAGACGTTGGAAATTTATTTTCAGTGTCGCAGCGAAAGCAATAAACACACCGCCTGGGGAGTACGACCGCAAGGTTAAAACTCAAATGAATTGACGGGGACCCGCACAAGTAGTGGAGCATGTGGTTTAATTCGAAGATACGCGCAGAACCTTACCAACACTTGACATGTTCGTCGCGACTTTAAGAGATTAAAGTTTTCGGTTCGGCCGGACGAAACACAGGTGCTGCATGGCTGTCGTCAGCTCGTGTCGTGAGATGTTGGGTTAAGTCCCGCAACGAGCGCAACCCTCACTTTTAGTTGCCATCATTTAGTTGGGCACTCTGAAAGAACTGCCAGTGATAAGCTGGAGGAAGGTGGGGATGACGTCAAGTCCTCATGGCCCTTACGTGTTGGGCTACACACGTGCTACAATGGCATTTACAATAGGAAGCAAAACGGCGACGTTAAGCAAATCCTAAAAAAATGCCTCAGTTCGGATTGTACTCTGCAACTCGAGTACATGAAGCTGGAATTACTAGTAATCGCGGATCAGCGCGCCGCGGTGAATACGTTCCCGGGTCTTGTACACACCGCCCGTCACACCATGGGAGTTGGTTCTACCTTAAGGCAAAGGTTAAAAACTTTGACCACGGTATAGTCAGCGACTGGGGTGAAGTCGTAACAAGGTAGCCGTAGGGGAACCTGCGGCTGGATTACCTCCTTTCTAAGGATGAACAAAGTTTTAGATTTTGTTCTAAATATTATACAGGTTAATGTTGACCGTCCGCATTTCTCTTCTTATTTTTTTGTGTTTCTCTTAAATACAATGAGGGCCGGTAGCTCAGTTGGTTAGAGCACACCCTTGATAAGGGTGGGGTCGATAGTTCGAGTCTATCTCGGCCCACCAAACTTATCTGGGGGATTAGCTCAGCTGGGAGAGCGCCTGATTTGCATTCAGGAGGTCAGCGGTTCGATCCCGCTATCCTCCACCAAGAAACACTTAGTTATTTAAAATGTAAATATTTAATTATTATCAATATCTATATCCGATTGTTCGAAAAGATGAACAATCAAGAATGTTCGAATAGATGAACATTCCAACAAAATTTGATTCAAACACAGAATTTTTTTCTGTGCATAAATCAAGCGTTTAAGGGCGTGTGGCGGATGCCTTGGCACTAAAAGACGATGAAGGACGTGGTATACTGCGAAAAGTTTCGGGGAACTGTATGCAAGTTTTGATCCGAAAATTTCCGAATGGGGAAACCCTACACTTTATGTGTAACTTTAAATTGAATACATAAATTTAAAGAGATAACCTGGAGAACTGAAACATCTAAGTAACCAGAGGAAAAGAAATCAATTGAGATTCCGTGAGTAGTGGCGAGCGAAAGTGG
>CACHVY010000006.1 GCA_902583455.1 uncultured Pelagibacteraceae bacterium | reverse complement strand
TTTTTTCTTAAAAGATTAAATAATTTTTTTACATTTGAAACAAGCAAAGCAGACGCTTTTATAGATTTTTGATTTAGCAATCTATTTCTTGATGAATAAGCAAGACCATTCTTCATTCTAATGGTTTTGCATAATATGGTTTTTACATTCGAATTTTTTTTTAAAAATTCTCTAATTAGTATGTATTGCTGATAATCTTTTTCACCTAAAAATATTTTATTTATTTTCAATTTTTTTATGAATTGATTAATTACACTTAAAACTCCCTCAAAATGACCTGGTCTATATTTTGCACATAATATTTTATTCGATTTGCTAATTATAAACTTCCTTTTTTTTTTATTTCCATAAACATCTTTAATACTAGGTATTAAAACATAGTCTACTTTGAGGTTATTTAACAATTTAAGATCATTTTGAATATTTTTTGGATATTTTTTATAATCTTTTTTATTATTAAATTGAGCAGGGTTAATAAATATACTCACCAATGTTTTTTTGCATTTTTTTTGTGATTTTTTTATCAAACTCACGTGTCCTTCGTGCAAGGCTCCCATAGTTGGTACAAAACCTATATCTGCCTTAAAATTAACTTCTTTATTAAGTTTATTAATGCTTTTAAAAATAATCATTTGTGGTACTCCACTAATAATAGTTATTTATGATTAGACAAGCAATAATACCTTTGGCTGGTCTTGGTACAAGACTACTGCCATTAACAAGCGTTTTTGCTAAAGAATTATTACCAATGAATGGTAGAGCTGGTATTGAATATATATTAGATGAATGTATTGATGCTGGAATTAAAGAAGTTGTATTTATAATTTCCAAAAACAAAATGATGATAAAAGATTATTTTTATAAGGATAGTTTTTATAAAAAAATTATTAAAAAAAAAGGTGATAAAAGAATAATTAATGAATATAGAAAAATCCTAAAATATAAAAAAATGATAAAATTTGTATATCAAAATAAGCCTTTGGGTACTGGTGATGCTGTACTTAAAACAAAAAAATTTATAAAAGATAAGTATTTTTTAATGTTATTACCAGATGATTTAATCGTAAAAAAAAATTGTTCAAAAGACATGATTAGCATTAGCATGAAAAATAAATGTTCCGTTATGGCGAGTATGAAAGTAAAAAAAAATAATGTAAGTAGATGGGGTATATATTCGGTATCCAAAAGACTTAATAAGAATAATTTTTTTATTAAAGATGTAATTGAAAAACCAACTATTAAAAAAGCACCTTCTACAAATGCTGTGATAGGTAGATATATTCTTCCAAAAAAAATATTTTCTAAATTAAAAAATCTTAAACCAGGTAAAGGCGGTGAAATTCATATTACAGATGCAATTAAGAAATTGATAAAGGAAGGTGATAAATTTATTGGACATAAATTCCGTGGTAAATATTTAGATTGCGGAAGTATGTCTGGGTATATTAAATCAGGAATAGAAATATCAAAGTTATGAAACTGTGTATGATAGGAACAGGCTATGTTGGCTTGGTTAGTGGGGTTTGTTTTTCAGATCTTGGAAATACTGTTTATTGTGTAGATAATGATATTGAAAAAATTAATGCCCTCAATAAAGGGATAGTGCCGATATATGAACCTGGTTTAGAAGAAATTCTAAAGCGTAATTATAAACAAAAAAGATTAATTTTTACAAAGAATTTAAAAGAGGCAGTAGAAAACTCTGATATTATATTTATCTGTGTTGGCACTCCCACTAAAAAAAATAGCAACTCGGCTGATTTGAAATATGTTTTTAATGTTGCCAATAATTTAAAAAAATTCATAAACAAATACAAAGTTGTTATCACAAAGTCTACAGTACCTGTTACTACAGGTGATAAAATTGAAAAAATTTTGATAAAACAAAAAAGAAAAAAATTAGTAGATGTTGTTTCTAATCCTGAATTTTTAAGAGAGGGTGAAGCAATAAGAGATTTTTTGAGCCCTGATAGAGTTGTAGTCGGAACTGATAGTAATAAGGCAAATAAATATCTTAAAAACCTTTATTTACCCATAGTTAAAAAGACAAGCAGATATTTTAGAACTTCAAGACGTGGAGCTGAACTAATTAAATATGCATCAAATGCTTTTCTAGCTACAAAGATATCCTATATCAATGAATTAGCAAATCTTTGTGAAAAAACAAATGTTGATATTAAAGAAATTTCTCAAGGTATGGGCTCAGATCAACGAATAGGGGATAGATTTTTAAGGGCTGGCCCCGCATACGGAGGTTCATGTTTTCCTAAGGATACTAGAGCAATAATAGATACCTCAAATAAGTTTAAATCAAATTTATCAATTATAAAAGCTGTAATTAAATCAAATGAAGATAGAAAAAGATTATTAACAGAAAAAGTATACAAAATTTTAAATAATAATTTAAAGAATAAATTAATAACTTTTTTAGGAGTTACTTTTAAGCCTAACACTGACGATATGAGAGAAGCATCAAGTTTATATATGATACCAAAATTATTAAAAAAGGGAGCTATTATCAATTATTTTGATCCGTCAGGAAAAAAAAATGAATTTAAAAAATTTAAAAGAGTTAAATATTGTAAAAATGTATCTCAAGCATGCCTTAGATCAGATTTAATAATACTTCACACTGAATGGAATGAATTTAAAACTTTAAATTTCAAAAAATTAATTAAAAAAAGTAATTTTAAGATATTTGATATGCGTAATCTATATTCTCCAAAATCTATGAAAAAAAAAGGTATTAATTATTTTGGTGTAGGAAGATAGTTATTTTATTTCAAAAATTGCATCAATCTCAACCGCAACACCTAACGGTAAGCTATTTACACTAACTGCCGCTCTAGTATGCATACCTTTATCTTCTAGAATCTTAACCAACATATCAGATGCACCATTAATAACCTTTGGTTGTTCTATAAAATCATCTGTTGAATTAACGAAACCAACTATTTTTATACAAGATTTTATTTTATCTAGATCTCCAGACAATATTTTCTTTGCTTGAGCTAAAATACTTAGCGCACATCTTTCTGCTGCTTTATATCCGTCTTCAGTATTTAAATCTTTACCCAGTTTACCTTTTATCAACTCACTTTTTGAGTTCATAGAGATTTGTCCTGAAATATATAATAATTTTCCGACAATTTTACTTGCTAGGTATGATCCTACTGGCGCGGGCGCTTCAGGTAAGACAATATTATTTTCTTTTAATTTTTTATCAGCACTCATTTATTTTTTTTCTTTTTACTTCTATCGTATTCTTTTCTTTTCTCAATCAAAATCAATGCCTCTTCCATTGTAAGTTCAGCTGGATCTTTCTCTTCAGGAATTGTAGCATTTAATGATTTGTATTTTATGTAAGGTCCGTACTGACCTTTCATAATTCTAACTGGTTTTTTGTCTTCTGGATGTTCACCTAAATCTTTTATTATAGAAGATGAAATTCTACCTGGTTTAGCTTCTGATATTAAAGTTATAGCTCTGTTTAATCCTATGTTAAATAATTCATCAATACTCTCTAATCTTGCAGATTTATTATCACATTTTAAATATGGACCAAATCGCCCAACATTTATTGTAATATCCTTTTCCAAGTCTGGATGTGTACCAATTATTTTAGGAAGCGAACATAAATATTTTGCCTTATCAAGATCAACATTCTCTATATCTAAACCTTTTGGTATAGATACATTTTTAAAGTTACTTTCCTCTTTCTTTTTCTTTTTGGTTTTAGTTTTCGGTTTTTTAATATTTTCTATTTCTTCATCGCTTAGTTCGTATTGTAAATAAGGTCCAAATCTTCCATTCTTTAAATAAATATCTTTCCCTATATCATTTTTTCCTATTAATTTAGGCTCTGATAGATTTGCTTGAGCAGCTGCTTTTGCTTTTGATAATGGTCTTGTATATTTACAGTCCGGGTAATTAGAACAACCTATAAATGCGCCGCCTCTAAAGCTATTTTTTAAGCTTAATGTTCCTTCAACTGAAAACTTACAATCTTTGTTATATAATTTACAGCTTCTATCTACCTTACCATTAATATTTTTGTCAAAAATTAAACTCCCTAAACTATCATTAAGTAAATCTAAAACCTCTCTAGTCCTTTTCTCTTTAACATTAGAGACATTTTCGTTAAAATCTTTCCAAAATTGATCTAAAACTTTTATCCAGTTTTCTTTCCCTGAGGTAATATCATCTAATTGATCTTCAAGTTTAGCAGTAAAATCATAGTCAACATATCTTGAAAATAGTTTCTCCAAAAAGGCAGATAATAATTTTCCTCTATCGGTTGGAAAAAATCTTTTATTTACTATATCGGCATATCCTCTATTAGATATAACAGAGATTATACTTGCATATGTTGAGGGACGACCAATTCCTAATTCTTCTAATTTTTTAACTAAACTTGCTTCTGAAAAACGTGGAGGTGGTTGTGTAAAATGTTGCTCATCATTAAATTCTTTTATTTCGATTGGTCCTTTAGACACTTCTGGTAATATTTTTTCATTATCATTTTCATCAATTTTTTGAAGTTTTAAAAATCCATCAAATTTTATAGTTGAGCCACTGGATTTTAATATGTTTTTTCCATCTTCTGATTTAATTACTATAGTTTTTCTATCAAATTTAGCCGGCTGCATTTGAGATGATAGAGCTCTAGACCAAATAAGATCATATAATTTATACTGATCTGTACTTAAATATTTTTTTATACTTTCAGGTGAATTGTTTATTTCCGTTGGTCTGATTGCTTCATGCGCCTCTTGTGCATTTTTTGCTTTTTTACCAGAATAATTATTGGCTTGTTCGGGAAGATAATCGCCACCATAATTTTGCTCTATATATTTTCTAAATAATGGAATAGCTTCTTTAGATATATTAGTACCATCAGTCCTCATATAAGTTATTAAACCTTTGGTATCTCCATCTATCTCAATACCTTGATAGAGTCTCTGTGCAATTTGCATTGTCCTTGAAGCACCAAAACCTAATTTACTTGATGCAGATTGCTGGAGAGTTGAAGTTGTGAAAGGCCCTGATGGGTTTCTTGTATATATTTTTGAAGTTATATCTTTAATTGAATATTTTTTTTCCTTAATTTTTGATATGGCATTGTTTATATCTTCTTTATTTTTAAAACTAAATTTTTCAATTTTTTCTCCGTTTAATTCAGATATTGATGAGGTTAAAATATTTTTTGAAGAAGTAATAAAATTTACATTTAGTGTCCAAAATTCTTCTGGATTAAATACTTCAATTTCATGTTCTCTTTCAGTTAACAATCTTAAAGCTACTGATTGAACTCTACCAGCTGACTTAGAGCCTGGTAATTTAGTCCATAATATTGGTGAAATGTTAAAACCTACTAAATAATCTAAAGCTCTTCTTGCCATGTAAGCGTCAACAAGTTGACCTTCAAGTGATCTAGGATTTTCTATGCCATTTATAACTGCTTTTTTTGTAATTTCGTTAAATACTACTCTTTCAATTTTTTTATCTTTAAGTATTTTTTTTTCATCTAAAAATTCTTTAACATGCCATGCTATTGCCTCGCCTTCACGATCAGGGTCTGTAGCTAAAATAATTTTATCAGAATCTTTTGCTACATCTGTAATTTCTTTTAAATATTTTTTCGAAAAACTATCTACTTCCCATATCATTTTGAATTTATTTTCTGGATCTACAGATCCGTTTTTAGATGGTAAATCTCTTATATGACCGTAGCTTGCAAGAACTGTATAATCTTTTCCTAAATATTTATTTATTGTTTTTGCTTTAGCTGGACTTTCAACAATGACTAAATTCATTATAACAAAAGTACATTAAAGACCTGGATAGTCAAATTAATAAATTTTTGTCTTAGATTCTGTCTTATTTATTAGGCGTTTTATATTTTCTCGGTGTGTATAAAAAATCATTATGAACATTATAAAGTAGAAATAATAAAAGGGATCTGAAATAAAAAAATATTGAAAAATAGGTATACAAAAACTGGATAGAATTGAACTTAAAGAAGAGTATTTGAATATAAAAAAAATTAATAACCAAGTTATACAAAACACTATTCCTGACAAATAATTTAAACAAAATAAAATTCCAACATAAGTCGCAACACCTTTTCCTCCTTTAAATTTAAGCCAAACTGGAAAAACATGACCTATAAAAACTGATAAAGAAGCCAAGTATATTTGATCATTATAATAAAAATTAACAAATAAAATAGGCACTATAGCTTTTAAAATATCTAAAGTTAATGTTAAATATCCTATAAATTTATTTCCAGATCTTAAAACATTAGTTGCTCCAATATTTCCAGAACCTATTTTTCTTATATCTTTACCGATAAAAATTTTAGTTAAGATAAGTCCAAATGGAATAGAACCAAATAAATAAGAGATTATAATGATTAAAGTAATTTCTAAATTTAACATTTAAATAATTCTACTCCATTAATGAAAGTGTTTAATACTTTGCCTTGTAGTTTTTTGTCCTCTATACAAGTATTCTTAGACTTTGATATCATTTTTTCTTTTTTAACTACCCATGGCTTGTATATATCAACAATACATAAGTCAGCATCACTTCCTACAGAAAGACTTCCTTTATCAATTTTTAAAATTTTAGCTGGATTGCTTGTAAGACACTCAATTATCTTATTTAATTTTATTGATCCGTTGTGAAATAATTCTAATGCAAGTGGTAAAAGAGTTTCTATACCAGAGGCGCCTGTAGCAGCTTGAGAAAATGTTAATCTTTTTGACTCTTCATCTTCAGGCTTATGATCTGAGACAATAACATCTATCAAATTTTGGTTTATACCTTTTATTAGAGACAATCTGTCCTCTTCTGTCCTTAGAGGAGGGGATAACTTAAGGAAGGTACGAAAGTCTCCTATATCATTTTGGTTTAATGATAAATTATTGATTGAAACACCAGTTGTAAATTTTACAATTTCTTTTCTATTTTTAATTATTTCAACAGACTTTTCTGATGATATTTGAGCAATATGATACCTACAATTGAAATCCTCTAGTAAAGTTAAATCTCTTTCGATAATAATTTTTTCTGCGTAGTCAGGTATACCCTGAAGACCAAGTTTAGTTGCAATTATACCGTCATTTACTTGTCCATCTTTTGATAATTCATTATCTTCTGCATGTTGTATTACTAAAGCATTTAAATCAAAAGCAGATCTCATAATTCTGGACATTAATCTTGTATTTTGAATAGTTTGCGTGCCATCTGTGTAACCGATTATTCCTTTTTTATTTAAAAGCCCAAATTCATTCATATTAGTTCCTTCCAGACCTTTTGTTAAACTTGCGGTTGGAAATATATTAATTTTTGATTTATCTCTTCCTCTTCTCTTAAGAAAGTCAACCATAGAAACATTATCTATAACAGGGGAAGTATTAGGCATTGTAACGACAGATGTAACACCCCCAGCTAACGCTGCATTACTTAATGTTCTAAAATTTTCCTTATATTCGTAGCCTGGCTCTCCTACAAATACCCTCATATCAACAAGACCAGGAAATATAAATTTTTCTTTAAGATCTATATATTTTTCTCTTGAAGGAATATTATTCTGGTTTACCTTTTTACCTATAGCTTCAATTTTTCCATTTTCACCAATAATCAAACCGCCTATTTCATCTATAGAGTTTTTAGGATCTATTATTTTTGCATTTAAAAAATATTGTTTTTTCATCATTCACAAAATAACTTTAGACAAGCCATTCTTACAGCAACACCTAATTCAACCTGTTCTTTAATTACACTTTTATTAATGTCATCAGCTAATTTTGTATCAATTTCTATTCCCCTATTCATAGGACCAGGGTGCATAATAATTGCATCACTTTTTGCTTTCTCTAATTTATCTGGTGTGAGCCCATAATATTCATAATACTCTCTATTTGATGAAAGGAATGAACTTGTCATTCTTTCATTTTGTAATCTTAACATCATCACAATGTCACAATCTTTCACTCCTTCTTTCATATTTGTAAAAGTGTTGACACCAAACTTTTCTAGATCTTTTGGCATCAAATTAGATGGTGCAACTATATTTATGTCTGCACCCAACATATTTAATAAATAAATATTTGATCTAGCAACTCTTGAATGAAGTATATCTCCACAAATTGCAATTTTAAGACCTTCTATTTTATTTTTCTTTTCCATAATTGTTAAAGCATCAAGCAAAGCTTGAGTTGGATGTTCTCTTCTGCCATCGCCTGCATTTAATACCGCACAGTTAACTTTTTGTGACAGCAAATTTGAGGCACCTGAGTCTTGATGCCTTACAACGATAATATCAGGGTGCATCGCATTTAAGGTCATTGCAGTGTCTATTAAAGTTTCTCCTTTTTTAATTGCTGAATTAGTTATATTCATAGACATAACATCAGCACCCAATCTCTTTCCAGCAAGCTCAAACGAACTTTGAGTTCTAGTGGATGGTTCAAAAAATAAATTTATTTGTGTTTTACCTCTCAAAATATCTATTTTTTTATTTTTACTTTTGTTCAAAGCTATGAAGTTTTTTGATTCTGAAAGAATAGTTTTAACATCAGAGATTGATAGATCTTGAATACCTAGGAGATGTTTTTTTGAAATTTTAACAGCGTTTTTTGAATTGGCCATTAAAACTAACTCTATAACTTCAAAGCATAATTAATGCAAGCTTAATTATTGAGATAATCGATTGCACCTTGTAAAATGAATGATGCAGCATTTTCATCAATTTTTTTCTCTCTTTTTGTTACGTTAACGTCTAATTCTTTAGAGATATTAAAAGCACCTTTGGTTGACATTCTCTCATCCCAAAGAACAACATCAATTTTTAGGTTTTTTGATATAATATTAGCTTTATCGGTAACAGATTGAGCTGCTCTTCCTAAACTGCCATCCATATTAATTGGGTATCCAATTATAATTCCAGACACGTTATTTTCATAAATAATGTTTGTTAATTGATCCAATAAATATTGCATATTCTTATAATCTATTGTTTTAAATGGAGTAGATATTTTTCTTCTATCATCACAAATTGCTACACCTATCCGTTTTGACCCTAAATCCAAACCAATTAATCTCGCATTAATGTCAATTTTTTTCTTAAGATGCTCAATAGTGATCATATTGTATTTTTCAGATTTAATGATAGTTTTTGATATTCATATCATATGACAATTGATCTTAAAACAGTAAAGCATATATCTAAATTATCTAGGATTTCAATCGATGATAATAAAGCTAAAAAATTAGGCAAAGATTTAAATTCAATTTTTTCTTTTATTGAAAAATTAAATGAATTAGATACAAAAAATACTGAACCATTAACCTCAATTGCTGAAACTACATTAAAACTACGTAAAGACGAGATAAAATCTGAAAATATTCGTGAGGATATTTTAAAAAATTCACCAGACAAAAATAAAGATTTTTTTGTTGTGCCTAAGGTAGTTGAATGATGAGCAATATAACAGATTTAAAATTAGTTGAACTTGTAGACAAAATTAAAAAAAAAGAATTATCTTCAACCGAGGTGACTATTGCTTTTATTGAAAGATCGAAAAAATCAAAAAAACTTAATTCTTATATTTCTGAAAATTATGAAAATGCAATTAAAAAAGCAAAAATATTTGATCAAAAACCAGACTTTAAAAAAAAATTACCTGGTATACCTATTGCCGTAAAAGACTTGTTTTGTACAAAAAATATTAGAACTACAGCCGGAAGTAAAATTCTTGAAAATTTCGTTCCAACTTATGAATCAACAGTAACTCAAAATATTTTAGATGAAGGAGGTATTGTAATTGGAAAGTTAAACTGTGATGAATTTGCAATGGGTTCTTCTAATGAAACAAGTTATTTTGGTAACGTTCAAAATCCAGTATCTGAGAATTTAGTACCTGGTGGATCTTCTGGTGGATCATCATCAGCACTGGCTGCAAAATTAACTCCAGCAACAATAGGTACAGATACAGGTGGATCTATTAGACAACCAGCGTCCTTTACCGGTACAGTTGGTTTAAAGCCAACATACGGTAGTTGCTCCAGGTATGGTATAGTAGCATTTGCATCATCTTTAGATCAAGCAGGACCCATGACTCATGATGTCAAAGATTGTTCTTTGATGTTCGAAATTATGAGTACTTACGATACAAAAGATTCAACTTCTGTTGATTTCAAAAGAAAAAATTATTTAACTAATTTAAATGAGAATATTAAAGGAAAAAAAATAGGCATACCAAAAGAATATAGAGTTGATGGAATGCCAAAAGAAATTGATGAGCTATGGGAAAAAGGAATAAAAATTATTAAAGAAAATGGAGGTCAAATTATTGAGATAAGTTTACCTAATACTAATTATGCTTTACCAACATATTACATTGTAGCTCCTGCAGAAGCCTCATCAAATCTTGCTCGATATGATGGTGTAAAATATGGTTTTAGATCAAAAGGTGAAAATCTTATAGACATGTACGAAAAAACAAGATCAGAGGGTTTTGGTGATGAAGTAAAGCGAAGAATTATGATTGGAACATATGTTTTATCATCAGGTTATTACGATGCATATTATTTAAAAGCACAAAAAGTAAGAAGACTAATCAAAAATGATTTTGATGAAGCTTATAAAAAAGTAGACGCTATATTAACTCCATCTACGCCAAGCTCTGCTTTTAAGATTGGAGAGAAATTAAATGATCCAGTATCAATGTATTTGAATGATATTTTCACAGTTCCAATTAATCTTGCAGGCTTACCTGCTATATCAATTCCAGCGGGTCATGATAAAAAAGGCTACCCACTAGGTTTACAAGTTATTGGAAAGGCATTTGATGAGCAAAGTATTTTAAATATCGCATTTGCTTTAGAAAAAAATATAAGCTTTAAAAATAATATAACTGATTGGTGGATTAAGTGAGTAAAAATAATGGTGAATATCTAATAATAAGAAATGATAACAAATATGAAGTTATTATTGGTCTAGAAGTTCATGCACAAGTCTTATCTGAGTCTAAATTATTTTCAACTTCATCAACAAAATTTGGATCAGAACCTAATACTCAAGTTAGCTTAGTCGATGCAGCATTTCCAGGAATGTTGCCAGTAATTAATGAACATTGTATTAAACAAGCTGTTAAGACAGGTATTGGATTAAAAGCTAAGATTAACAAAAGATCAATATTTGATCGAAAAAATTATTTTTATGCTGATTTGCCTCAAGGTTATCAAATTTCTCAATATAAAGATCCGATTGTAGGTGAGGGGTCTGTTACATTAGATATGCCTAATGGGGAAAAAAATATTGGAATTGAAAGACTTCATTTGGAGCAAGATGCAGGAAAAAGCATCCATGATATAGACCCTCAAAACACATTAGTTGACTTAAATAGATCAGGCGTAGCTTTAATGGAAATAGTTAGTAAACCTGATTTAAGATCTTTAGATGAAGTAAATGCATATATTAAAAAATTAAGATCCATAATGAGATATTTAGGAACTTGCGATGGTAATATGCAAGAAGGCTCATTAAGAGCTGATGTAAACGTTTCTGTTCGAAAAAAAGGAGATAAAAAACTAGGCACAAGATGTGAAATTAAAAATGTCAATTCTATAAAATTTATGCAAATGGCAATAGATTTCGAAGCTAATCGTCAAGTGGACGTAATTGAAGAGGGTGGCTCTATTGATCAAGAAACAAGATTATTTGATACCAAAAAAAATGAAACAAGATCTATGAGATCTAAAGAAGACGCACATGATTATAGATATTTTCCTGATCCTGATCTTTTACCGCTTGAATTAAATGATAATTATATAGATCAAATAAAAAAAGATATTCCTGAGCTTCCTGATGAAAAAAAGAAAAGATTTATTGAAAAATTTAAACTATCACCTTATGAAGCAAATATATTGGTTTCAGACATTGAAATTTCAAAATATTTTGAGGAAGTTTCAAAAAACTCTGATGTAAAATTAGCTACAAACTGGATAACAGGTGAGTTATTTGCATTATTAAACGAAAAAAATATTGAAATAACAGAAAGTCCAATTTCCTCTAAAAATTTATCAAAATTAATCAATTTAATCAAAGATGGAACCATTTCAGGCAAGATTGCTAAATCTGTGTTTGAAATAATGAGAGATGGAGACAAAGATCCAATAACTATTGTAGAAGAAAAAGGTTTAAAACAACAAAGTGATCCTAAGGAATTAGAAAATTTAATTAATAAAGTCATTACTGAAAACCCAAAAAATGTTGAAGCTTATAAATCAGGAAAAGACAAATTATTTGGTTTTTTTGTTGGCCAAGTAATGAAAAATTCAAATGGTAAAGCAAATCCAAAACTTGTTAATGAAATTTTGAAAAAAAAATTGAATTAAAATGGGTTCAAACATTAAAATTACAAATGAACTCGAGGAATATATAAACAATCATTCTTATAAACTAAATCCGATTCAGAGAGAGATTATTAAATATAACAAAACTTTGGGTGAAAAGAAAAAAATGCAAATTTCGTTAAGTCAATGTCATCTATTACACTTAATAATAAAATTATATAATCCAAAAAAAATTTTAGAAATTGGAACATTTACAGGTTTAAGCACTTTAACAATGGGATTAGCTATGAATAATGATTCAAATTTAATAGCTATAGACAAAAACAAGCAAACTTCTGAAATAGCTAAAAATTTTTTTGTTAAAGCTAATCTTGAAAGCAAAATAAATCTTTTAATAAAAAATGCCAGTGATGGTCTAGATGAGCTTCTTAAAAGTAAAGAAGTTTTTGACTTAGTATTTATTGATGCTGATAAGGAAAATTATATAAATTATTTTGAAAAATCTTTAAAAATGTTAAAAAAATCAGGGATAATTATAACAGATAATGTTTTATGGTACGGTGACGTTATAGATAAAAATAAAAATGACAAACTTACAATTAAAATTCGAGAATTTAATTCACATATCGATAAAGACAATAGAGTAGAAAATATCATTTTACCAATTGGTGATGGTTTATCAATTTGTAGAAAATTATAATGTATAATATTTTTGGTTTTTACAAATTTAAAAAGATTACAAATCTTAAAAAAAAAAAGGAATTACTTGATAATTACCTAAAACAAGAAAATTTTAGAGGGACTATAATATTATCCCCTGAGGGTGTAAATGTAACAATAAGCTTTAAAATTGATAGATATATTTCAATAAGAAAAAATATAAAAAAAATTTTAAATTTAAAGAACTTTGATAGCGAAAATTTATCACATTATAAATATCAAGCTTTTCACAAAGGTAAAATTAAAATTAAAAAAGAACTTGTTCCTATTGGTATTAAATTAAAAAAAAGAATTATTAATAATCAAATTGATCCTGAAAATTGGAATAATTTTATTAAAAAAAAAAACACTGTCATTATTGATACAAGAAAAAATTTTGAATTTAGAGTTGGTACTTTTAAAGGATCAATTAATCCAAAACTGAATAATTTTAGAGACTTTCCAAAATATTTTAAATCATTAAGAAAAAATAATAACATAGGTATGTTTTGTACCGGTGGCATTAGATGTGAAAAGGCTAGTTTTTATTTGAGAAATAAAGGTTTTAAAAATGTTTATCAATTAAATGGAGGTATCATTAATTATTTAAATAAAATTGATAAAAAAAAAAGTTTATGGAAAGGTGATTGTTTTGTCTTTGACAATAGAGTATCGGTAAAACATGGTCTAAAACCTGGCAATTTAAAAGTTTGCGCTGGTTGTAGAGAACCTATTACGAAATTAGAAAAAAAAAATAAGCAATATGAGGAGGGAGTTAGCTGTTCTAATTGTTTTCATAAATTGACTGATAAACAAAAACAAAGATTTCGTATGAGACAAAAACAAATCAACCTATCTAAAAAGAAAGGTCAAAAATATTTTTATCAAATTGAAAAATAAAATAATATGTACAAAAAAATTAATTTATTAAGAGATCCCATTTGGCCATTATTAAGAAAAGTAACAATTCCTGCTAGTATTGGATCATTATTTCAAACTTTTTATAATTTAGTTGATACTTATTTCGCTGGTAAAATATCACCCGAAGCTCTTAGTGCTTTGGCTAAATCTTTTCCAATATATTTTATAATAATTGCAATTGGTGTTGGAGTAGGGGCTGCTACAAATACCTTAATCGGAAATTCAATTGGTGAAAAGAATGAAAAAAGAGCATCAATGTTTGTTGGCCAATCATTTCTATATGCTGTTTTTGTTTCACTTTTAGTCACCTATGTTGGTTTAAATATTTCAGATTTTTTATTGGGACTAATGGGATCTAGTTTAGAAAATATTTTATTAACAAGAGAGTATCTGGATATAATATTTTTCTGCACTGTTTTAGTTTTAATACAAACATCTTTAAATGGCACCCTAAATGCTCAAGGAGATACAAAGAGTTACAGAAATGTTTTAGTTTTTACCTTTTTTTTAAACATAATCTTAAATCCTATATTCATATTTGGATATGGTTTTATACCTGCCTTCGGTATTTCTGGAATTGCTATAGCAACAGTTATATGTCAATTTTTAGGTGCAACTTATTTAATTTACAAAGTTTATTGTTGTAAATTAAAAAAGTATCTTTTTTTTGAATGCTTTAAACCAAAAATTTTTTACTTTAAAAACCTGATATTTCAATCTGTTCCAGTTATGTTTAGTATGCTTTTAATTGGTGTTGGTTTGTTTAATGTTTTATATTTTGTAGGAAAATTTGGTGATTTGGCTGCAGCTGGTTATGGTACTGCTTTAAGAATTGAACAAGTCTTTTTGTTACCAGTTATTGGATTAAATACAGCCGTACTTTCTATCTCAAGTCAAAATTTTGGAGCTAAAAATTATGAGCGAATTAGAGAATTATATTTAAAAGCTCTCAAATTTGGTTGTTCTTTTATGACATTAGCAGGTATCATAATTTATTTTAATGCATCATTTCTCATAAGTTTATTCACAGAAGATTTGAATACAATTAGTTATGGTATAATTTATTTAAAAATTGCAGCTTTAATAGGTCCGATTTATCCTACTTTCTTTATAACAACAGCCTTATTTCAATCAGTAAAAAGGCCAATATATAGTTTATACCTTGGTATCTTAAGATTAACAGCTCTACCATTTTTATGTTTATGGTATGTAATAAATATTAAAGATGGATCATATGAAGATATTTTCTATACTTTATTATTTACTAATTGGTTTATGGGATTTTGCATATTAATCTTTATTGGATCTTTTTTTAATTCAGTATTTAAAAAAACTAGTTAGACTTTGCTAACTTTTTTTCAAATTTTCTTACAAAATAAGAAACAACTAAAATTAAAATTAGATATTCAAATATTAAAAAAGTATAAATTTCTAACGGTCTATAGGTTGTAACGACAAGCTCATTTGCTTTTCTTGTTAAATCACCAATTCCTATAATTGAAACAAGAGAAGACATTTTTAAAACATATACAAATTGATTGCCAATAGCAGGAAGTATATTTTTAATAGCTTGTGGTAATATTATGAGTCTTAATTTTTTAAAAAAAGAGAACCCAAGAGAGCTACCAGCTTCCCATTGAGATTTTTTAATTGAATTTATTCCAGCTCTAAATATTTCAGCTTGAAAAGCACTTTCACTAATTGATAAAGCTATAATACCAGACACAAATGGACTAAAACTTATGCCTGTCATTATTGGTAAACCATAATAAATCCATAAAATTAAAACTAATAATGGTATTGCCCTAACAATTTCTACATATCCAATATTTATATATGTAAGAAATTTATTTTTTGCTAATGATGGAACAGCAATTATCAGACCTAAAATTATCGAGATAAATATTGAAACTAGTGATATGTATATCGTTGTTGTAAATCCACTTATAAGAAATTTAAGGTTTGTTAATCCATCCACATTATTTGGAGATAAAATTAACCAGTCTAACTCCTGTTTTGAACAAGAATTAAGAAATAATAATATAAATATTAGAAAAATAATATTTTTCACACTTATATTTATAAAGAATTAAATACTAATATCTAATTTATTATAAGCTCTTTAGATTATATTTTGCTAAAAGTTCAGTAAAAAAACCGGATGATTTTTTATTGCTTATCCATTCATTTACATAATTTTTCCATTTATCATCACCTTTACCAACCATCATTGCTAAAAATGCAGGATTTTTTTCTCCATCTGGAACAATTGCCAATTGAGGATATTTAATGACTAATTTGTTAGCCTCTGTTGAGCTAGTTATATTTCCATCTGCTCTACCGGCTAAAACTTCTTGAAAATCTCTTGCAGGTGCTTCAACGGAATTTAGTTTTGATTTTGGAAAAAATTCTTTTGCTTTTTCTTCTTGTGAAGTTCCAAGTGTAGTTGCAATCGTTACCTTACTATCGTTTAAAGAGTCCCAAGTTGGGAATTTTTTTAAATTTTTCTTAAGAACAAGGGGCACTGTTCCATATTTATAGTAAGTGTCAGTAAAGCCTGCAACCTCTGCTCTTTTAGGTGTTTTAGTAACACTTGTTGAGATATCATATCTTCCTGAAGTAATTCCAGATACTATAGTTTTCCACTCTGCAGGCACAAATTTAATTGTTACACCCATATCTTTTGCTAATTCATTCATGACATCTATATCAAAACCCCTATATTTATTAGTTGCAGGATCTTTAATAGTCATAGGATCCCAATCGCCAGTTGTTCCAACTCTTAGCTCACCAGAGGACAAAATTTTATCAAGACTTGATGAATAAGAGGGTAATGCAAAGAATAAACCAAATAAAAATACTATTATTTTTCTCATATTTGTTTATTACTTAAAATAAGCCAAGATTTCCAGGTTAACCTTGACGCACATAAATGATTAGATGAATCTTGCACTATCATTCAACCATAGCCATAAATCTTCTGAAAACGACCTTCTTACAAATAGATTAAGGTTGTTATCCTCTTTATTGTGAAGGATTACATCTATGTGATTAACAATTGTTTGAGCAACAGATCCTTTTTTCTTTTTATATTCATTAAAATTATATGGGCAACTTTTAGACAGTAAATCGTACACTTTATTCCCTTTTAGGTTAACCATTATCCAATGATCAGATACATTTGTAACAGCTCCATGATTTAATTTTGAAATTCCATTAAATAATTTATCTTCTAAATTTATTTGATCATCTAAAGTCATTTTTTTATCATTAGAGTAAATTAACCATTCATCTGGACTCAACCATAATAAATTAAATTTTTCGTTACCAGACGAAGTATTTGCTTCACTTGGTGGTAAAATTGATAATATTTTTCCAATTTTTGTAGAGAATTCTCTTTTACTACTTCTAAGATTAATTTTAATTGTAGGTTCAACTTCAATAATATTTAGATCATTGAATTTTTTTTCTTCTTTAATTGGTGAATTAAAATTAAGCATTTAATCTTTTATTCTCCTTATCATAAAAAACAGTGTCTGTAATAGTTACATTTATATTTTTATTTTTCATAGGAACTATTAATTTTTTACCTTTTAATTTTTTTCCACTCCTCACTACAGCTAAAGCAATAGATTTATTAAGATTTGGACTAAAATAACTAGAGGTAACATGACCCAACATATCAATTGGCTTTTCTAAGCTTTCAACAAGTTGTGCTCCTTCCTCTAAAACTTCCTTTGGATCATCTGTTAATAAACCAACTAATTGTTTTCTATCTTCTCTTATCGTATCACTTCTGTATAATGATCTTTTACCTATAAAATCATATTTCTTTTTTCCAATAATCCAGTCCATTTGAAGGTCTGAAGGAGTTAATGTTCCATCAGTATCTTGACCGGTAATTATGAAACCTTTTTCAGCTCTTAGTAAATGCATTGTTTCAGTTCCATATGGTGTAATATTAAATTCTTTACCTGCCTCTATACATCTTTCCCAAACATCTTTAGCGTAATTAGACTGGACATTAATTTCATAACTGTGCTCCCCAGTAAAACTTATTCTCATAATACGACAATTAACATTATCTATTTTGGAATTTTTAAAGGACATATGGGGGAAACTTTCATCTGATAGATCTAAACTTGGTATTATTTTTGCAATAATCTTTTTAGAATTTGGTCCACAAATGCTCATTGTGGAATATTGATCTGTAACAGTAGTTAAATATACATTTAATTCTGGCCATTCTGTTTGTAAATAATCTTCAAGTTTTGATAAAACATTTGCTGCTCCACCAGTCGTAGTCGTCATTATATAATGATTTTCCCCAAGTCTTGTTGTAACACCATCATCATAAACCATGCCATCTTCATTTAGCATTAAACCATATCTACATTTACCTATGGCAAGTTTTGACCATGCATTGGTATATACTCTATTTAAAAATTCAGATGCATCCTCACCTTGTATATCAATTTTTCCTAAAGTAGAGGCATCAAGTATTCCAGCACTTTCTCTAGCAGCTTTACTTTCTCTTTGAACAGCTTGGTACATAGTTTCTCCATTCTTAGGAAAATACCAAGGTCTTTTCCACTGTCCAACATTTTCAAATTCTGCTTTATTTTCCAAATGCCAATCATGAATAGCTGTTCTTCTTGTATGATCAAAAAACTCACCAACGTTTCTTCCTACTATTGCTCCAAATGTTAAAGGTGTATAAGGAGGCCTAAAAGTAGTTGTGCCTAGTTCTCCCATATTTGTACCAGTTGTGTCAGCGATTATACCCAGTGCATGCATATTTGATAGTTTACCCTGATCAGTTCCCATTCCTGTTGTCGTATATCTTTTTACATGTTCTATTGATTTAAAGCCTTCTCTCAGAGCTAGTTTTACATCTTTAGCAGTCGAGTCATTTTGGAAATCTAAAAATGGCTTTGTTCTAGAAATAGGTTTATTTGAAGGTAACAACCATATATTTCTTTTTTGTTTTTCTTTTGAACATTTAATATCTAAATTTTCATAATTATTTTTATCTAAGCCAAGAAAAACTTTAATATTTTTGACTGTATTATTTATAACATCATCTAATTCAAAGTCTCCATTTGAGGACCCCACGCTAATTTGCTCTGATGGAGTTTTATTTTCATCAGGAATAAAAACATTATCATTATTCCTGAATTTCAATTTTCCACCTGATTGGGTAAATAAATGAACCATTGGTGTCCATCCACCAGAAATTCCCAAACAATCACATTTATAAGTAATTTTGCTTCCAATAACGTTCTCACCATCTTTTGATAATTTCATAACATCTATAGAATTAATTCTTTTGTATCCATCAGTATTAGTTATTGTATATCCTTTTAAAATTTTTATTCCTGCTTTTTCTATTTTTTCTGAAAGTATTGAGTTAGAATTTTCTCTAATATCTATAATCACTTTAACTTTAACTCCACTTTTATTTAATGAAATTGCTGTTTCATATGCACTATCGTTGTTGGTAAACAATGAAATACTTTCTCCAGTTTTTACACCATAATAATCAATATATTTTTTTATAGATGACGATAAAATTATTCCCGGTCTATCATTGTTATTAAAAATTAAGGGTCGTTCAATAGCACCAGTTGCTATCACAACTTTTTTAGCTCTTATTTTTAAGAGCCTTTGTCTAATTTTTTCTTTTCTTTCATGAGCACTTAAATGATCAGTTAAATTTTCTCTTGCTAAAAGATAATTATAACCGTGAAAAGCAGCAACACTTGTTCTATTTTTAATTGTTAAGTTTGGAATTTTTTTTAGTTCCTCTATTTGATTTTTTAACCATAAATTTGAAGTTTCATTATTTATTTTAAAAATATCATCATTTTGATATATTGTAGATCCTCCGAGATGACTTTTATCATTTATCAGCATTGTATTAAGACCTTTCTCTGCCGATAATTTAGCTGACAATATACCGGAGATACCACCACCAATTACCAAAACATCACAATGTACATATTGATGATCATATAAATCTTGATCTGGTTTAGTTGGAGATTTACCTAATCCAGCCGAATGTCTAATAAAAAATTCATATTTTTCCCAAAAACTTGCAGGCCACATAAAAGTTTTATAATAAAATCCTGCAGGTAGAAGAGGGGATAGAAAATTATTTATACCCCCAATATCAAAATTTACACTTGGCCAACAGTTTTGGCTAAATGCTTCCAAACCTTCATATAATTCAATTTCAGTAGCTCTTACATTTGGATCAGTTAATGCAGGATCTTTACCAACCTGAACAATTGCATTAGGTTCCTCTGAACCACATGTCATAATACCTCTAGGTCTATGATATTTAAAACTTCTTCCAACTAAATGAATATTATTTGCCAATAAAGCAGAGGCTAATGTATCTCCTTTGTACCCAAAAAGCCTTCTGCCATTAAACTTGAAGGAAATTCTAACAGTTTGATCTATAAAGTTGTTTTTATTAATTCTTAAGTTGTTACTCATAATTATTTTACGGGCGGTCTTTCTCCCATTTTATAAACTGCATGTATCTTATCATTTGAAGTATCTCTAACTACATTGAACCATTTTCTGCATCCATGAATGTGGTTCCATCTTTCAAATTGAATACCTTTTATGTTTTTTCGCATAAAAAGATATTCAGCCCATTGATCGTCGCTTAATTCTGTTGGTTGTTTTGGCCTTTCAATATGAGCTTCACCACCACAAGAAAATTCTGTTTGATCTCTCTCACCACAGTATGGACAATTAATTATAAACATTAGTGTGCTACGGCAGCAGCACCGTGTTCATCGACTAGATCACCGCTAACAAATCTATTTAAATTAAAAGCGGCATTTAATCTATGCGGTTCATCATTAGCTATTGTGTGTGCGAATAAATCTCCAGAACCAGGTGTAGCTTTAAAACCACCAGTACCCCAACCACAATTAAAATATAAACCTTTAATTTGAGTTTTACTAATTATTGGACTTGCATCTGGACAAATATCTACAATACCTCCCCATTGTCTTAACATTTTCATTCTACTAAATATCGGATATAATTCTAATATTGCTCTTAAAGTTTCTTCAACAATATTATGACTACCTTTTTGAGTGTAAGAAACATAAGAGTCCGTGCCTGCTCCAATTACAAGTTCACCTTTGTCTGATTGACTTACATAAGCATGTACAGCATTCGACATTACAACTGTATCAATTATTGGTTTAACTGGTTCAGAAACTAATGCTTGAAGAGGTTTACTTTCTAACGGTAATCTTATACCCGCCATATTTGCTATAACACTAGAATGTCCTGCAGCAACAACACCAATTTTTTTTGTTTTTATAAAACCTTTAGTTGTTTCTATACCCTCAACTTCAACACCGTTTCTTTTTATACCTTTAACTTCACAATTTTGTATAATATCAACTCCCATTTCATCTGCGCCACGAGCATAACCCCATGCAACAGCATCATGTCTTGCTGTTCCAGCTCTTTTTTGTAAAGTACCTCCTAGAACAGGATATCTAATGTTTGGAGATGTATTAATGATCGGGCAAAATTTTTTGACTTCCTCAGTATTTAACCAGACAGCATCAATTCCATTTAATCTATTTGCATGAGTTCTTCTTTTCAAGTCCCTTACATCTTGAAGATTGTGCGCAAGGTTCATAACACCTCTTTGACTAAACATAACATTGTAATTTAATTCCTGAGATAGACCTTCCCAAATTTTAAGCGCATGATCATAAAGTCCAGCACTAGCGTCCCATAAATAATTTGATCGAATTATCGTTGTGTTTCTTCCAGTATTTCCTCCACCGATCCATCCTTTCTCGACAACTGCAATTTTATTCATTTTGTGTTTCTTGGCTAAATAATAGGCAGTAGCAAGTCCATGACCTCCACCACCAATTATTATTGCATCGTATTCTTTTTTTGGTTCTGGATCCCTCCAAGCTCTTTGCCAATTTTCATGCCCACTAAAAGCGTTTTTAATAAGCGAAAATATTGAATATTTATTTTTCATTTTGCACAAAATTACTTCATAAATATTGAATATTCAATGATTTCAAGTTACACAGGTAAATAAGGAAGGATGGGTGAGCTGGTTTAAACCAGCGGTTTGCTAAACCGCCGTACGCTTGAAAAGGTGTACCGAGGGTTCGAATCCCTCTCCTTCCGCCATCAAAATTGTGTAAATTTGTTTTTTATCCATAAATATATGATAGTTTTGATAAAGTGATATTAATAAATTAAAATTAATGACACAAGATACACCAAATAAAAGTCAAAATTTAAAAACATTTTTTGTCAAATTAATATCCATAGTTTTAGCGATAATAATAACAATAAATATTTTGTATAACTTGATATTAAGCGAGAGATTAGAAAAAATTGACAGGATTTTATTATTAAATAATGATCAATATCGTGAAATGATAAAAGACAAAATAAGAAAAGAATTGCAAGACGGACTTGAAAAAGAAAATATGATTTCTGTAGAAGATAAAAAACTTTTATATAAGATATATCTAAAACTAAAAGATGAATTTAAGAGTTTAGAAAAGTCACAATAAATTTTAAATGGCAATTCTAGAGAATAGAAACTTAAGATCAGGAATTATTTATCTTCTTATAATTTTTTCTTATTATTGTTCTTTAATTATTGGAATATCTTGGGATGAACTTTTTGAAATTACTAGAGGACAAGAACGTCTTAAATATATTTTGTCATTTGGTAATTACGATGTAGCACCAGCTCAAAATGACAAATATTACCCAGGTCTATATAGTACGATTTCAGCATTTCTTTCAAATATTATGCCTAAAAAGTATATTTATGAAACTTTTCACTTAATCAATAATACTTTTTCAATTTTTACTATCTTTGGCTTGTACAAATTATCAAAATTATTATTCAACAAGAACGTAGCTTTTATTTCTTTAATAATTTTATTTTTAAATCCAACATTTTTTGGTCATATGTCTATGAATCCAAAAGATACGATTATAGCTTTTTGTCTTATCTGGACCACATTAGTATTATTTAGATATTTAAATTATCAAAAAAATAAAGATAAAAGAATAAAGTTTTTAATTTATACAGGTTTATTAATAGGACTAGGATTAGGGGTAAGGATTCAATTTTTCGCAATTCTAATTCCACTTTTTTTGTTTGTTGTTATATATAAGTTTTTGAATAAAAAATTTTCTTTTGGAATTTTTATATTAGATTCTTTTATAATAATAACTATTTCGTATGTTGTGATGCTATTAAGTTGGCCACAAGTCCATTCTAATATTTTAGTTGAACCATTTAAAATTTTTATTGAACAATTAGGAATACAATTTGGTCCCGAAAGAATATTGCTAAATAATAAGATATTATCAACCGTTGAGGTATCTTCCAATTATGTATTGTTGAACTTATTATTCAAATCACCTGAATATATACTTTTTACTTACTTAATTTTTATTTATTTATTTTTATTTAACAAAGAATTTAGATTAGAAAAATATACAAATTTTTATTCTAAAATATTTTTGATATTGTTTACATTGACTTTACCATCAATCTTTATTTTATTTTCATCTTACAAATTATATGATGGTCTAAGATTATTCATATATATAATACCTTTTTATTGCATTATACCAGCCTTAGTTATTTATTTTTTGATTAAAAATATTAAATATTTTTTTAATAAAACTTCATTATTAATTATTTTCTTTTTATTTTTATTTTATGTATATAATTTTATTAAGATTACTCCTTACCAATATACATATTTTAATTTTTTAGCTGGAAAAAAGGAAAATTTAATTCATAATTTTGAAATTGATTATTGGGGCATATCAATAAAGGAATTAATATCTAATATTATTAAAAAAGATTATCAGAAAAAAGATAATTTTATAAATATAGCTGTGTGCGGATTAAATGTTGATATTGTAAAAATTGAATTTAATAAATACCCAAATTTTAAATATAAAATAAAAGATCTGCAAAATGAAAAATATGACTATATAATTATGAATAATAGACCAGTTTATTTAGATGATAAGAAATATGTCACCTGTTATGAGAAATTTAAAAATAAAAGTATCATTGATGTTAAGAGAAATAATAAAATTTTAACAAGTTTTAAAAAAGTTAATTAGAATACAAATTCTGAATAGTAAGATTTAATATTAATTCATTCCATAAATATTGGGTATTGTCTTTATTATCATTTAAAAAAGATTTATATTTTTTTTGAAAAAAAGTGTAATTATTCACAAGTTCTGGTTTGATTAATTTATTTACTAATTTCTCATTTTTAAGAATTATATGAGTTGGAAATGCAAAACCATGTTTTGGAGCATTAAGTATTTTTTTCGATATTGAAGATTTATAAATTTTTTTTAAAAATTTCTTCTTATTAAATAATGAATATAATTTATTAATATTTTGATCAAGCGAGAAATTAATTATTTTTTTGCTGATAAATGGTGATCTACTTTCGACAGAATTTAGCATACTTGCCTGATCTACTTTAGACAAAACCATTGGTAAATAATATTTAAAATGATAAAGCTGTGCTGATCTTAAATTTTCTATATTGTTATTGAATATATTTTTTGTTGAGAATAGTTCATCTGCGTTAGTTTTTCTTTTTAAATTTTCTGAATGTTCATCTATATTTAAACAAGATAACCATGCGGGTAAAAGGTATTTTTTTTCTAAATGTAATGACCCGAAGAACCTTAATAATTTTTTTTTATATGACATATATTTTTTTGAATAATTATTTGATAAAAATAAATTACTAATTATTGAAAAAAAAAAGTTTGGTATAATAAACTTTATAAACTTTGCTAATATATAAGCATCAAAAGTTATATAACCAAAAAAACTTTCATCTCCACCATCACCACCCAAGGAAACATTTGAATATTTTTTAATTTTATTAAATAAAATATACGTGGGCAACAGTGAACTATCACCGTTTGGCTCAGTAATTAATTTACTAATTTTTTCAAATTCTTTAATTAAATCTTTTTCACTGATTTTATAAATATTTCGATTAAATTCTCCCTCAATATTTATAATTGAACTTGACTCATCATAACTTTTATCATCAAAACCAATGGTCACACATTCTGGTTTTTTTTTATCAATTAAAAGCGAATTTAATATTATGTTAGAATCGATACCACTGCTTAACGCAACAACGGGTTTTTTATCGGCTATATAGTGTTGTTTTATTAATTTATTAAAATTATCAGCAAATTCCTCTTTATTTTCTCTTTTGAAAAAATAATTATAATCAGGTCCATTCTCTAAACACCAATATTTTTCTTTTGTTATTTCTAATTTATTTGTAGGAATCTTTATTATTTCACCTGGACACACTTGATAAATATTTTCAAATATAGTGTCAGGGGCAGGCACGAACGATAATGCATAATATTTTTTTAAATTTTCTTGTGATATTTTTTTATTTTTACTCTTTTCTTGAAATAGACCTTTAAGTTGACTGGAAAATATAAAATAATCATCCTCTGATTTATAATATAGTGGTTTTTGACCAACGTAATCTCTTGATAAAAAACAATATTTATTTTTTTTGTCGTATATTGCAATTGACCACATGCCATCAAAGTAATTAAAACTTTTTTCTTGAAAATGCATAAACGCATTTGCAACTACCTCAGTATCTGAATTAGTATTAAAATTGATTTTTTTTCTTATTAAATATTCTTTTATCTCTAAAAAATTGTATATACATCCATTAAAAACAACCACATATCTCCCATCTGCAGATATAATTGGCTGATTTCCTTTTTCTTTATCAATAACTGCGAGCCTGTTATTGCCTAATAAAATTTTTTTATCATCACTTTCATAAAAACCTTGATTGTCCGGACCGCGATAAATTTGTATTTTAGATACTTTTCTTAATAAATCATGATTAGTTTTGCCGATCATACCAAATATTGCACACATAGATTTATTAGTATATCATTTTTTAAATGAATTATAGCCTAATCATCCCATTCTATAATGAAGAAAAAAATATTGATAATCTTTTGGATAAAATTTTATTAAATCTAAATAAACTTAAAAAAAATAATAGAAACTTTCAATTAATATTAGTGGATGACGGTTCAAATGATATGACTTTTGAAAAACTTAAATCAAAAAATCTTAAAGGTATTTCAACTGTTTTAATAAAACATAAAGATAATTATTCTCAATCATCAGCTATTTTAACAGGAATATCTAATAGTAAATATGACAATATAATTACTTTAGATGGTGATGGTCAAAATGATCCTAATGATATAGAAAAAATTTTAAATGTTTATGAAAAAGGATCTGATATGACAATTGGATGGAGAAAAAACCGTAAAGATAATTTCTTTACAAAAACTTTGCCAAGTTATTTAGCAAATTCTATAGTGAGAGCTTTTACAAGTTCAACTATACATGACCAGGGTTGTGCTTTAAAAGTATTTAAAAAAGATAAAATCGATGATTACACAGATTGGGGAGATTTTCATAGATTGTTAGCTGCTAGATTCTCTAACAATAATTATAAAGTTAACGAGGTTGTAGTTTCACATCATAAAAGATTAAATGGTAAATCAAATTATGGCTTTAGTAGAATTATTTATGTTCTACTGGATCTTTTATATATTAAATTGTTTAAAAACTATAAATCAAAATCTATTTATTTATTTGGCACATTTAGTTTTTTATCATTTATATTATCATTTCTTGTATTTTTATTAATGATTTACTTAAAGTATGCTTATGGAACATCTTTTATATTAACTCCATTACCAATATTAAGTGTCTTTTTTTTTATGTCTGGTCTTATATTCTTATTTATAGGATTTATTAGTCAGCTTATTATTAATCAATCGAGACATAACGCTAAACAAGAAAATGCTATATCTAAAAAAATCGAAATATCTTGAAAATTATATTTTAATATAATGGATCATTTTTAAAAAAATCTTTCATTTGAACTGGTTTTTGACCTAATATGTATCTGTAAACATTGTAATTTTCTAAAACTCTTTGTACATAATTTCTTGTTTCTTTAAATTTAATAAGCTCTATCCAATCAACATAATCAATTTCATTTTTTTGTGGGTTTTTGTTTAACTTCTTCCAATATTTTACTCTTTTAGGACCAGCATTGTATGCAGCAATTGCAAATGGATACGATCCATCATATTCTAAAATAAGACCAGCTAAATAATGAGAACCTAATTTTATATTATAATTTGGATCTTGAGTTAACCTGGCTTTTGAATAGGGTAGCTTTGCTTGTTTTGCAACAACTTTTGCTGTGTATGTCATTAACTGCATCATCCCTTTTGCTCCTGCATAACTGTTAGCTTTTTTGTCAAATTCACTTTCTTGTCTAATTACAGCTAGAATTAATGCTTGATCAGGAATTTTTCTACCAGCAACAAAATCAGGTGTATTTATAATCGGATAATTATATTTATTATGAAATCTTTTTTCGTAAGATGCTATTTTAGATATTTGTATAGCAAAATCATACCTCTCAATATTTGTTGCAAGTTCAGCTGATAATATTTCGCTTCCTTTTTCAATATTATCTAAAGCTAAATATCTGAGAATATGTTTTGCATATTTATCTTTATCTAATTCATGTAATAAAAAAACTAGTTTATATAAATCATTATCTAAAAATTTTTTTTTATACTTTTTATCAACTTCTATTGATTTAGGTAATATGTATTCTTCATTTTTAAAAAGTTTTAAATGTGATAATTGTCCATAATATGTGGTAGGAAACTCAGAGGCAATTTTATAGTATTTATTTGCAGTCACAGTATCTCTCAATGCTTCATAGCTTCTAGCAAGCCAGTATGCGCCTCTTGATAGACTAATAGGGTATCCAACATTTTCATAAAAAAATTTAAAATGCTCTCTTGCTCTTAGTGGATCTTTTAAAAAACTTAAAGATATCCATCCACTTAACCATTCTGCTTCGGCAAATTCAGGTGTACCTTGCTCTAAAGAATGATCATTTACAATTTTATAGGCTAACTGATATTTCTTTTTGTAAATCAAAGATCTTGCAATTATTGATCTTTCCAACCACCATTTGTCAGGTCTTACTAAATAGTCTTTATTATTTTTAATCTTTAATAAAATTTCTAGAGAACTATCTACTCTACCTCTTTTTCTTCGCCATTTTAATCTGTCATAATTTAAACCTGAATCTTCTTTAAACTTAGCAGGCACTTTTGAGATCGCTGAGTCAACTCCATAAGATTTACTCATTAAAAGTTGTCTTGCATTATAAAGTGCTTGGTAGTCTTTTGGTAAATATCTTAACATTCTTTTTAAGTCCCAATACTTATTTTCCCATGCTAAATAATCAGCTCTTTTAATATGATCTTCAGTTTTAAGATATTTGTTATATTTTTTTTTGTAAATTCTTAATTCACTTTTTGTTAAATCAGCAGTAATCCAGCCATTTTTAATTAAATTAATTCCTTTTACTTTTTGACCTTCAATTATAAAACTTTCTCCTAGTATCATTTTGCCAAATCCACTTAAAGGTTCATTTTCTTCAAAGATTTTTATTATTTTTTTTGGATTTATATTCTTTGTTGTCATTTTTTTTTCAGAGAGGTATTTTATTCTACCTATCCTCGGATAATTTTCGTTTCTTTCTAAAAAAGTACTATAAAGACTATAATTTGCAGAGTTATTTCTTTCTAGCAAATATCTCCAAACTATAAAATCATATATTGATTTATTTTTTGCTTTTTTTGATAACTTTATCGCTGATTGCCACTTCTTTTTTTCAATTAAAGAAATTGATTTTTTTGCTATTTCTAAATCTTTTTTATTATAATATTTTGATTTTATAATTTTTTTTTTATCTTCTATTTTTTTGTTTGAAATTATTAATGGTTTGCTTTTTGGAATAATTATAGCTAGTTTGTTAATCTCTTTTTTAACCTTATCTAAATCTGATGTTTTTTTTTCTTCTGATAACGGTTTTTTTAATGGTAATATTTGACTTTTTAATTTAATTTTTTCATTTTTTTCAAAGCTAACTTTAGGTTTTTGCTTTGGAATAATCAATTCCTCAGCTACTGTTAAACTAAATAAATTTAAGAAACTAAATATTGTAATTATGAGGGTTAATTTTTTATATTTAATCATAAATTTTAGTAAATGAATCTATAATTTATGTTATAAGTACTTATGTTTAAAGGATCAAATGTTGCTTTAATAACTCCATTTAAGGATAATTTGCTTGATGAGGAGAGCTACGTAAAATTGATAAATTTCCATATTCAAAATGGTACAAATGGGCTTGTTCCAGCAGGCACAACAGGTGAATCTCCAACTTTAAATCACGAAGAACATCAAAAAGTTATAGAAATTTGTATTAAAGAGTCTGGGGGTAAAATACCAGTCATAGCAGGAACAGGGTCAAATTCTACGGATGAAGCTGTATCACTAACTAAACACGCGGAAAAAGCTGGCGCAAACGGAGCCTTAATAGTTACACCTTACTATAATAAACCTACGCAAGAGGGTTTATATCAACATTACAAAAAAATAAATGATAATACGAGTTTACCAATTATTATTTACAATATCCCTGGAAGGTGTGTAATTGACATGTCTGTTGACACAATGGCAAAACTATTTGAACTAAAAAATATAGTAGGTGTTAAAGATGCTACTGGAGATTTAAATAGATTAGATCAAACAATTAAAAAATTAGGTCCAGAATTCATTCAGCTTACTGGTGAAGATGGCTTGGCATTTGAATTCAATAAAAGAGGAGGAATAGGAATAATATCCGTCACAGCAAACATTGCTCCTAAACAATGTTCAGATATGCAAAAATTATCAAAATCAAAAAACATAGAAGATATAAAAAATGCTGAGCTAATAGATAAAAGTTTACAACCTTTACATAAAGCGCTTTTTATTGAGAGTAATCCTGCACCAGTTAAATATGCTGCTAAAGTATTGGGACTATGCAGCGATGAAATAAGACTTCCATTAGTTAAAGTACAAAAAAAAACTGAGCAAGAAGTAGATAAAGCTTTATCCATAGCTAAACTGGTTAACTAATGAAAAATAAAACCAATTCTGGTTTAAAAATAATTTGTCTTAATAGAAAAGCCTCTTTTAATTATTTTTTTGAAGACATATATGAAGCAGGAATAATTTTAAAAGGTTCTGAAATTAAGTCTGTAAGAAATGGAAAAGTTAATATTGCTGATTCATATGCGATAGAAAGAGATGGTGAATTATTCTTAATAAATTCTCATATATCTTCTTATAAACAAGCAAGTTTATTAAATCATAATCCAATCGATGAAAGAAAATTATTACTTAACAAAAAAGAAATAAATAAACTTATAGGCAAAATGCAAAGAGAAGGCTTTACTTTGATACCAACAAAAATGTATTTTAAAAAAGGAAAAGCAAAAATAGAAATAGCCGTCGCTAAAGGCAAAAAACAATATGATAAAAGACAAGCTTTAAAAAGAAAAGACTGGAACCGTGACAAAGCAAGATATTTTAGAAAATCGTCTTAAGCCAGTATTTCTTGGGATAGGCTCTAATTTAGGTGATAGAGTAAATAATATTATGCGTGCTTGTTATCTAATAAGTAAATTTTGCATTATCTACAAAATTTCAAAGATTTATGAGAGCAAATCATGGCCTAATGAAAAATTTCCAAAATACCTAAATATTATAATCAAATGTAATACTAAACTTGACCCAGAAACTTTATTAGCAAATTTAAAATATATAGAGCGCAAATTAGGTAGAAAAAAAGCTAAAAAAAATTATCCTAGAAGATGTGATATAGATATTATTGATTTCAAGGGATTTAAATACAATAGTAATAATATAGACATACCTCATCCTAGACTATTAGATCGTAATTTTGTGTTAGTTCCATTATTTGAAATTGAAAAAAGTTGGAAATATCCAAAAACAGATAAATCAATATATAAATTTATTAAAAAACTTGATTTAAAATCTCTTAGAAGTATTAAAATTTTTGCAAATTAATGATATAATTATTTATGCTTAAATCTGAAGAATTAATTAATAAAGTGTTGGAATATAATAAGTTTTTAAATCCTGAAACACTTACTAAAGCTTATAATTTTGCACTTAATGCTCACAAAAAACAAAAGAGAGATGAGGGAGTTCCCTACATAAATCATCCTGTCGCAGTCGCTGATATTTTGTCTGATTTAAAATTAGATAGCGCAACAATTACGACTGGTTTATTGCACGACACTATCGAAGATACTGATGCTACTTATCAAACAATTAAAGAAGAATTTGGTCAAGAAGTTGCAGATTTAGTTGAAGGTGTAACTAAAATATCAGTCTTTGAAAATCAAGTTATAAGTGAAAAAAATAAACAAAAATTTTCTAAGGCTGAAAACTTTAGAAAATTAATTATAGCAACTTCAAAGGATATAAGAGTTCTTCTAGTTAAACTTGCGGATAGACTTCATAACATGAGAACGATTAAATATTTAAAAGATGATGAAAAAAAAATAAGGAAAGCTCAAGAAACAATGGAGATTTATGCACCATTAGCTGATAGAATGGGAATGAACAGAATAAGAGATGAGCTAGAAGATCTATCATTTGAAGTATTAAATAACGAAGCAAGAGCATTAATAAAAAATAGACTTGACGAAATTAAATATAACAATTTGATGAATTTTAATTCGCTATCAGAAGAGTTTACAAAAATACTCAATAAATCAAATATTAATGTTAAAATTTTTGGAAGAGAAAAAACACCATTTTCAATTTGGAGAAAGATCCAAAAAAAAAGAACTTCCTTAGAACAAATTACTGATATTATAGGTTTTAGAGTTATTGTTGATGATATCAATTCTTGTTACAAGGCTCTTGGTATTTTTCATTCAAAATGGAATTGTATACCTGGAAGATTTAAAGATTATATTTCATCACCAAAAATAAACAAATATAAGTCGTTACATACCGCCATTATTGGTCCAAATAAAAGACCTATTGAAATTCAATTGAGAACTATGCAAATGCATGAATTTGCTCAAAGAGGTATAGCTTCACATTGGAAATACAAATCCAATGAAAAATTTAATTCGTTAACTTGGAAAGAATATGATTGGCTTAAAGATTTAGTTGAAATTATAGAGAGAAATGAAAATCCTGAACACTATTTCGAATACACAAAACTTCAAATGTTTCAAGAAAATGTTTTTTGTTTTACTCCAAAAGGATCAGTAATAAAATTACCTAAAAATGCAAGCCCAATCGATTTTGCATACGCAGTTCATACGCAAGTAGGCGATACTGCAATTGGATGCGAAATTAATGGAAAAGATAGTCCTTTACAAAGCGAACTAAGAAATGGAGATGTGATAAAGATTATAACATCAAAGAAAGTATCTCCCTCATTACACTGGCTCTCATCAACTAAAACAGGTAAAGCAAGATCAGCAATAAGAAAATATTGGCAATATAAAGAAAACACGAAGGAGATTGATAAACAATACAATACGTCTTTATGGATATCCTTACCTGATAAGCCAGGCATACTTGGCGATGTAACATCATTAGTAGGCAAAAATGAAATTAATATATCAAGTGTTGAAATGACGGAAAAAACGAAAACCTCAATAAATTTTAAATTTAATCTAATAATTTCTGATCTCAAAAACTTTACAAAATTATTAAGTGAGTTAAAACAGAGACATTATAGATTCAAAATAATTAGACATACTAATAAAAAATATGCTTTCTTTAAAAAATTCTTTAAACGTCTTAAAAAAAACTAAAGCTTTATTAGACGGGCATTTCATTTTGTCCTCTGGTCTACATTCTCCAAAATATATTCAATGTGCTAAATTGTTAAGCTATCCAAAAATATCTGATAAATTTGTAAAATCTCTTGCATCAAAAATTAAAAAAAAAATTAAGAAAATAGACATAATTCTTTCTCCTGCGATGGGTGGTATAATTATTGGTTATGAGATAGGAAAAATACTTAAAAAAGAAACTATCTTTTGTGAAAGAGTAAATAAAGAATTTACCTTAAGAAGAGGATTTGAAATTAAAAAAAAGTCAAGAGTTCTTATAGTAGAGGATGTTATAACTACTGGCAAATCAAGTTTAGAATGTGTTAAACTAATAAAAAAATCTAAAGCTAAACTTGTAGGTTTTGCATGTTTAATTGATAGATCTGAAAACAAAAAATTTAGAAATAAAATAATATCTCAAATTAAATTGAAAATCCCAACATATAGTAAGTTTAATTTACCCGAATCTTTAAAAGCTATACCTGTTACTAAACCTGGCAGCAGATTCTTAAAATGAAAAAGCTTGGAATAAATATTGACCATGTTGCAACGGTAAGAAATGCAAGAGGCGAAGGTCACCCAAACATTATAGAAATAGCGAAAATTGTAAAAAAAGCAGGCGCTCACTCAATAACAGTACATTTAAGAGAAGATAGAAGGCACATAAAAGATTACGATCTTAAAATATTATGCAAAAAAAAATTTTTAATTAATATGGAAATGGCTGCAAATTTAAAAATGATGAAGATAGCTATTAAAAATAAACCTAAGTATGTATGTTTGGTTCCAGAAAAAAGAAATGAAATTACAACAGAAGGAGGTCTTAATTTGAATAAAAATTTCGCATTAATTAAAAAAATAGTATCAACATTGAATAAAAAAAAAATTAGAACTAGCTTATTTATAGATCCCACTATTTCTAATCTATCACTGACAAAAAAAATTGGTGCCAAATGCGTTGAATTACACACTGGTAAAATATCGAGGTTAATCAAAAATAATAAAAAATTTACTAAAGAATTTAATAAAATAAACAAATGCGCTTATTTTGCTAAAAGCAATAATATTGAAATACATGCGGGACATGGACTAGATTATAAAACAACAAAAATTTTAACTAAAATTCAATATATAACTGA
>CACHVY010000005.1 GCA_902583455.1 uncultured Pelagibacteraceae bacterium | reverse complement strand
TCTTTATAAATTTAAATAAGGAGAGGAATAAATGAAAAAAATACTAAGTTTTATTCTTGGAACTATTTTAGCTCTTAACCTTACTATTTCAGTTGCTAATTCAGCTGCAAAAGAAGTTAGAGTTGCTTACTTCTTAGAATGGCCAAGTCCGAATTTAGAGGACATGATGAAAAAAAACTTTGCAAAAGCATTAGGTGTACCAGTTAAGTGGACAAATTTCACAAACGGTGGAGCAATGACTGATGCAATGTTAGCTGGAGATATTGATATTTCTTATTCACAAGGTTTAGTACCTTTCATTAACGCAGTTAAATCAAAAGCGCCAATTAAGCTTGTTGATATAGCTATGGAATATGGAATGGGCGGAACAACTTGCGTAACTTCAAATGCTTCTGGTATTACAAAAGCTAATGCTACAGAACTTGAAGGTAAAAAAGTTGCTGTACCACTAGGAACAATGGCTGAATACGTTTTTGATGAAAGTATGAAAGTTGTTGGAGCTGACAGAAAAAAAATGGATATCATTCAAATGGACCCTGAGGAAGGTGCTGCTGCATTAGTAAGCGGTGATGTTGTAATGGCATGTTTATTTGGTGGTAATTCAATCAAAGCTGCAACTGCAGTTGGTACTAGATTACTTACAGTTCAAGAAGCAAGAGATGCCGGTATTCTTGGAATAGATATTACTTCAGTAACTACAAAATTTATGAAGGAAAACCCAGGTATGCTAAGAACTTTTATTGAAGTAACTCACGAAGCAAACGAAAGATACAGAAATGGCAAAAGCGACATGAACGCTATGTCAAAAGCTTCGGAAATGAAAGTTGCTGATATGAAAGAAACTTTAAGTGGTTTCAAATTTTTAACACCTGAAGAGACTAAACAGTCTATGACTAAAGGAAATCTTGATGCATTCTTAAAAGGAATGGGAACACCAAGAGGAAACGTAGACACTAGTTTCTTACCTTTATAATCTAAAGGTTTATTAAAATTAAATAGGCGCCAATTTTCTAATTGGTGCCTATTTTTTTTATGAGAATTTTAATATAAAGTCATCTTATGAGTGATTTAGTTTCACAAAATTTAAATATGATTTTTAAATCTCCTAAGGGAGAGACTGTTCATGCATTAAAAGATTTAAATTTTACAATCAAAAAAGGTGAGCTTTTAACTGTATTAGGTCCATCTGGATGTGGAAAAACAACACTACTTAATATTGCAGCTGGTTTTATTAGACCAACTTCAGGAACAATTACTTTAGGTAATAATGAAATTAATGGACCTGGTGTTGATAGAGGAATGGTTTTCCAACAAGGTGCTTTGTTTGAATGGTTAACAGTTTCTGAAAATGTAAACTTTGGTCTTAGAATGAAAAAGAAAGATCCAGAGGAAACTCAAAAAAAAGTTGATGAATGGTTAGAGATAGTTGGTCTGAAAGGATTTGGCAACACACCTACTTATCAATTATCGGGTGGTATGCAGCAAAGAGTTGCTCTTGCAAGATGTTTAATTAATGATCCAGATTTAATTTTAATGGATGAGCCCCTGGGTGCATTAGATGCATTAACAAGAGAAAAAATGCAGTCATTAGTTTTAAAAATTTGGAAAGAAACAGGTAAGACAATAATATTAATTACTCACTCAGTTGAAGAAGCTTTGTTACTTGGTGAAAGATTATATGTCATGGCACCGAGGCCAGGTCGAATACATAAAGAGTATAAACTTCCATTTGCAGAAATGGGATTAAAAGATGATTTAAGAGAAATTAAAAAAAATAAAGAGTTCTCATCTAAAAGAGAAGAAATTCTATCCATGATTTGGAATATGGAAGAAGAAATAATGGGGAAAGATAATTAAATGTTAACCCAATCCATAACTATTTTAATTCTTGTATCCATTGTTGGATGTATTCTTTATGGAAGAAGATTAATTAAAACAGAGAAAGTAGATGCTGTTTTTGGTAATCCTGAAAGAGCTAAAGGTGGTACTCACTGGATAATTGTTGGAAGTAGCGCAATATTACTTGTCTGGCTTTATTATTCATGGGATATCGCTAAAGGATTTTACCCAAAATCTGCAAATGAATTATGCCAGGTTGCTAAAGTTAATGAGTCTTTACTTGGGCTAAAATATCAATTTCCAATTGAGGAAAGAGAATTCAAAAGTACCTCTATTATAAAAATTGAAAATAAAAATTTAAGTAAAATAAGTAACGAAATACAAGGTTCACAACAATTAAACTCACAGCAAAAAACTATATTAGTTGGATTTGTAAATAAAACATCTCAGTTAATTCCATTACTTACAAATGAAAATTTAATGGAGATGGAGACTAAAATAAAAATTAAAGAAATGACTGATGAGTTAAGACTTTTAAGTTCAAACTTTAAAAAGAAAGATTATCCATTTGAAACTCCTGATGAAAAAAGTGCAAGACAAATTGCAGTTTCTGAACAAGGTGATTGGGGAATTATAAAGGTACAAGCAGGAACTGGATCAATAGAAAATACTATCGAGGTTCCATTGATAGCTGCAACTGATAGAGGTTTAAAATTCCAAGCAGCCGCAGAAGAGCTTACAATTATTAATGATAAATTTTTTAAATTAAGAAATCATAATCCACAATTTAAAAACTCAATTAAACAACTTAAAGAAGATATAAAAGCGTACAGAAAAGATTTAAGTGATGCAGAAGAAATAGCATCTAACTATGCAAAAGATATTGTTAAAATTGCAAGAAGAATAGAATTTGCAAGTATTTATCCACCAAGCGCTCTTAATGAAATGCAAAATGCAATTGTTGAGTTTGATAATCTTCAAAAATCAGAACAAGGTGGTTTAAGATTTGTTGATATATTTTTATTCCCTGCTGGAACAATTGTTTCTAGTGGAACCAGTTGTTCTGAGCAAGGATCTGGTAGATGGTTACCAAAACCATCTGATACGTTAAATAAGTTTATCTTAATGTCAAAACCAAGCGTTGGTTACAAAAATATTCCATTACTTTGGATTGATATGATGGATGTTAGTAAGATAGTTGGATTTATTTTACCTGACTGGATTGCAGATATTTTACCAGGAGAATACCCAGTTCATTCATCTGATGGTGTTGTTAAACAAAACTTTAAGGGAAAAGTTTTAAAAGTTGTTACAGGTGATTTCAAATTATTCAAAATTCCAGTGCCTTATGGACATATCTGGGATTCTTTTTTAAGAGTATTTTTAGGTTTAGTCTTTGGAATTTTAATTGGTGTCCCTTTAGGTTTATTTATGGGATTAAATCGTTTTGCTAAAGGTTTCTTTGATCCATTAATTGAGCTTTATAGACCTGTACCACCTTTAGCTTGGGCTCCACTAATTATCTCAGTCCTTGGAATAGATAATACTGGAAAAGTATTTTTATTATTTATGGTTTCATTATCTATTATGATTATTTCTGCAAGAGCTGGTGCATCTGGAACTCAATTATCAAAAATTCATGCTGCTCACTCCCTTGGAGCATCAAAAAAACAAATATTAAGATATGTAATATTTCCAAACTCTTTACCTGAAATTTTAACAGGAATTAGAGTTGCTGTTGGAATGTGTTGGGGAACATTGGTTGCAGCAGAGTTTTTAGCAGGAACTACAGGTATTGGATTTGTAGAAAACGTTGCAAAAAAATATTTTCAATATGAAGTTATTTGGATAACCATATTTATTATGGGTATGCTGGGACTATTATTCGACGTTACATTGAGAAAAATAATAGATAAAACGATACCATGGCGTGGAAAAGGATAATATTTTTTATATTTTTATTCTCAGTTTCATCTGAAGCAGCAGAATTAAATTTTAAAAAGATTGCTGATTTTAGAAGTCCTTGGGGATCTACATTTGTATCTAACAATGAAATACTTTTAACTGAAGTATCTGGTAATTTAAAATTAATTAATATTGAAAGTGGTTTTATCACCGAGGTTAAACATAACTTAAAAGTATTAGAGGATGGTCAAGGTGGTTTATTAGATATCTTGTATAAAGATGGTGTAGTTTGGGTAAGTTATTCTGAAGATCATGGAAAATCAAAAACAACAACCTCTGTTGCAAGGGGAAATTTTAATAAAGATCAAATAGATTTTAAAAATATATTTGTTGCATCTCCACCAATCAATTCTGGATATCACTTTGGGTCAAGATTAGCTATTAAAGACGATTACCTTTTTGCATCAGTTGGTGAAAGAGGTGAAGGAATGATAGCTCAAGATCCTACAAAACATCCTGGAAGTATAATTAGAATTAATATTGATGGAAGTATTCCAAAAGATAATCCAAAATTTATTGACAAAAAAGATTGGCTACCTGAAATTTTTCAAATAGGTGTTCGAAACCCACAAGGTTTAACATTAAACCCTTTTGATCAAAAAATTTACGCAAGTAACCATGGCGCAAGAGGTGGCGATTGGTTTGGTGAAATTAAAAAAGGAGAAAACTATGGTTGGAAAGTTCTCGGTTGGGGCGGAACAAACTACAGTGGGACCAAGATTGGACCAAAGTGGTTACCTGGCTATACAAAAGCAATCAAATACTGGGTGCCTTCAATTGCAACAAGTGCAATAACAATTTATAAAGGTGAAGAATTTAAAGAGTGGAATGGTCATGCTTTAATTACATCTCTAAAAGACATGTCACTTAGAAAACTTGATTTTTCCAACTTAGAAAATGTTAAAGAAGAAGTCATATTTAAAAAAGAAATCGGAAGAATTAGAGACATACAAGTCCATCCAGTTAGTGGTAAGATCTTTTTTTTAAGTCAGGATGCTTTATGGCTAATGCAAAAAAATTAATTAACATAATTATTAAGGTGCTAAAAGATAGAGGTTTGAGTTCAACGCATGCCATGATTAGTGCTAAAGCTTTAATCAATGCAGAAATGGTTGGTGCACATTCTCATGGGTTATCAAGACTTAAGATGTATTGTGATAGAATTGATAAAAAAGTAATTAATCCTAAACCAAAAATTAAAATAAAAAAAATATCTAGTTCGATTTCATATGTAGATGCTAATAATTCGATTGGATTTGTTGCAGCTGATATCGCTATTAAATCATTAATAAAAAATACGAAAAAAACTGGAATTGGAATGGTTGGTGTAAAAAATTCTGGCCACTACGGTTTATCTAGTTATTTTGTCGAACAAGCTGTAAAAAAAAATTTAATGGTATGGTGTTTTACAAATGCACCACCAGCTATTGCACCATATGGATCAAAGAAAACTTTATTTGGAACAAATCCAATTTGTTTTGGAACACCCTCGGGTAATAAAGTTCCATTTATATTAGATACATCAGTATCAATGATCAATAGAGGTAAAATAAGAGTAGCGGCTAATTTAGGTCATAAAATTCCTTTAGGTGTAGCTTTAGATAGAAATGGAAAACCAACTACAGATCCAATTAAAGCTCTTAAAGGTGTGCAGTTACCTATTGCAGGATTTAGAGGATCAGGTTTAGCCTGGATGGTAGATATATTAAGTGGAGTTATGACAGGTGCAAATCATGGAGGTAAAGTGAGAGACCCATTTGATGATTTTAAAGGACCACAAAATGTTGGACATTTATTTATGGCTGTAAAACCAAATATTTTTATTGGAAGCAATTATATTAAACGAATTAAAGAGAACATAAGAATTATAAAGAAATTACCAAAAATCAAAGGTGTTAAAGAAATAAATTTTCCTGGTGAAGGCACAAAAAAAAGATATAAAAAAAATATGAAAAAGAATATTCCAATACCAAAAAGTATAATGGAAGATTTAAAAAAACTAAATGCTATCTAATAAACAAATAATTTGTCCAAATAACTTACTGGATGCATCTTTAAAAAAGAAAGGTGCAACAGCTGCAATTGTTAATGCTGGAAAACCTCTTCCAATGCAATCTGTAATGGATGCTGTTAAAGAAGATTTAATCAAACCAATTTTTATTGGCGATAAAGATCAAATTCAAAAATGTGCTAATGAAATTCAATTTGATATTTCAGGATATGAAGTAATTCATGAGCCAATAGAAAATAATACAGCGGCAGTTGCTGCTAAACTTGCAACGCAGGGCAAAGTTAAAATTATAGTAAAAGGCCATATACATACAGATATATTGATGAAAGAAGTTTTAAAAAGAGAATATAAACTTCTTGGTAAAACGAGATTAAGTCACGTTTGGCATATGACGTTAGAAAAAGATGATAAGCCATTAATAATCACTGATGGTGCTTTAAATGTTTTACCAAATGTAAAAACAAAAATGCATATATTGAAAAACGTTATAGATTTTTCAAAAAGAATTGGAAACAGCAGACCAAAGGTTGCTGTATTGTCAGCAACGGAAGAAGTTTTAGATAGTATTCAAAGTTCAATGGAGGCAAAAGAAATTACCGAACTTTCAAAAAAAGAAGGTTTAGATGCAGATGTATTTGGTCCTTTGGCTTTTGATAACTGCATCTCTAAAAAATCTGCAGAAATTAAAGGAATTAAAAATGTAGTTGCAGGTGATGCTGATGTTCTTTTAGTTCCTAGTGTTGAAAGTGGAAATGCTTTGGTAAAAATGATGATTTACTTTATGGGAGCTTGTGCAGCTGGTGTTGTAATTGGAGGAAAAGTACCAGTAGTTATTACAAGTAGATCAGATGAAGCAACGGCCAGATTAGCTTCTATTGCTGCTGCAGTTGTTGCATTAGATTAATAAAACAATATAAATTTAAAAAAATGACAATTAAATATCTAAAAAAAGCATCTAAAACTGCATCAACAGATGACACTAAAACAAAAGATATAGTTCAAAATCTTTTAAAAGAATTAGAAAAATCAAAAGAGGAAGGTTGTAAAGAATTAACTAAAAAATTTGATAAATATGACGGAGAAATAATTGTTTCAAAAGAAAAAATAGAGGAAATAAATAAAAATTTAGATCAAAAAACTAAAGATGATATTAAATTTTCATACGATAGAGTTCGTAAATTTGCAGAGGCGCAACTTGCAAACTATGGAAAAGATTTTGAAGTTGAATTATCAAACGGATTATACGCTGGTCAAAAGCTAGTTCCTGTTAATACTGCGGGTTGTTATATCCCAGGTGGAAGATACGCTCACATAGCATCTGCAGTAATGAGTGTTACAACTGCAAAAGTTGCTGGTGTTAAAAATATTATTGCTTGTAGTCCCCCTAAAGAAGGAATTGGTGCCCACCCTTCTATAATTTATACAGCAAATTTATGTGGCGCTGATGTAATTTTAAATCTTGGTGGAGTTCCAGCTATTGCTGCAATGACATATGGAATGTTTGGAAATGCTCCAGCTGATATTTTAGTTGGTCCTGGAAATCAATTTGTTGCTGAAGCTAAAAGAATTTTATTTGGAAAAGTTGGAATTGATTTATTTGCTGGTCCAACAGAAATTGGAATTATTGCAGATGAAACTGCAGATCCAGAGATTGTAGCCGTTGATTTGGTTGGTCAAGCCGAACACGGATATAATTCTCCATGTTGGTTATACACCACAAGCCAAAAACTTGCAGATGAAGTTATGAAACGAGTTCCAGAATTAATAGAGAAACTTCCAGAAGTTCCAAGGTTAAGTGCAGAGGCCGCTTGGAGAGATTACGGTGAAGTTATTTTATGTGATACGGATGAAGAAATGGTGAAAGTGAGTGATGACTATGCACCTGAACATTTAGAGATACAAACTAAAAATCTTGAATGGTTTCATAAGAGATTAAAAAACTACGGTTCATTATTCATTGGGGAAGAAACAACTGTTGCTTATGGTGATAAATGTTCTGGTACCAATCATATATTGCCAACTAAGGGTGCTGGTAAATATACTGGTGGGTTGTTCGTTGGAAAATTTATAAAAACATTAAGTTTTCAAAGAATGACAAAAGAGTCTACAAAAGAAGTTGGTTCAGCAGCTGCTAGGATTTCAAGATACGAAGGCATGGAAGCTCATGCAAGAACTGGTGATGTAAGATTACGTAAATACGGATATTCTAACGAATAATTTTAAAAGGTACTAACAAGCTCAATAGTTGCACCATAATCAGGAATTGAACTCATTAAATCATAATTTGAATTCACCCTGATATCAAAACCATTTAAATTTCTATTGTAGCTTAAATAAGCTTTATTATTATCTAAGTTCATTGCATATTCAATGTCATCTGATGGCACATAGCCTAAACCAAAATATAAAGTATCACTGTGAGAATTATCACTCTGATTTCTTTCATAAATAGTCATAATTGATAAACCATTTTCATTTATTAAATCAAATCCAATATTCGCTCTTAAATTTTTAGAATCTTGATCAATTGCTTTTGTATATTCTGTAGTTTCAGAGAGATAACGATATGTAGCATCTGATGATGGGCTAAAATCTAAACCAAATTCTAAGCCGCCATAAGATTTAAAAGTAAAAGTATCAAAATCTAAAATATCACTTATTGTAAACCCTGTGGATACCATGCCAGTTTCAACAGTTTGTTTATTGTATACTAGTGCAGCAACTCCTTTTTCCCGATATTTTGATAATTCTGTATAACTCAAATCAATTCTAATATTAGGATCTACAACAAAATTATTTTTTTTATATTTAGTAACATAATTAATTGATCCAAAAACTTGCGCTCCATCTCTCTCACCAGTTCTTCTATTTCCCCCACCTACTCTTACATGATCAGTTTTTAAAGTACTTATTCCAATAATACTTTCTGTAAATCTTTCTTCATCATGCGGAAAAGTTCCATAAAGTGATAAACTAAAAGATTCTGTATCTAAAGAAGTCCCAGATGATCCTATATCAACTTCATCATTGCCAAACCTAAGGGCGTAGCCATATAATTTATTTTCACTAATTTTTTTGTCCATTCCAATAGTTATCCCATTGCTATTTATATCTTTTGATGCTGAAGAAGATGTGTCTCCAGTCCTTCCAAAACTCACACTACCTTCACTCCAAAATGACCAGCTGTCAGACAATTTATTTAAAGTATTATTTGATTTTTCAGCTATTGGAAAAACTTTTGCTAGAGATGCTATTGTTTTATTTGGAAAGTTAAATTTAATTTTTTGATTACTTAATTGATCGCTTGTTCTGTGTCTTCTTAACCAATACATACGGTTAAGAACTGGAGTGCTTGCCTGAATAGCAATTTGTTTTGCTGTTGCAGTTTGAGACTCGATTGAGCTTAAAATATCTTTACCCCCATCAGAAGTTGTTATTGGATCATCACAAGCACCATCAATTACGCTCCAATTACAACTTAGGTTAAATTCATGAACTTTATCATTATCATCATCAATGATAAACATTTTACTTCCATCATTACTAAACACAACTTCTCTTGAATCTCCACTAACAGAACTTACAGTATAGGTGCCTTCAAGTGATAAAGTAGAAACATCATAAGGTGTAGTTAATTTAAACTGAGACATCAAATCTTGTGCTTCTGTTCCATCTTTATTCATAAGTGTAATGGTATACATTTTAGTACCATCGTAATTAAAAGTAACTCCATCTATGTGATTTTGAAAAGAAATTAGGTCTTGAGTATTAAGATGAGTAACTGTGGAGCTAAGATCAAATCCTGTGCTTAGTGAATATTCATGAATACGCACTTGTGAATCATTTCCTACACCAGCAACAACCATTCTGGTACCATCATTATTAAATGCAATTGAATTTGCTCTTTGTTCTTGACCAGCAATAGAATATTCGCCATCCCTTGTAGCAGTTGAAACATCAAATGCAGTGCTTAGTGAGTAGTAATCTACTGTCTTTTTAGGGGCAGCATGGTTAACAATAAACATTTTTGTTCCATCTTTATTAAACACTACTTGTGTTGCTTCTGTACTACCACCTCTACTTACTCCTTTAGTATTATTTACGATTGCCGTTGAAATGTCATATGGGGTAGTTAATATATATTCGATAACTGCATCCGATGCACCAGCATTTACAGTATACATTTTTGTACCATCATTATTAAAGTTAAGTCCTAAATAAAAGGCCGAAGCAATCGATTTACTTTGTACAAAGGTTGGCTCCGCTATAGCTTTAAAATGAAATGTGCTTAGAAATAATAAAATTAGATAAAATATTTTTAATGTTATATTCATCTTAAATTGAGATTTAAAAATGAATATATAAAAATAGAATTTATTCTCTACTTAAATCTTCAGAGCTAATATTTTCCTCTTTTTTAGGGTATTTTTTTTCGTTAATGATATTTGCAAAACTGTGGTTTACATCACGGTGTCCTGCTTCATCATCACGAATTACTCTAACTACATCTTTGAGTGTAGCGTGCAAAGGTAAGTTCCAATAATTTATTGCAACTTCTGGAGCTGGCTCATCTTTTATTTTGCCAGTTTCTAATTCGTGTAAATATTCTGTGTAACTTCTAACAGCTTCTTCTTCAAAATATCCAACAATCCTATGAGCGGTTCTTTGAGATACTAAATAAATGATAGCGTATGTAACAATAAAAATAAATTGAGCCATCAAAATAATAACTCTTTCTAGCCATGTTGGCTTTGCAACATGAATAAAAGTCATTAAATGCATTCTTTCATTTTCTGCTTCATCTAAAAGAATTTTAATCCACCCTTTATCATCTTCCATTTTTCTTAGAGATTTTAAGTGAATTAGCATTCCAGCTACCATTCCAGGTACTGCAGCAACTGTTTCTAAAACAACTGCTCTATGGCCGTATCTTTTCTTAAAAAAAGTATCAGCTAGAAATCTTAAAAACTTAGTAAAGCCTAAAGCAACCTTATCGCTAAAGTTATTAGGTTCATAATGTTTTTCTAAATTGTTCATACTTATTATTTAGTTATTTTTTTTTAAAAACCAATGGGTCTAAATTGACGTTTAAAAGTGTTCTATATCAATAGAAATCAAGAATAGTATTTAAAACATATAAAGACAAGACAGTCATAAAAAGAATGACTAATATGTTTATATAAAACCAAGTTCTTTTATTATTTAAATATTTAGACAAATAATTTGCTAAATAACCAATAGTAAAAAAAAATAAAAAAGAAGATATCGTAGCACCTAATCCAAAATATATTTTGTTAATTAAAGCAAAATTTTTAGAGAAATTTCCTAAAAAAAAGACTGTATCTGAATAAACATGTGGATTTAAATAAGTAAAGCCTAAGGTCTTTAATAAAATACTTTTAAAAGTTTCGTCAGTTTTATTTGTTGAAAAATCAACATTTGAAAAACTTAATTTTATTTTAGAATAAATAAAATGTAATAAAAATAATAATAATAGAATATTTAATATAAGTTCAATTGTTTGGTTAAAGTAACTTTGAAAGTATTCAAATAAAATAATACCTAAAAAAATTAAAAGATAATCTGAAATTGAGCAAACTAAACATACTAAAAAAGTATATTGTCTCTTTAGACCCTGTTCTATTACAAATACATTTTGAGCTCCAAGTGCTAAAATCAAACTTAGACCTGTAAAAAAACCAATTAATAAGTATTCCATATTAAATTTTTTGATTAATGACTAATGACAATTTTCTTGGAAAATCTCCTTCATCAAAATGATCGATACTTAAATTTTTAAATCCTTTTAATAGTTTTTTAATTTTTTCATCTGAAAAATAATGAACAATATATCCATTCATTTCATATAGATCTTCGCCTCGATGTGTACCTTTTTTATAATCTGCATCTGAATGATTTCTAACTGTATAAATATTTAATGAGTCTTTATTTAAGACTCTACAGACTTCATTATTCAAATTTTCTAATTCAAAGTTTGTAAAAGCCATACAATAAAGCATATGTGAGTAACAACCATCGAAACTATAATCTTTAAAATTTAATTTTTGTCTTAAGTCATGTGTTTGAACTTCAATCAAATCACCTAAACCTAAACTGTTTGTCTTATTTTTAATTATTTCAACTGCGGTTGGGCTGTAATCTAACGCAGTTACTTTAATAGAATTTTTAGCAAAAAAAATTGTATCACGTCCTAGTCCTGCACCAAGTTCAATGATGTGTTTTACTTTATTTTTTTTAAATTTTTCTAGAGCTATTTTTGCAGAGTAACTTGGTTCAGAACCAAACATCTCAGGCTTACTTGAGAAACTTTTTTCCCAATGCTGAGATTGTTCGATTAAAATCTTATTGTCCAACCTACTTCGATGGATCCGGTACTTTTCTTAAATAAGGTTTAACTGCATTCCAACCATCTGGAAACAATTTCTTAGCTTCATCATCTTTGACTGCTGGAACAATGATAACTTCTTCACCTTTTTTCCAATCTGCTGGTGTTGCAACTTTATGTTTTGCGGTTAATTGCATTGAGTCTATTGATCTCAATAATTCCATGAAGTTTCTTCCAGTTGCCATTGGATAAGTTAAGAACAAACCAATTCTTTTATCTGGTCTAATAATAAAAACTGTTCTAACTGTTTGGTTATCAACTGCAGTTCTACCCATTGAAGTAGTTCCTGCGTCACCCTCTAACATATTATAAAGTTTTGCAATTTTTAGATCCTCATCCGCAATTATTGGATAATCAGGTTTCATTCCTGTTACATCTTTAATGTCGTCCAGCCATTTAACGTGATCTGCAACTGGATCCACACTTAAACCAATAACTTTGACGTTTCTTTTGTCAAACTCAGGTTTCATTCTAGCTAAAGATCCAAGTTCAGTTGTACAAACTGGAGTAAAATCTTTTGGATGTGAAAATAAAACACCCCAACTATCTCCTAACCACTCGTGAAACGATATATCACCAATAGTTGTTTTAGCCTTAAAGTCAGGTGCTAAGCTATTTATTTTTAAAGTCATTATACTCTCCTTTTTATAAACAAATTATATGCAAGATTGATTTGCTATGCAATTTTTTATAAAGTGATCATTAATATGATATTTGAGCAATTATTTGATACTAAGTCTTCAACCTATACGTACATATTATCAAGCGGCAAAGGTAGAGAAGCTTTAATCATAGATCCAGTTTTAGAACACACAGATCAATACATCAATCTTTTAAATAAATTAGAATTAAAATTAGTAAAAGTTATAGATACACATATTCATGCGGATCACATAACTGGTTTAAACGAATTAAGTGAAAGAACAAATTGCACAAAAATTATGGGTGAAAATTCAAAGTCTGAGGTTGTTGATTTAAGAGTTAAAGAAGATGAAAACGTAAAAATTGATAATATTAATTTAAAGGTAATGTACACACCCGGACATACAGATTGTTCTTACAGTTATTTAATGAACGATAGAGTTTTTACAGGTGACACACTTTTAATAAATGGAACTGGAAGAACTGATTTTCAAAACGGCAATGCTAGACAACAGTACGACTCTATATTTAATAAATTATTAAAATTACCAGAAAATACGATGGTATTTCCTGCGCATGACTATAATGGTAAAAAACATTCTACAATTGGATCAGAAAGAAAAAATAATCCAAGGTTACAAGTTAATTCTGTTGACCAATACGTAGAAATAATGAATAACCTTAAACTTGCAAACCCTAAAATGATGGATGTAGCTGTTCCAGCTAATCTAAAGGGTTTAACTTTAAATCAAGTTAAAGCATAAAAAACTGTAAACAACATGAATGAATTTTTAGATTCTATAATTAAAAGAGATCCAGCTGCTAAATCAAAGTTAAGTGTAATATTAACTTATCCTGGAGCAAAAGCTGTTTTCTTTCATCGAATTGCAAATTTTTTTGCAATTGCAAAATTTAATTTAGTTGCAAGAATAATTTCTCAGTTTTCAAGATTTTTAACAGGAATAGAAATTCATCCTAATGCAAAGATTGGAAAAAATTTATTTATAGATCACGGTATGGGAGTTGTTATAGGTGAGACTTCTGAAATTGGTGATAATGTAACTATTTATCATATGGTCACCCTTGGTGGAATATCTCCAAGTATTAATTCAGATGGTCAAAGAAATACAAAACGACATCCAACATTAATGGATAATGTTGTTGTAGGATCAGGTGCTCAAATATTAGGACCAGTTGTTGTTGGAAAAAATGCAAAAATTGGTGCTAATGCTGTTGTTACAAAAGATGTTGATGAAAACTCTGTAATGGTTGGTATACCAGCTAAAAATGTTGGTGAAGTCTCAACGCAAGATGAAAACTTTAAACCATATGGAATTACTCAGGATAGTGATAAAAATTAAATGAATAAACCTCAAAATAATTTTATTGAAGGTATTGGAAATACTCCGCTAGTAAAACTGAGAGCTGCATCTGAGATAACTGGATGTAATATTTATGGCAAAGCAGAATACTTAAATCCTGGTGGCTCAGTTAAAGATAGAGCAGCACTAGCTTTAATTAAAGATGCAGAAGAAAAAAAACTAATATCAAAAGGTGGAACGATAGTTGAGGGAACTGCCGGAAATACAGGAATTGGTTTATGCTTAATCGGAAATTCTATTGGTTATAAAACAATCATTGTTATGAACGAAGATCAAACTCAAGAAAAAAAAGATATGCTAAGAAATATGGGTGCTGACTTAAGGTTGGTACCACCTAAACCTTATAAAGATGATGGTAATTTTGTAAAAGTAGCCGCAAAATTAGCAGATGACCTAAAGAGTTCTAATAACCATGGAGTAGTTTGGGCAAACCAATTTGATAATACTGCAAATTCAAAAGGTCATTATGAAACAACTGGTCCAGAGATCTGGATGCAAACAGATGGAAAAGTTGATGGATTTGTTTGTTCATCTGGAACTGGAGGAACTATTGGTGGAGTAAGTAGTTTTCTAAAAGAAAAAAATAAAGATATAAAAATATTTTTAGCTGATCCTGACGGCTCTTCTCTTTTTGATCATATTGAAAATGGTGAACTAAAATCTTCAGGAAGTTCAATTACTGAAGGAATAGGATCAAGTAGAGTAACTGCAAATTTTGCAAAAGCTAAAATTGATGGTGCTTTTAAAGTAACTGATAAAGAAGCTTTGCCAGTTCTGTATGACTTAATTCAAAACGAGGGATTAAGTTTAGGAACTAGTTGTGCAATAAATGTTACGGGAGCTATTAAGTTAGGTAAAAAATTAGGACCAGGTAAAACAATTGTCACAATACTTTGTGATAGATCAGATAAATACAACTCAAAGCTGTTTAATAAAAAGTTTTTACAAGAAAAAGGTCTTCCTGTTCCTAGTTGGATCTAAAAAACGCATTCCTCATTTGTAATAAAACCTTTACCTTAGTTAATTATATTAAATAAAATTAATCAAATGAAAGGATGATTATGAAAAACTATTTAGCAACACACATATTTAAATCTGAAGAGATGAAGAAAAAATTCATGGATTTTGTTACTTCAACTCCACATGAAGATTTAAAAAAAGGTGTGACAGGTGCAAAAGCAAGATGCTTGGTTACTATGGTAGGTGCAGGTGACTCTATGAAAGTTTTCTGTAGATGGGAAGCTGAAAGTAAAGATGCAATCATAGAACAACTTGGTGATATGAACAGTATGTTTACCACTGATCCAGAAGAGTGTGGTAACATCATGGACTTCAGAAACTAAGAAACAAAGGATTTAAAATGGCTGGTTATGTAGTAGCTCAGATTAATATGACTAATAAAGAGGGTTTTAAAGTTTATGCAGAGCAAGTTCCTGAAACTATAAAACAATTCGGTGGTAAGTATGTTGTAAGAGCTGGTGAATATACATCTATGGAAGGTAAATGGGATTATACTAGAAATGTAATTATTGAATTTCCCACTTACGAAAAAGCATTAGAGTGGTATAACTCAGATTTATACAAGCCGGTTAAAGAATTACGCCAAAAAAATTCTGAAGGTAATTTAATTATAATTAAAGGTGTGTAGTGATCTCAAAAAAATACTCTCAATTACTTTTTACATTGATTGTGGGATTTTTTACAAGTCTTATCATGACTTTATTAATTACTTATATTAACACTGGGCTAGACGAACTATATGTAAAACGATTTTTGAAAGCTTGGTCTGTAAGCTTACCTATTGCAATTATTACTGTGTTAAGTCTTGCCCCAGTTGTTAAAAGATTTGTAGATAAAATTACTTCTTAGAACTTTCTTTATAATTAAACATCCATTTACTAAAAACTTTTATTGCATCATTCATTTCTTTTGTTTTATGTGGATGTTTTTTTGCACGTCCTAGCATAGTTGCAATTACATTAACTTGATATTTTATAGGTCTGTTTTTAATCGTATTAACTGTATATAAAGCTTTTTCCTTATTTTTAAAACCTAATCCATGGGTCGTAGTTTTAGGATCATAATCTGAAAATAGAGATAAATTTATTGGTTTTATAGTTTTACTAATTTTTAGAGTATCAATATATTTAAATAAAGCATTGATATTAACTTTATTCAAAACTTTTTTTGTTTTGCCATCAAAGTCAATAAACTTAATTTTAAAACCTTTTTTATCTATTTTTGTAATTAACTTAACATGTCTTTTGTGAAATTTTTTTATATGCTTTTGATAAACATCCTTAATATTTAAGTAATTTTTTAATTTATAATTTGGAGATTTAATTAGTAGAATTCTACTTTTGTTTTTATACTTAGTTAAATCCATTATTAATTTAACTTACTAATCAATGATGGATAATTGTTTGTAGGTTTATTAACTTCTTTAGATATTTCATGAAAACTTAATGGTATTTTTTTAATCTGGCTCAAGTATTTTTTGCCATCCTTTTTAAGATCTAAATAATTGCCTATTTCATTATTATCTAAAATAACTGGCTGTCTATGATGTATATCCATGACATTTTGACTAGCCTCTTCAGTAATTAAACAAAATTCATTATTTTCAAAAATTCCTGCAACATATAAAGGTTTTTTATCTTCTCTTGTAAAATAAAACGGAGTTTTGCTTTCTTTAGATCTTTTCCACTCATAAAAGCCATCCATTACAGCAACACATCTTGTTATTTTTATAAGTTTTTTAAAAGAAACTTTTTCATCAATTGTTTCTATTCTAGCATTTATTAAAGGTCTAAAATCTTTTTGTTTTGCCCACGATGGCACTATTCCCCACTTCACTAACTCTAAAGTCTTGCCATTTGAATATGATTTTATAATTGGTAATGCTTGACTTGGATGTGCATTAAAGTTTTCATCATCTTTAACTGTTGTCGATGATTTTACAATTTTAACAGTTTTTTCAACTGGTTTGGTAATTACATACCTGCCACACATAAATTAATTATACTTTAATTGAAAAAATTAAAAACCCATTTTAGACCAATTAATTTTATCTTGGTCTTTACTTTCGAATTTTTCTAACTCTTTTTTTGATGGTTTTCTAAATATAAATACAATAGTTGCTAAAAAAGCTATTCCTAATAATGTTGCATAACACACGTTCATATTTTTAAAATAATAAAATTTTTTAAATTTTCAATGTTTTAAAATGTACAGAATTGTCCTAGTTAATTTTCAAGAGGTTTTTCCTAAGAAATTTACAAGTACTACACCTATGATAATTAAAGTTATACCAATAATGCCATAGATATTTGGAATTTGATTATACTTAAGTATTCCAAAAATAGTCACTGCAGTGATTGTTAAACCTCCATAAGTCGCATATGTAAATCCAACAGGTATTATCATCATTGCTTTTGCCAAAAAAAATATACAAAGAAGTATGGTAACCATACACATTATGGTTGGGCCAATGTTAGTAAAACCATTTGTAGTTTTAAGAAATCCGTTAGAAGTTATTCCAAGAACAACTGCTAAAAGTAAATATACATATCCAATTAAATTACTCATATTATTTATAAATTTTATCTACTTCCACTTGATAAGCCTCAACTAATTTATTATTTTGATTTGCTATACCAACAACGTCAATCATTTCCTTTATCATTTGATCTGTAGCGCCCTTCTTTTTAGCTGCAAAAGTATGTGATCTTGTACAATATCCACAGCTATTTGTAATTGAAACAGCTACATAAATTAACTCTTTTGTGACAGCGTCTAACGCTCCGTCTTTCATAATTGCTTTAAGACTATTCCAAGTTCTTTCAAGCAGTGCAGGATTATGTGCAATTGATCTCCAAAAATTTGGAATTTTTGATATTTTTCTTGTTTTTTTAATTTCACTAAAAATTTTTTTGACTTTGCCTTTGGCTTTTTTTTCATTAATTGGTTTAAAAATTTCCATATTCCTCCTATTAAATACTTATTCTAATTTAGTTATTTACATAAATAAATATTTAAATTAATAGATAACTGTTTGATGAGCGCTAAAAAGATAGTAATCACTGGTGGAGCAGGATTTGTTGGAACAAATCTTATTAAATATTTTTTAGAAAAAACAAAATTGAATATAATTTCAATTGATAATTATAGCTCAAGCTCAAAGAGAAATCATATCAAAAGTTCAAGAGTGCGATATATAAAAGCACACACAAAAAATATAAGCACGGTTTTAAATCCAAAAAAAATTCACTCTATTTTTCATTTTGGGGAATTTGCTAGAATTTATCAAAGTTTTTTACAGATGGATAAATGTATAGACTCAAACTCTATAGGTACTAATGCTGTAATAAATTTTTGTTTAAAAAATAAAATAAAATTAATTTATAGTGCTACATCTGCATCTCTTGGAAATAAAGGTAAAGATAAAGATTTATCACCTTATGCTTTTACAAAAGCAAAAAATTTAGAACTCTTAGAAAATATGAAGAAATGGTTTAATTTTAAATACGAAATAATTTATTTTTACAATGTTTACGGGCCCAATCAAATTGGTAAAGGAAATATGGCAACCGTTATTGGAATATTTGAAGATTTTTACAAAAGAAAGAGGCCACTTCCTGTTGTAAGACCTGGAACTCAATCAAGAAGATTCACTCACATTGATGATACAATTAAAATTTGTTTTATGGCCTGGAAGAAAAATCTTTGTAGACACTATAGTATTTCTCACAGAGAAAGTTTTTCAATCATCAAAGTTGCAAAAATGTTCAAAAGGAAAATCAAATACTTACCAAGAAGAGCTGGGGAAAGATATGCATCTGCTCTTACTAATATGAATCTTTCAAACAAAGTTTACAAACACTTTGGTAAAATCAAGTTAAGAGATTATATAAAAGATTTTATTAAAAATAATTAATTTAGTGGTTTTAACATCTTAAGCATTTGTTTGTGAATTAGCCTACTCGAAGATATTAAAACATTTCCACTATCAAAATTTTCTTTATTTTCCCAATTAGTTACAGTTCCTCCTGAAGCTTTTATAATTGGAATTAAAGGATAAATATCCCATATTTTATTTCCGCTTTGAAACACTGTATCAATTTTACCTTCACAAAAATGTGAGTAACTTAAAGCATCCATACAAGGAAACTGCATTCGTGGTAATAGTTTCTTAACTTTTTTAAGTTTATCTAAACTATACTGACCATGAAAATCTCCTGATATTTTTGCATGTTTAAATTTTTTACAATTTGAAGATCTTAATTTTATTTTTTTCTTTCCATTAAAAAGAAAGGCTTTTTTACTATCCTGGTTTATATAAAATTTATTTAGGATAGGAAAGTTTGCTAATCCCATAATTGGTTTATTCTTATAACAAAATGCAATTAAATTACTCCATGACGGATATCCAATTACAAATGATCTAGTTCCATCAATTGGATCTATAACCCAAGAATAATCACTTTTTTTATTTCTTAATCCAAATTCTTCACCGATAATTGAGTGTTGAGGAAATTTTTTACTTATTTTAGTTCTAATAAATTTTTCAAATTTTTTATCTGCAATGGTAACTGGGTCATAATTAGATTCGCTACCTTTATTCTTAGGTTTAAATTGTTTATTTAATTTTAACTTATAAAATCTATTTAAATCTCTAGCTAAAGAAATTAGAAAATTATAAATATCTTTGTTTTTCATTTATTTTTGCTCTTATAGATGAGCTTATTACTATTTAATTTTACTTGATAAAAGTAAATTTTTTGAGATATCTAGGATAATTGGTATGAAAATTGAATTAGAACAAAATAACAAAGTATTTATTTTTGAAGGTTCAAATAAATGGGAGTTACACCCTATATGGCTTAGAGAAAGAGTAAGTGAGAAAGAACACTTAGATAAAAATACTGAGCAACGTCTTTTTGATCCATCGTTTTTAAAAGATATAAAAATTAACAAAGTAAATATTATAAATAAACTTTTGGATATTGAGTTTAGCGATGGCGTAAAGTCAAAGATTGAAATTGATAAAATAGAGAAAGAATTTAATTCAGATGCCTTTTTAAAAGATTTAATAAAACCAGTTTTATGGGATTCAAACCTTGAAGATATAAAAAATTTTAAATTTAAAGATAATTTTTTTGAAAGTGATGAGATGTTAGAACTTTTAAAATCATTTTACAAAAATGGTTTTGTAGTAATTTCTAACGTTCCAACAAAGAATAATTTCATTGTTAAATTTGCAAATTCAATAGGAAGTATTAGAAGGACTAATTTTGGGGAATATTTTAATGTAAAGTCAAAACCTAATCCAAACGACTTAGCATATACACCTTTACCTTTATCACCTCACACAGATAACCCATATAGAAAACCTATACCTAACATTCAATTATTACATTGTATTGAAAATGAAGTAAGTGGGGGATATTCAACTTTAGTAGATGGGTTTTCAGTTGCAGAGAGTTTAAAGAAAAATCATCCTAATTTTTTTAAAGTTCTTACAGAGGTAAAGGTAAAATTTAGGTTTGTTGATAAAGATGTAGTGTTAGAGAATGTAGGACAACTTATTGAATTAGATGAAGAAAACAAAATTAAACAAGTAAGATTTAGTACAAGATTAGATTTTGTGCCTGCTTTGGAGAAAGAAAAACTAGATTTATACTACCAAGCAAGAAACAAAATATCAGAAATATATAACTCAGATAAATTTTTAATAAAATTCAAGTTAATGCCAGGTGATTTATTAATGATGGATAATTATAGGCTCTTACACGGTAGAACAGAATTCAATCCAAATGAAGGAAATAGATTTTTACAAGGTTGTTATATTGATTATGACTCTTCGGAAGGTAAACTTAGACATTTACTTAGAAAATTTATTTAATTAAATTATCAATCCAATGGCTCAAAAAGATATAGGAAATAAAGTTCCATTACATACTCTAAAGAAAACAGAGGATGTAATGAAGTTCTACGATGACTGGGGTAAAGAAAACAAGTACGACAAAGATATGTCAGACTGGAATTACACTGGTCCAAAAGAAACATCTGAGGTTTTTAATAAATATGCAAATGATAAAGAAATCAAAATTTACGATGCTGGTTGTGGTACAGGGTTAGTTGGGGTTGAATTAAAAAGATATGGTTTTAAAAACTTTTATGGCGCAGATCTTTCCCAAAATCTTTTAGATTTAGTTCCAAATGGTCTTTATCATTTATTAGAGAAAGCTGATCTTAATAAAAAAATAAATCATGAAGATAATAAATTTGATGCAGTGATGTGTGTTGGTACATTTACTTATGCTCATGTTAAACCACCTGCTTTAGATGAGTTTATAAGAATTACCAAAAACAAAGGTTTAATATGTTTTACGATTAATGAAGGTATTCATGAAGAATATGGTTTTGATAAAAAATTAAAAGAATTATGTGACACAAATAAATGTAAAAAATTAGAGTTTTTTAAATCTCAATATCTTGCTAGTAAAGAAGTGAATGCCTGGCTTGGATTATATGAGGTAATGAAATAAATTTATAATTTTCTAAATGCCATACTCTTACTTAGATAGGCATTTTTGTTATAGTACATTTCAAGTCCATAATTTTTAGCTACTTCTTTTAAATCTTCTCTTATGTATTTTGGATAAAAAGGTTCATGGGTAGAATATGGAAAAAATTCTAAGAGCGGATTTAACTTAGGATTATCATCAATTTGTAAAGAGTCTGTTAAAACAAAGATACCACCCTTTTTTAATACTCTTGAGATTTCAGAAAATACCTGCTTTCTAATTTCAGTTGGAATTTCATGAAACATATATGTAGATGTAAGAACATCAAAAGACTCTTTCTCAAAAGGTAATTCTTCCCCTTTGCAATTAACGTACTTAATATCTTTGAACTTTTTTAGCTTTTGTTTTGCAACATTTAAGTATTCCTCGGATAAGTCTGAACACGTAATTTCTGTATCTTTAAAATTTAATTTATAACTTTCAATAATTTCTCCAGTACCTGTTCCAATATCTAATAATTTAATATTTTTTTTATTAGAATTTAAATAATTAATGAGTGGTATCATGGAAAATCTTCTCATAGTTGCTGCACACCCAGTGAAAAGTGTTTCAACTTGAAATTCATATAATCTTGCTGATTTTTCACTTAAGTATCCATCAGTTTGATAGTGAAAGTTTCTTAAGTAATATTTAGGTAAGTCCTTTTTCTTTGTTTCTACTTCCGAAAATTTACCTGATGCTCTTCGTTTATCTATCTTGGGAAGGTCAAGGAAAAAATCAAAACTTCCTTTTGCTGCACTTAATAAATCCTTTAGTTGAGTTTTTGGTAATTTATAGAATTTTGAATTAATTAATTTTCTTTCCTCATTTAATAACTTCATCATCTCAAAAAACATTTGTTTTCCTGATGGCATCTTGCCATAAAATGATGGGGGGTTAGTTTTATCTATTTTTATTGGTGTAGAATATTTAAAAGAAATTATATAATGCGCAGAGTACCAAAGAAATTTTGTTGACTGATTAAAAAAGTAACCTATCGACATATCTATATTTTACACCAAAAAATTATTTTAACCAAGCTTTTGTAAGAAAGGTAAAGCTTCTAATAGATAATAACCAACAGCTTGTAATTGATTTGTAATTATTAGAATTCCTGTAATTAAAAGAATAACTCCTCCAGATTTTGAAATAATATTCATGTTATTTTTAAGATTTTTTGAAACTGCCATGAACTTTTGAATTAAGAAACCAGACAAAATAAACGGGATTGCTAAACCTAAGGAGTACGATGTTAAAAGCAAAATACCTTTAGTTAAAGTGCTTTCTAATGCCGCTAAGGCCAATATAGATCCAAGAATTGGCCCAATACATGGTGTCCAACCAAAACCAAAAGCCATTCCAACTAGAACAGGGTATAATTTATTTGATCTTCTTTCTGTCTGAAATCTTTTTTCAATGTTTAAAAACTTAAAATTAAAAAGGCCTAAAAGTTGTAATGAAAATAATATAATAATTGCACCTGAAACAATTCTAAGCTCAAAAGAATTGGTTAATACAAAGTTACCAATTAAAGTACTTGTTGCTCCAAAAGCAATAAAAACTATTGAAAAACCAATTGTAAAAAGCACAGTTGGAATAATGTTTACCCGCTTACTTTCTAATAGTTCATTTAAAGTACTTCCTGAAACATAAGAAATATAACCTGGGATAAGTGGTAATACGCATGGTGACAAAAAACTTATGAAGCCTGCAAAAAAAGCTAATAATAATTGTGCCATTTATAATTTTTAATTTTAAAAAGGTGAAAAAATTACAATTAATAGCAAGACAATCCATATGACGCCGTAATAAAGTGGCATCATGCTTCTCCAAGAAAATAAAATATTAGCAGCCTTTTTAATTTGTTTTTTAGTTTTCATTTTTATCCTTTAATTCCTAAGTGAGTATATTTAACATTTAAATAATCTTTAATAGCCATTGAACCACCTTCTCTTCCATAACCTGCTTGCTTTATACCACCAAATGGTGCTTCGGCAATTGCGACTAAAGGTGTATTAACTGCAACTGTTCCCGTCTCCATTAATTCAGATGCACGGTGTGCTCTTTCCATTGAATTCGTACAAATATAACTTGATAATCCAAGTTCGTGATTGTTTGCTCTTTCTATAACTTCATCAAATTCTTTAAATGATAGCATTGGCACTAAAGGACCAAATGGTTCTACCTTCATAATTGTAAAATCATCTTTTACATCGTCAAAAATAGTTGGCTCGTAATAATATCCTTTATTAAATCCTTTTGGTCTTTTGCCACCTAATAAAACTTTAGCCCCTTCTTTTTTTGTAGTTTCAACTAAATCTTCAATTTCATTTAATCTTTTTTTAGTTGTTAAAGGACCAAGTTGAACTGATGGATCCATACCATCGCCAATTTTTAATTTTTTTGTTTTTTCTAAAAAAAGATTTACAAATTCTTCTTTTTTCTTTTCTTGTATATAAAATCTGTTTGGGGAAATACAAACTTGCCCATTATTTCTAAATTTTGCAGCAATGGCCATATCAGCTGCTTTTTTAATATCGGCATCATCAAAAACTATAAAAGGTGAATGTCCGCTTAGTTCCATAGTTACTCTTTGAACTTTATCTGCAGCTTGTTTTAGTATTAATTTACCAACTCTAGATGATCCTGTTATAGATATCTTTTTAACAATATCTGAAGCGATTAATTGTTGTGCAATGCTTGGTGGATCTCCTGATAATAAATTAACAACTCCAGGAGGCACTCCACACTCTCTACAAATTTCAACCTGTTCCATTACAACACCTGGCGTTATTACATCAGGTTTAACAATCACAGAACAACCTGCTGCAAGAGCCGTAGAAATTTTTCTAGCAGATAGAACTAAAGGGAAATTCCATGGGACTAAAGCTGCAACAACGCCAACCGGTTGATAATAAACATGAACTCTTGTGTCTTCAAATCTACTTTCAACTGTTTGACCATAAATTCTTTTTGTCTCTTCTGCATTCCATTCGTATATATCTGCAGCTCCATTAACTTCGCCTTTTGCTTCTGCAAAAGGTTTTCCAACTTCAAGTGTCATCCATTTAGCAAGTATGTCTTGCTTTTCTCTCATCTTGTCAGCAATTCTTCTTAAAATATAAGCACGTTGCCAAGGTGGTGTTTTTTTCCAAACTTCCAAACCTTTTTCAGCAGACCTTAAAGCTCTCTCAACATCCTCTGGTGAAGCCTTCGAAGCATGTCCAATAATTTCCTCATTTGCAGGATTTAAAACTTCGTATGTTTCGCCACTTGATGATTGATGCCATTTACCATCAGTGAATTGTCCGTATTTTTCATACATATTTTAATCTAGCACGACCTTTTGAAGTGTCTAGTGTGCAAATAAATCATATCAACAAAAATTCAATATTCGTACTATAATGATTTTATAAAAAAGGAGGATTATGGCTAAATTTTACGTTATGGGAAATTACTCAGCACAAGCTTTTCAGGGATTTGTTAAAGATCCAGGACAAGATAGAGGAAAAGCAGTTGAAGCAATTTCACAAGCAATGGGTGGAAAGGTTCACTCATTTGATATTGTAAGAGGACCTGTTGATTTCGTAGCAGTGGTAGAAGCTGATAGTTTCACAAATGTTGCAGCAATTAAACTTGCTGTAGAAGCCAGTGGATCTATAAGTAACATGACTATTTGCGAGGCAATTGACATTAAGTCAGCTGCAGAAATGGCAGGAAAAGTAGCTTCGGTTTATAAACCTGCAGGCTAAACTTTTATTTAATCCTCTGTTGTGCGGACAGAGGATTAAAATATTTAATTAATTTTAAAATTATAACTATTAAAGTGTAATGACCTGATCTGGAGCATTTGGTCCTAATGCAGAATATAATTGAGGAAAACATCCAGCTACAACACCATCAACTAAACCTTTAGCCTTAACTTCTCCACTTCCACATTGCTCAAAAGTACCTTCGGCTAATTCCCTTCTCACAGCACACTGGTCACAAACCATTAAAAGCATCTTTTTTTCTTTTGCAATTTTTGCTAAACGCTCTCCTACCGGATTACCTTTTTGAAGACACATAATATTATCGTCAAAGAAAAACATTCCTATAACGTCTACCATGTGAGAGTTGTCCTCTAATTGAGGTAATATCATAGTACCAAGTTGAAAGGTACTTGCCATATTACTTTTAAATACATAAGCTATTTTCATGATTATTTTTCCTAATTTGAGTTATGTTATAATATAACATATTTGAAAAAGACAATAAGTCAAGTTTCATATTATCTTTAACTAAAATATTTATTTTTGATTAATTTTTTTTGTCGTTGTCTACGACTAAACAAATTTCTGATTTTGTAAGGAATCTTCGACCTGTTCCATTGTCTAAAGAAAACATTCCACCAATACCTTGGACAGCATCAATAGTTAAATCTGTGTGTTTCCATTTTTCATATTGATCATCATTCATATAAAAAGGAATACCACCAATTTCTCCAAGTTTAACATCGCTATTACCTACTAAATATTCTTTCCTAGGATAGCACATTGGAGCACTGCCATCACAACATCCGCCTGATTGATGAAATAAAAGTTCATCACCATGTTGAGCTTTAATATCTTCAAGTAGTTTTAATGCGGATTCTGTTGCTTTAACTTTCATATAAAATATGGCCCGTGATTCCTCACGGGCCATTATATATTAATTATTGTTTAAAAGAAGCCTAATTTCTTTTCACTGTAAGACACGTGTAAGTTCTTCACTTGTCTGTAGTGGTTAAGCATCATTTTATGTGTTTCTCTTCCGATACCAGATTGTTTGTATCCACCGAAAGCAGCATGAGCTGGATATGCGTGATAGCAGTTTGTCCAAACTCTACCAGCTTGGATTTCTCTACCCATTCTAAACGCACGATTACCATTTCTAGTCCATACTCCTGCACCTAAACCATAAAGAGTGTCATTAGCAATTTCTAATGCTTCTTTCTCGTCTTTAAATTTAGTTACAGAAACAACAGGTCCAAAAATTTCTTCTTGGAATATTCTCATGTCATTTTTACCTTCGAAAATAGTTGGCTCAATGTAGTTTCCTTTTTCTAAACCACTATTGATTTTAGCAACATTTCCTCCACATAGAACTTTGGCACCTTCTTTCTTACCTAAATCTAGATAAGATTTGATTTTTTCCATTTGTTCTAATGAAGCTTGCGCACCAATCATTGTTTCCATTTTTAAAGGATTGTCTTGTTTAACTGCTTTAGTTCTTGCAACAGCTCTTTCCATGAACTTGTCATAGATAGACTCTTGTACTAAAGCTCTACTTGGACAAGTACAAACTTCTCCTTGGTTTAATGTAAACATCGCAAAACCTTCTAGACATTTGTCGAAGAAGTCATCGTCTTTATCCATAACGTCTTCAAAATAAATGTTAGGAGATTTACCACCTAATTCTAATGTAATTGGAATTAAGTTTTGTGATGCGTATTGCATTATCAATCTACCAGTTGTTGTTTCACCAGTGAAAGCAACTTTTCTTATTCTTTTAGAAGATGCTAAAGGTTTACCAGCTTCTAAACCAAAACCGCTTACAATGTTAACTACACCTGGAGGTAATATATCACCAATAAGTTCCATCAATACCATGATCGAAGCTGGAGTTTGCTCTGCAGGTTTTAATACCACACAGTTACCAGCTGCTAATGCTGGAGCAAGTTTCCAAGTTGCCATTAGTAAAGGGAAGTTCCAAGGTATAATTTGTCCAACTACACCTAGTGGCTCAGGTATATGGTAAGAATATTCACCGCTGCTAATTTCAGCAATTGAACCTTCTTCAGCTCTAATTACACCTGCAAAATATCTCCAGTGATCGATCACTAAAGGTAGGTCTGCAGCCATACATTCTCTGATTGGCTTACCATTATCTAAACACTCTGCTACAGCTAATGTGTTTAAGTTTTTCTCAATCGCATCAGCTACTTTAAGTAACATGTTAGATCTTTCCGTAATTGAAGTTTTACCCCAAGACGGAAAAGCTGCGTGAGCTGCATCTAATGCTGCATCCACGTCTTTTTCATTTGATCTTGCAACTGCACAGATTTTTTCATTTGAAATCGGAGAAGTATTGTCAAAATACTTTCCAGATTTAGGCTCTACAAATTTACCGTTAATGTAGTTTCCGTATTTAGCTTTAAACGGAAATTTGACCTTCAAATGAGATGTATCCAGAACAGAAGACAATTTCATTTCTGCACTCATTTTTCCTCCATTTGTTTTACGCTTTTTTGACTTCGACTTAGCTTTTTTTGATGATTTAGAAAGTTTCCTTGTCGTTCCGCTTTTAAGTTTTTTCTTTCTTTTAATCGACTTTTTTGTTTTCTTTCTTCTTCTTTTAATAGCTTTTTTTGTCTTAGCCATATTTATATAATTCTAATTAAAACTCTTTTTGGACACTCTGTAAACGAGCAATTTTATTTTCAATTTTAAGTTGTAGAAATATTACGCTTAACTTCTAAGTTTTTAACTAGTTTTTCTTGTAGCTAAGTAAACACCAAGAGATGCGACCACAAATCCAAAAATATCTAGATTAGAAAGTTGTTCATTCAAAAATATCCAAGCAATAATTGCAGTTGTTGCTGGAATTAGGAAAAAAATTGTTACAGTTTTACTCGCTGAATTATTTTTTATCAAATACATTAAAATTGTAAAAGCACCAAAGGATACTAAAAATATTTGATGGCTCATTGCAATTAAAAATGTTTTGTTAAAATTAATAAATGCATCAGCAAAAAAAATAACTATTAAAATATGAAACATGCATCCTCCCGCAGCTTGATACATGTTGCTTACTGGTAATGGAGCATTTCCTCCAAATTTCTTTTGTAACAAAGTTGCAGATGTAATAGATGCCAAGGCTATAAATGATGCTATGATACCTACAGAGGGTAAACTTTCTCCAAGATCAAAACCTAGAACGATTGCAGCCCCAGTAAATCCAAGTATTACTCCAACCCACTGTCTCCAGCCAACTTTTTCATTTAAAATTGGTCCAGCTAATGCGTTTGTTAGAATTGGTTGCATTGTAACTATGAGAGCAGTTATACCTGTTGGGATACCGAGGGAGACTGAGTAAAAAACACCACCCAAATAAATTCCGTGAAACAAAACTCCACTTAAAATTGAATTGGATAATTCTTTTCTCCCTAATGATAGTGAAATTTTTTTATATTTTGCATAAACCAAAAAACCAATAGCCACTATAAGAAATCTAAAAGCTAATGCAGAAAATGGATCACTGTTATCAACTATGGGTTTAGTTGTAACAAAAGCTGATGACCATAAAAGGATAAACGCAAAAGATAAACTATTTTTCATTCAATTAAGTTATATCAATTTCACGTGAAACCACAGAAAAACCTAAAGTTGAATCAAGTTTAAAATTAAACTTTAATTGGAATTCTTTTAGTAGATTTTTTTACAAGATATATTCCAAGGATAATTGCAACTAACGCTATAATTACTTTATCTGTAATAATTTCTCCTAAAAAAATGTACCCCAAAACAACTCCAAAAATTGGAATTAAATAAGCTACTTGTGACTGAAATACTAAGCCATTTTCTTTTAAAACTTTAAATCTTAAAACCCATGCCAAACCTGTTGTAATTAAACCTAAGTAAATTATTGAAATAAGAGAGTTTACCGATGGACTATAATTCCAAGGTTTTTCTAAAATAAAACATATCGGTAATAGAATTATTGTAGCCCAAATTAAAATGGACGCTGTAACATTTTCGTTTTTCTTTTTGCTTATTTTTAAAGTTAAAATACCGCCAATAACGTAGCCTAAAGATCCCATTAATATACAAAATGCTGAAAAGATGTTATTTTCATTAATTAAAAAATCATCAGAAAATAGATAAACAATACCTGCAAAGCCAACGGAAACACCAATAATTTTTAAGAGATTTATTTTCTCATTTTTAATGAATACATGAGCTAACAGCGTTGAGGTTAAGGGTGAAGTTGACATTAATATTGCTGCTAAATTACTTTGAACTTGCTTAACTCCATAAGCAATTAAAAAAAATGGTAACACAAGATTTATAAATCCAATTGATGCAAACCAAAGCCAGTCTTTTGAAAACGCTTCAATTTTAATATTTTTAATACTACATAAAATAAGTAAGGGAATTGAGCCTAGGAAAACTCTAATAAAAGCAATGGTTATTGGTCCAAAAGACTCTGTTGCAATTTTAATATTAAAAAAAGCTGAAGCCCAAATTACAGCTAAAAAAACGAGCAAAGAATAGTCAATTAAATTGGGCTGTCTCATTCTGAAATATCCAAAGTTTTACCATTAGTAATTTTTAAAAGATCTAAGTTACTTATTTTAAAAATACTATTTGGATGGCCTGCTGCAGCAAAAACATCTTTAAATCTATCAAATGTTTTGTCGACTAAAACGTCAATTTTTTTTAAATGACCTACCGGTGAAACACCTCCGATACTAAAACCTGTGTTTTCTTTAACTTGATCTGCATTGGCCATACAAACATCTTTTTTTGAAATTATTTTTTTTAATTTATTTAAAGAACATTTTTTATCGCCGGGTATCAAACATAAAATAAATCCATCATCAGCTTTTAAAAGTAAACTTTTAACTATTGCCCCAATTTCACAGTTAAGTGCATTGGCAGCATCTTTTGCTGTTCTTGCAGTGCTTTCCAAAATTATAACCTTAATGTCTTCATTGAATTCGTTAAGAGCCTTTTGAACTCTTATCACTGCCTCATTTGTTAATATTGAACTCATTTCAACCTTTGATTGTTGCAAAAAAGCAATTTACTTTATTAAACCCATGCTTAAATCGCATAGGTGATATTAATTTATTTCAGGATCAAATTATAATTAATTTTGATACTAATCCAACAAATTTGGAGATTATTATGAGCGCAAACAATGTATTAAAAACAATAAAAGACAAAGAAATAGAATACGTAGATCTAAGATTTACTGATCCTAGAGGAAAACTTCAACATGTTACTATGGATGCCAAAGTAGTAGATGGTGATATGTTAGAAGACGGAATATTTTTTGATGGTTCATCAATTGCTGGCTGGAAAGCAATTAATGAGTCTGACATGATCTTGAAACCAGATTTATCAAGAGCAATTGTAGATCCTTTTACATCGCATAATACTCTAAATATTTTTTGCGATATTTTAGACGCGATTAAAAAAGATCCGTACGAGAGAGATCCAAGAGGAACAGCGAAAAAAGCTGAAGCATATTTAAAGAAATCAGGTATTGGTGATAAAGCATTTTTTGGTCCAGAAGCAGAATTTTTTGTATTTGATGACGTTAAGTTTAAAAACGACATGAATGAAACAGGTTTTAAAATAGATAGTACTGAAGGTCCTTACAATACAGGTAAAGACTATGACAATGGAAACATGGGTCACAGACCTGGTATCAAAGGTGGGTATTTCCCAGTGCCTCCGGTTGATAGTGCCCAAGACATGAGAAGTGAATATTTAAAAGCTATGAAAGACATGGGTATTAAAGTTGAAAAACATCACCATGAAGTAGCACCAAGCCAACACGAGTTAGGTATGTACTTTGGAACACTTGTAGATCAAGCAGATAATTTGCAACTTTATAAGTACGCCGTTCACATGGTATCTCACTCATTTGGTAAGACAGCTACATTTATGCCTAAACCAGTTAAAGGCGATAATGGTTCTGGAATGCACGTGCACCAATCTATATGGAAAGGTGATAAGGCATTATTTTCAGGGGATAAATATGCTGGACTATCCGATCTTGCTTTAAACTATATTGGTGGAATTTTAAAACACGCTAAAGCGATCAACGCATTTTCTAACGCAACAACTAATAGTTATAAAAGATTAATTCCTGGATTTGAGGCGCCAGTATTATTAGCTTATTCTGCAAGAAATAGATCAGCTTCATGCAGAATACCAATAACATTAAGTAAAAAAGCTGCAAGATGTGAAATTAGATTTGGTGATGCTGCTGGAAATCCTTACTTAACTTTTGCTGCAATGTTAATGGCTGGGTTAGATGGAATTAAAAATAAAATCAATCCTGGTAAATCTTTTGATAAAGACCTTTATGCATTATCAGAGGAAGAAGTAAGTAAAATTCCAACTGTCTGTGGTTCATTAAGAGAAGCAATGGAGAGTTTAGATAAGGATAGAAAATTCTTAACTGAAGGTGGTGTTTTCACAGACGACCAGATTGATGCATACATTTCATTGAAGATGGAAGAAGTTCATAATTTTGAACATACTCCACATCCAATTGAATTTGAGATGTATTACAGTTGTTAATTTAATTATATTTTAAAAGACTCGCCGCATCCACAACGTTCAGTTTCGTTTGGATTATTAAATACGAATGAAGATGAGAATTCTTCTACTTTGTAATCCATTTCTGTTCCAAGAAGATACATTATTGCACTTGGGTCTATAAAAACCTTAACACCTTTATCTTCTATTAATTCATCATTTGGTTGTTGAGTTTTTGCATATTCCATGATGTAAGACATTCCTGCACAACCTCCACTCTTTACGCCAATCCTTACACCCAATGAATCTTTATTTTTTGAAAGTATTTCTTTAATTCTATCAGCGGCTTTATCGCTTAATTTAATTACCTGTGTCATAGATTTAGTTCTAATTTTCCTGCCTCTGTAATCATTGATTTGTCCCAGGGTGGATCCCATACCAACTCTAAATTTACTTTATTTACTTCTTTAACTTCTTTAACTGTGTTTTCAACTTCCATCGGTAAACTTTCCGCTACAGGACAGTTAGGGGTAGTAAGTGTCATTTTTACATCCACATTATTTTTATCATCCACTTTTACATCGTATATTAAACCAAGGTCATAAATATTGACTGGTATTTCAGGATCATAGATTTTTTTAATCTCCCCTATAATTTTTTCTTTAAGTTCCATAATTAAATAAATTTCTCACTATTATTTTCATCTTTTTTATAGTTCATAGCCGAAGCTAAAGCATGCCATGCTATAGTAGCACACTTTACTCTCATTGGGTATCGTTTAACTCCTGAAAGCGACATTAGCTTAGTTTTTTCGTCCTCTTTGATTAATTGAGATTTTAATTCAGGACTTTGTTTAATCATATCTAAAAAATCATTTAAGATTTCTTTTACTTCGAGATTTTTTTTATCTTTCATTAATTCAGTCATTATTGATGCTGATGCCATTGAAATTGCACAGCCATGTCCTTCAAAAGATATATCTTCAATTTCTTTATCTTCATTTAATTTTAAATAAACGTGAACTTTGTCACCACATAAAGGGTTGTAACCTTCGGCATCTTTATTAAAATTTTCAAATTTACCTAAATTCCTAGGGTTCTTCCCGTGATCTAAGATTATTTCTTGATAAAGTTCTTTTAAATCCATTGTTAACTGAATATCTTTTTACACTTGTTTAATGATTCATTAAGTTGATCTAAATCTTCTTTAGTATTGTATACTCCTAATGAGGCTCTTGCGGTTGCTGATAAACCAAGTTTCTCATGCAAAATCTGACAACAATGATGGCCAGCTCTAATTGCAACGCCATCTTCATCAAGAATAGTTGCAATATCATGAGGATGAACACCGTCTAAAGTAAATGACAAAACTGATCCTTTATCTTTAGGATTTCCGATAAGTTTTACAGAATTATTTTTTCTTAATACTTCCTCACCATAAACAGTTAGTTCCCGTTCATGTTTTTCAATGTTTTCAATTCCAATTTTATTTATAAACTTAATGGACTCTCCAAATGCAATGACTTGAGCGGTTGCCATTGTTCCAGCTTCATATTTGTTTGGTAATTCTCCAAATGTAATTCCTTCTTTTTTGACTTCTCTTATCATTCCACCACCACCTTGATACGGGGGTAATTCTTCTAGCCATTTTTTTTTAGCATACAAAATACCTAATCCTGTAGGTCCATACATTTTATGACATGAAATTGCATAAAAATCACAATCAAGATCTTGCATATCAAGCTTTAAATGAGGTGCTCCTTGACAGCCATCAATTAAAACTGGAATATTTTTGGAGTGTGCTAATTTCGTAATTTCTTTTACAGGCAATATCGCGCCAGTTACATTAGATAAATGGGTGATAGCTATAATTTTTGTCTTATCAGTAATATTTTTTTCAATTGTTTCTAAAGTTACATCTCCATTTTCATCCATTTCTGCAAATTTAATTTTTACACCTTTTGATTTTCTAAGGTAATGCCAAGGCACATAGTTTGAGTGATGTTCTAATTCTGTAAGAAGAACTTCATCACCCTCTTTTAAATATTTTTGACCAAATGTATTAGCAACTAAATTAATTGCCTCTGTCGCGCCTTTAGTAAAGACTATTTCGTTTTTATCTTTTGCATTAATATATTTTTGAACTAAAGTTCTTGTATTCTCATACAAATTAGTAGCTGCAACAGCTAGATAATGAATGCTTCTTCCTACATTTGAGAATTCCTTGGTATAGAAATCATAAATTCTGTCTACAACTACTTGGGGTTTTTGTGAGGAATTTGCACTGTCTAAATATACAAGATCATTATTTTGTATTTTATTACTAAAGATAGGAAATTGTTTTTTAATATTTTTTAAGCTCATTGTTTAACTCCCAATAAATCCTTAATTAGATTTTTAATCTCTTCATCTGTAATTTTTTCAATGACATCTAATAAAAAACCATTGATAAGAAGTTTTTTTGCTTCCTTATAATTTAATCCTCTAGACATTAGATAAAATATTGAGTTCTCATCTAGACTTCCTGATGAGGATCCATGAGAACATTTTACATCATCAGCATAAATCTCTAATTCAGGTTTAGCATTAAACTCTGAATTTTCACTTAAAAGTATTGCGTTACTTAATTGATAACCGTCTGTTTTTTGAGCCTCAGAACTTACAAAAATTTTTCCTTGATAAACAGCTTTAGATTTTTTTTCTAATACACTTTTTACTAATTGATAACTTTTAGTATTTTCTACTAAGTGATTAATATTTGATTTTATTTCATGGTGATTTTCATCATCTAAATCAAAAATCCCATTTACAAAAGCTGAAGAGTGCTGACCTTGAAGATCGCAATTAATTTCATTTTTGAAAAATTTTGAACCACTAGATAATATAAAAGTTTCAGAAATGCTATTAGCTTCCTGTTTCACATTATTATATGAATATTTAACATTATTATTTATTGCTTTATCTATTTTATAGTTTTTTAATATTGATGATTTATCTAATTCAAAATTATAATAAATATTAAGAAAATTTTTCTCTGAATTGTCCTTGAAAATATCAATTAGTCTTAAACATGCATTTTCCTCTAACTTAAAATCAATTCTCGAATTAGTATTTTTTGATTGTGTATTTTTATTTGTTGAGTGATAAATAATTAAAGGTTTTTTTAAACTATAATTTTTTTTAATAATAATCTTGCAGAATTTATTAGAAAAAGCGTTGTTTAGGTTAATTAGTGAATTAATATTTTCTTTAATAGTTTCTTCACTCTGTTCAACTAAAACATCAATTTTATCTTTATCTTCAAACTTAAAATCTATTTTTTCAATTTTTCCATCAACTATAATAATTTTATTATGCTCTAACTCACTTATTAATTCGATTTTATCAATTTGATTTTCCTTTTTATAATCGTTGTAGAAGGTTAACTCGCCAATATTGTTTTTAATTATTTGATTTAGATCAGAAAATTTCCAATTCTCTAACTTTCTATTAGGAAATCCATTTTTAAGAAATTCCTTGAAGTTAGTCTCCTTAAACTTTTTTTCCTGGTCAGAATATGAGAAATCTTTTAACTTTTTTTCGAAGTCTATTTTTAATTGTTCTTCCATTTAATTAATATTTTCATATCCTTTCTTCTCTAGCTCGAGTGCTAGTTCTGGACCACCAGATTTAATTATTTTTCCGTTCATTAAGACATGAACAAAATCAGGTTTGATGTATTCAAGTAATCTTTGATAGTGAGTAATTATTAAAAAAGAGTTATTTTTCTTTCTTAATGCATTAACACCATCTGCAACAGTTTTAAGAGCATCAATATCTAAGCCTGAGTCTGTTTCATCTAGAATAGAAAGTTTTGGATTTAAAATAGACATTTGAAGAATTTCATTTTTCTTTTTTTCTCCACCAGAAAAACCAACATTAAGTTGTCTGCCTAATTTTTCTTCATCAAATTTAAGTTCTTTTGCTTTTTCTTTAACAAGTTTTAAAAACTGTATTGCATCCAATTCTTTTTCGCCTCTTGCCTTTTTTATTGCATTTAATGAAGTTTTTAAAAAAACATTGGTATTAACCCCTGGTATCTCTAAAGGGTATTGAAAAGCTAAAAAAATTCCCTTGTGTGCACGTTCTTCAGTTTCTAATGAAAATAAATCATTATTTTCAAACAAAACCTCTCCTGTTACATCGTATCCTTTTTTTCCAGATAAAATATTAGATAGTGTGCTTTTACCTGAGCCATTTGGGCCCATTATTGCGTGAACTTCGCCAGGATTAATCTCTAATTTGAAATCCTGCAAAATAGATTTATTTTCAATTTTTGCACTTAGATTATTAATTTTTAACATTAGCCAACACTTCCTTCTAAACTAATACCAACTAACTTTTGAGCTTCGACTGCAAATTCCATTGGCAACTGTTGTAATACTTCTTTACAAAAACCATTTACTATCAACCCAACTGCTTCTTCTGGATTTAATCCTCTTTGCTGACAATAATGTAATTGTTCCTCGCTAATTTTTGATGTTGTTGCCTCATGAGCAATATTAGAGTCTGAGTTTTTATTTTTAATATATGGAACGGTGTGTGCTCCACATTTATTACCCATTAACAATGAGTCGCATTGAGTGAAATTATTTGAATTTGTAGCTTTTGGGGAAATATCTACCAGACCCCTATAAGTCATGTCTGAAAAACCCGCACTTATACCTTTTGAAATAATTTTACTCTTTGTATTTTTTCCAAGGTGTATCATCTTTGTGCCTGTGTCAGCTTTTTGATGATTGTTAGTAATAGCAATTGAATAAAATTCACCAATTGAGTTATCACCTTTTAAAATACAGCTCGGATATTTCCAAGTAATTGCAGATCCTGTTTCAACTTGAGTCCATGAAATTTTTGAGTTCTTGCCTTTACATAGACCTCGTTTTGTAACAAAGTTATAAATTCCACCTTTGCCGTCCTTGTCTCCTGGATACCAATTTTGAACAGTAGAATATTTTATTTCTGCATCATCCAAAGCAATAAGTTCTACATTAGCAGCATGTAATTGATTTTCATCCCGCATTGGCGCAGTACATCCTTCTAGATAACTTACATAACTTCCTTTATCAGCAATAATTAAAGTCCTCTCAAATTGACCTGTATCAGAAGCATTAATTCTAAAATATGTTGATAACTCCATAGGACATCTTACTCCTGGTGGAATATAAACAAATGATCCATCGGTAAATACAGCTGAGTTAAGTGTTGCAAAAAAATGATCTGTTAAAGGTATAACTGTACCTAAATATTTTTTTACTAATTCTGGATGTTTTTGTACAGCTTCAGAAATTGAACAAAATATTATCCCTTGTTTTGTTAAAGTTTCTTTAAAAGTTGTGGCTACAGAAACTGAGTCGAAAACTGCGTCAACGGCTATCCCGTTTAATCTTTTTTGTTCATTAAGTGGAATTCCTAACTTTTGATAAGTTTCAAGTAATTTTGGATCTAACTCATCAAGACTTTTTGGTTTATCTTTAAAGCTTTTTGGAGCTGAATAATAATACAGATCTTGATAATCTATTTTTGGATATTTCGGTTTTTGCCAATCTGGTTCTTTTAAAACTTTTAGTCTTTCAAAAGCTTTGAGTCTCCATTCTAGTAACCATTTAGGTTCTTTTTTGATATTTGATATAAACTTAATTACATCTTCATTTAATCCTTTTGGAGCTTTAAAGTTTTCAATATCAGTTGAAAAACCATATTTGTAATCTTTTAAATCTTCTATTTGTTTATCTCTCATTTATAGTCTCACCTCTTTATTTTTTAATAAGTCACTTAATCTTTTATTTTCAAAAAAACTATTTATATGAAGATCTAATTCATCCCAAAAATTATGAGTAATACATTTAGTGCTTTTACCATTACAAGATTTCTTGGAGTCTTTTTTACATCCTATTGTTTTAACTTTTTGATCTAGCGCTAATAGTATATCTGAAATTTTTAATTCTTTAGGACTTTTAACAAATGTGTAACCGCCGTTAATACCTCTCACGCTATTTACAATTTTATTTTTTTTTAATCTTAAAAATATTTGCTCCAAATAAAGCAAAGATATGCCTTGTCTTAATGAAATATCTCTCAAACTAACTGCTTTTTTATCTGAAAAAATAGCCATATCAGCTAGAGCCATTACAGCATATCTTGATTTAGTATTTAGCTTCATAATCGTTTATTTATGCGACTTATATATATACCCGACCAAAATAGTCAAGTTTTTGAAATTAAAAAGACTCGCATTTTGTCACCCCGTTATGATAAATAAAGTTTTTTTGTGAGAACAATTATCATTAACAAAAATTTTTTTGATAATAGTTATCATTAACAAATATGGATAATAAAATTATAGAAATATTTATTCCTGGACCAGCCGGAAGATTAGAGGCAAAATATTTTAAAAATCAAAAAATAACTTCTCCAATTGCTTTAGTTTTACAACCTCATCCTCAATATGGAGGTACAATGAATAATAAAGTTGTAGTTGAAACATTTCATGCATTTATGGATAATGGATTTTCAGTTTGTCGTGTAAATTTCAGGGGTGTTGGAAAAAGTGATGGAGAGTTTGATAATGGTCAGGGTGAACTTGCTGATGCTGCTGCAGCACTAGACTGGATTGAAAGAGAAAACTTTGATAATTCCCAATGTTGGGTTGCTGGTTTTTCTTTCGGATCTCTAATTTCAATGCAACTTTTAATGAGAAGACCAGAAATAAATAGATTTATCTCAATTTCACCTCAGCCTAACGTATATGATTTTTCATTTTTATCGCCCTGTCCAACCTCAGGATTAATGGTTTATGGAAAAAAAGATGAATTAGTTCCAGTAGATCATATTAACGAACTTAATAAAAGATTATCCTCTCAGAAAGGAATTAAAGTAGATTTTCAATCTGTTTCAGATGCTAATCATTTTTTTACTAAATCTGAAAATAGTTTGAGAAAAGTTTTAGATAAATATATTCAAAAAGAGTCAGCTTTATTTTAAAAGTTTTTAATTAATATTCCGCCAGTTGAAGGCAATTCACATCCCGTTGTATTAGGAAAAGTTATTGGAAGTTTTAAAAATGAACGAATGGCTAGATAAGCAAATGCTTGTGACTCAACAAAATCACCATCAACTCCATAATCATCAGTTGTCTCGAATATAAATTTATTGTGAGTGTCTCTCCTAATTCTTTCGATTAATATTTTATTTTTTCTACCACCTCCACATAAAATTACTTTAGAAATTTTTTGGTTGTATTTTGAAGTTACTTCTAACAACTTATTAGCAATAATACTGCTCGTAAAATCAGTTATGGTTGAAGCGCCATCTTCCAAATCAAGACCTCTTAAAAAATTTATTTCAAAATCGTTTACATCAAAAGAGTTTATATTTTTAATTGGAATGTTTTCAAAATCCTCAAGAGCTTGATTGAGTATCAATTTGTTTGTTTTACCACAGTTTGCAAATTCCCCATCAATGTCATAATTACCTTTTTTATTTCGTCTTATCCATTCATCAATTAAGCAGTTTCCTGGACCAATATCTCTACTTATTAAATTTTCCTCTTTTAAGTCTTTAATTAAAGTCAAATTAGATATTCCACCAATATTTAAGATACAAACTGGTAAATCAATTTTTTTTTCTTTGACAATTATTTGATGAAAGATTGGTGACAGAGGAGCGCCGTCGCCACCATTTAATAGATCATTTTGTCTGAAGTTGTAAATAACCTTTTTTTTTGAAAGCTGAGATAATAAGTTTCCATCACCAAGTTGTTTTGAATATCTATTTTTTGGACTGTGTAATATTGTTTGCCCATGAAAACCAATTAAATCTATTTTAAATTCTTCATTTTTAGTAAAATTTGAAACAACATTTGAATGAAATAAAGTTATTTTTCTCTCCAATTCATCAATTTCTACGCTAAATTTTTTTACATCGTCAATTTTATTAATATTTCTTTTTAATCTAAAGATATTTTGTGAGATTCCATCTGAATATTGAAAGTATTTGTTGATCAAAACTTTATAATGTCCTTCGCCGTCAGAATTGATTATAGAAGCATCAACACCATCGCCAGAAGTACCACTCATTAAGCCTAAACAATTAAGAGATTTGTTCACAATTTATTTTTCAATCAATTTAAAATAAGTATATTGAATTATTAGTAATAATTTAAAAAATGAAAAATTCATTTATATCTGAGTTTAAAGAAAGAGAGTATTTTAATCAATGCACTAATTCTGATGAGCTGGACAATTTGATGAACAGTAAAAAAATCAATGCATATATCGGTTTTGATTGTACAGCTCAAAGTTTGCATGTAGGCAGTTTATTGCAAATAATGTGTTTAAGAATGCTTCAAAGACACGGGCATAAACCAATTGTATTGTTAGGTGGTGGAACTACGATGATTGGAGATCCATCAGGTAAAGAGGAAACAAGAAAAATTTTGTCTACTAAAGAAATAAATAAAAATATTAAAAATATAAAAAAAGTTTTTAATATTTTTTTAGATAATAAAAATATTAAAACAAAACCAATTTTCGTAAACAATTTAAAGTGGCTTGGAAAATTGAATTATATTAAATTTTTAAGAGAAATCGGCAAACATTTTACTATAAATAAAATGTTGAGTTTCGATAGTGTTAAGTTGAGATTAGATAGAGAGCAATCTTTAAGTTATATGGAATTTAATTATATGATTTTGCAAGCTTACGATTTTTTAGAATTAAATAAAAAAAGTGGCTGTATTCTACAGATTGGTGGTTCCGATCAATGGGGAAATATTGTTAATGGTGTTGATTTAATAAAAAGAAGCCTTGGTAAACAAGCTTTTGGATTGACTACGCCATTAATAACTTTGGCATCAGGAGCGAAAATGGGAAAGACCGAAAAAGGTGCAGTATGGTTAGATAAAAATTTATTATCTCCATATGATTACTGGCAATTTTGGAGAAATACGGACGATCGTGATGTTATAAAATTTTTGAAAATGTTTACTAATAAAAAAGTCTCTGAAATTGAGATTATAAAAAATAAAAATATTAATGAATTAAAAATATTATTAGCTAACGAAACTACTGCAATGTTACATGGGAAAGCTGCTGCAAAAAAAGCTGCTGAAACTGCTGAAAAAACATTTACAGCAGGATCTTTTGGTGACGACCTACCCGTTATAAAACTAAAAAAAGTTGAAATTAATAGTATTAATATTATTGATTTAGTAATCAAATCAAATTTATTAAAATCAAAAAGTGAAGTTAGAAGAGCAATAAAAAACTTTGGTATAAAAGTTAATAATAATACTATTGATAAACAAGTTGCTAATATTACTATTAATGATTTTAAAGATAATATATTGAAATTATCACACGGTAAGAAAAACCACGTTTTATTTAAAATTACTGATTAGCTTTTTTTATCTTTTCAAGCGTTCTTGTAATAAATCTTGGTGTTAGTGTTTTAATCGGATTGACAGTAGTTTTTAAATTTTTGGGGTATCCTTTTATTTTAAAACTTACTCCAAAAACTCCTTCGCCTGCTTTTTTTCCAACTAATATGTCCCCCAATACGGGTATTGAACCTATTGCTTTATTTATAGTAGTAGCTGGGACCAAAGTTCCTCTTAAACTAACTAAATCATCTTTTTGAATATAACCTTCCATTAAAACTGAAATTGAGGGGCCAAGAGAATAGATCTCTTCAATTGTCATTAAACCATTATTCTTATTAAACTTCATTTCGAATTCATTAAATCTTATTCCCTCACCAGATAATAAATCAGCTATACCTTGCAAAGAAGCTAAAGTTAATAATTTAGTAAGTGCAGGTACTTCATTTAATTTGAAGTCATATAATTTTAAATTTGAATTAGTTATTTTATTCTTTGAAACAGAGTAGAAATCTAGAGCTCCTCCATCAAAACCTTTTATAAATTTATATTTTTTCACCAAAGGTTTTGCATAATTAGTAAAAACTGTTGTAATCTTTTCTTTGCTTTGGTTTGTCTTAATAGAAACTTTAAACTCTTCGTTATTAGGGAATTTAGATAATAAATTCAAATCAAAAATTTTGTTATTTTTTACAATTAAGTTTGAGTCAAGGGACTCGAGATAATCCTCATTATTTAAATATGCTGTTGCAACTTTTATTGATACGTTAGTATTTAAATTATCGAATAAATCAAAAAAACTACCTTCTTCTTTTGAAAATAAAATTTCGTCAACTAATTTTGATCCATCAAAAATTTGACTATTTATAATATAGTTATTTTTATCATTCCTAATATCTAATTTGCTGAGTTTGTCATTATTATTTAAAACACTAACTTTTAGATT
>CACHVY010000004.1 GCA_902583455.1 uncultured Pelagibacteraceae bacterium | reverse complement strand
TTCATGAGCGATCTTTTATTACATGGCTTAAGACAGCTTTATGGTTCAGATGTAATAGATTACCCTGGTTGTTGGTATATGTACTCAGATGAAATATTGAAAAGGGAATACGATAAAAATAAAATTTGGGGTAAAGGCTTCACAATCAATAGTACATTGAATAATTATAATTTAATCGATAGAACCGACATAAAAAAAAAAATACAAGAAAAATATTTTGACCTTGTGATCTACAGTTCTATAAGAAGGTCATGTCTATTTTTGGATGATGTCATCAAACACAATAATAAAGTTATATTTATAGATGGAGAAGACGATAATAATATCGATGAAGAATACCTTAAAACAGGATTGTATTTTAAAAGAGAATTGCTCCATAGCAGATCTAATGTAATTCCAATAAGCTTTGCAGTACCAAAAGAAAAGATATTGAAACAAATTAATGAAAAACCTAATAATTTATTAGCACCTTTAATTCCTGGTAGATTGAGAACGTATATATATGATAACGAAGAAACATATTACGATATGTATTCAAACAGTATCTTCGCTATAACAAATAAAAAGTTAGGCTGGGATTGCTTAAGACATTATGAAATTTTAATGAATGGTTGTATTCCGCTATTTTTAAATATCAAAAATTGTCCAAAATTAATACTTACATCACTACCCAAGGATAGATTATTAAATATATATCAAGATTTTAACAAAGTATTACAGCTATATTTCCCTTTCAAAATATATAAAAAAAAATTTCTATCTCTTGAGAAGATAATTTTTTATCTACCAAATATTTTTAAAAATAAGAATGCTATTGAATTTTTAAACAAAAATCCAAAAATATTGCAAATCAAAAATGAATTATTAAATTATACTAAACAAAATTTAACAACAGAAAATCTAGCTAAATATGTTATTGAAAAATTTCAAAGATATGGAAGATAATGGCTTCACATTAATAGAACTGTTAGTCGTCGTAGCCATCATTGGTATCCTAGCGGCAGTAGGTGTTGTTGCTTATAATGGTTATACAAATAGCGCAAAAGTTAATGCTACTAAATCAATTTATAATCAAGTCAGAAATTATATTATTAACGAAGTTCAAAAATGTAATATGGGTGAAAGCGAAGCAATGCAAAAAAATTTAATTTGTAGTGGCAGAACCGGATCAACAGTGATAAGAGCGGCAGAGAAATCTTTGCGTGAATTTAAAAATCCATACGACACTTCTATAAATGCAGTCATTCTTGGAGATAAATATATAAAAGGAAATATATATATAACTTCAAGTAATCAAAATGTTATATTACATGCATGTTTCAAAGATAGTTGTGGAAATGATGCAAATAAAACAGGAGTAACTATCAGTATTGATTAACTAATGAAAAAAATATAAGTAGTATAAATCAACAACAATTTAATGGCGGGGTAGCTCAGTTGGTTAGAGCGCGGGACTCATAAGCCCGAGGTCAGTGGTTCGATCCCCTAGATTTCCTAACTAATTTAAGCAAACATAAATATTGGTCCACTGGTGGTCCACTGATAGGATAGTTTTAATGAAAAAATTTATATTTTTTTTGATCATATTTTTTTCTTTTTTTTCAAAAGTTTATTCTAAGGAAGTTTTTTTAGAATGTTTCCCTACAAAAGGTACTGCTTATAAAATTGATGAATCTAAATGGATACCTTTTAAGTCAACTCAAACAGGTATTTATAAGTTAGATGATTCAAAAAAAAAAATTTATAAGTTTATAAATAACAAATTAATTAAAATTGGATTTAGTTCTACTAAGTGGAGCAAGGATACAATAACTTTTTATGATGATTTTACTGAAATGGACGATACTAAAGTATGGGGTGTATTAAACAGATATACTGGTGAATTACACATAAAAGAGGTTAACGGTCCTAACAGTTTTAGTCAAAAGGATTTAAACATATCAATGAGTGATCAATTTTGGAACTGCAACAAAATTGATAGAAAGTTTTGATGAGAAATTTAGACGAAAATAAAATTGAGATAATTAAAATATTAAGAGAAAACGGTGTTTCTTATAAACAAATATCAAGAATAATAAATTCAACTCCAAATATTGTTAGAGGTATAACTGAAAAAAAAAATGTTAAACCTTTAATAAATAGCAAAATATCTTCTAAAGATTTAATAAAAATTAGCGATCAAAATATAAGTTTTAGTGGTTTAGATAAATATAGAGCTGGTCAAATTTCGGAATATTTAGTTTCCGCCAAGCTAATGTCAGAGGGCTTCGAGGTTTATGAGCCTGTTTTAGCAAATCAGCCCGCAGATCTAATAATTTCTAAAAACGATAAATTTTTCAAAATTCAAATCAAGACAGCAAGATATTTTAGGGATAGAAACTGTTATTCTTCATCAGTTTGGCAAACAAGAGGTAGAAATAAAATACCTTATTCTAAAAAAGAAACTGATTTTATAATTATAAAATGCTCAGGTATAGACGCAATATACGTGTTTCCAGTTGAATACTTTAAAAAAAGATTAAATATCCAACTTTATCCGAATAGAAATTTAAAAATTAACAAAAAAAAGAAAACAGATTCTGAATATTATTTAAATGCTTTCAATAAGATCAAATAAAAAGTGGAATAAAAAAGAAATAAAAAAATTAGGATTTTTATACTCTAATGATGTACCAGTGGACAAAATTAGAAAGTTATTGAATAGGACTGATCAATCAATAATGGGGACAGCAAGACGCTTTAAATTCTCAAAACATAGAGGTCTGAGACCCCAAAAAAATGACATTGAAATTAAAAAATATTACCAAAACCTATCTAAAAAACTAAAAAAAAACTCAAATGATTTTGGGGTTTATACGAGGAGAATTTCTCATTTTAATGAGCAATCAACAATCATAAAGTTAATTAAATTAAATTTTGATGTTTATAAACCAATCTTAGACTCCTCTGTTGCCGATCTAATAATTTTTAAAAATAAAAAGATGTTTAAAATTCAAGTTAAAACAGCTGGATACTCAGAAAGGTTTGATTATTTTGAGTCAAAACTTGCATCCAGAAAACATACATCTAACAAAAGTTTAACATTAAGGTATTCAAAAAAAGAAATTGATTTTTTTATAATAAAATTATCTGGAATATTTAAATTTTATGTTATTCCAATTAAAGATGCATTATCTCAAAAATCTGCAAATTTGAGAATGTTTCCTAACAGAAAAAAAGTTCAAATTAAAAGTAGAGCAAATGTTTTTAACACAGATAAATATTTTGAAGCCTTTGATTTAATTAAATAAATCACACACGGGCGTCCCATGGACCAAATTTTTTGGTCCAATTTTGGTCCACTGGTGGTCCACAGAGAAACCCTTATTAAACGCAATTTCTTAATTTCTTGTTTGAACGAAAAAAAATAAGTAGTATAAATCAATACGAATTTAATGGCGGGGTAGCTCAGTTGGTTAGAGCGCGGGACTCATAAGCCCGAGGTCAGTGGTTCGATCCCACTTCCCGCTACCAAATTAATGACAGGCAATGTTGTATTTTTTTAATCTCCAATAATTATATGGCCAAGGTGTTAAAAAACCTACAATTAACATAATTGGTACTACCCACCAGGTTAGTATTGCACCACCAGTAAGATAGTAGTCAGTAACGTTCATTGCAACTTCCATGCTAATCATTGAAATAAAGCTCATTCCGATCGCTGTATTTAATGCTTTAGAAAAATTTAATTTTTGTCTCATTAGAATAATAGTTTCAAGAATGATGCTTGTAATTAGTCCATTAATTATTGCTAATGTCATAATACCTAGCACAGGAAATGGAACTTCAGTTAGTTGAAAAAATAAAATTGTTCCAAAATCCCCAATGGAACAGCCAAGTAAACACCACGCAGTATTTTTTGCACTTCTACTCCAAGTGTGTTTGCATGCCCAATGAAAACTCGATACAGATGATTTTTGCATTAATTATTTTATATCAACTTTAGCAATCATGCCAACTTGATAATGTCCAGGAACATTACATGCAATTTCAATATTCATTGCATTTTCAAACTTCCAAACAATGTGACCTCTTTCATTTGGCTCTAACAATACACTGTTGCTATGAGAATGACCCATTGACTTATCCATCTTTGCCATTTTTGTCATTTTTTCTTTGTCAATTGAGTCAGCTAATAAAATTTCGTTTTCAACCATTTTTTCCATTTCTGGTTGATGTTTTTTATGCATCATTGCATTTGCAATATTAAACTCATGAACAAGTTCACCAGCATTAACAACTTCAAATTTAATCGTTTCACCAGATTTTATATTGAAACTATTTGGCTCATAATAATTATCATGCATTATAACTTTAATTACTCGGTTAACTTCCTCAGGCTTCCCTAGAGAACCAATCATCATGTTTTTATCTGCGTAGGATTTAAAAGAAATTAATATAATTGCGATTACTAAGAATTTTTTAATCATACCTAATATTTATTCCAAACTTTATGCTTTAGAAGGAGTTTTTTTGACACATTGTAATTTTTCTTGATTTATTTACATTTTATTAATGTTTAAAAAATTATTACTTTTATTTACCATTCAAATTCTTATTTTAAATCCATCAATTTCAATGGAAAAGGAGACTACTTTTGACAAAAAATTATTTGATAAAGCTCAATCAGAGGGAAAAGTTGTAGTAGTAAGTTCTTGGATAAAATATTGCTCTTCATGCGCGAGTCAAATGAAAGTTTTAAATAAAGCAAAAAGTGATGGAAGATTGTTTGATATTAAATTTGAAAATATTGAATATTTTTCATTTGATGTGACAAACAAAGAAATTGCTAATTTATTGGATGTAAAATTTCAAACTACGCTATTAATTTTTAAAGATAACAATGAAATTTATAGAAGTCTTGGAGAAACAACTGAAGATTTAATCTATGAAGCTTTAAAAAAGGCTATTTAAACTAAATTAATTTTTTAAAATCTCTAAAGCTTATATTATTATTATCTTTTTTTGATATAATAATTTTTCTAGCAGGCCACTTTATCTTAAGATCCTTATCGTTCCAAATTATACCAGTTTCTGATTTCGCATGTCTATATTTAGAACATTTATAATGTAAGATTGTCCTGTTTGCCAAAGTATAAAAACCATGGGCAAAGCCAGCTGGTATCAACAACGATTTATTATTTTTATCAGATAAAATAATTGAATAATGTTTACCAAAAGTTTTAGAATTTTTTCTACAATCTACACATACGTCAAATACTTTACCACTTAGAACAGTGATTAGCTTAGCTTGAGGATTTGATTGTTGCAAATGAAGACCTCTTAAGACATTTTTTTTTGAGAAAGACATAACATCAAAAGGAAAAGTTGTTTTGAAATGCTTCTTAATATAAAGTTCTCTAAAATAACCCCTTTTATCTTTAAAAGATTTTTTATCATAAATTAGTAGACCTTTAAATTTAGTTTTTATTATTTTCATTATTTAATAAATTTTATAAATGTTGAACAAATATAATCTAAATCTTTTCTACTCATTCCCTGATGACAGCCTAATAAAATTCCATTTTTCATGACATCATCAGCTACCTCATCACATTTTGGATGTTTTTTAAAATTTCTATTTTTCATCACTGGTTGTTTTAAAATATTGCCTGTAAAAATAGTTCTAGTTTGAATGTGGTTTTTTTCAAAAAAAATCTGCATTTTTTTTCTATTAAATATTTTATTTTTTTTAATAACTAACGGAAAAGCTAACCAAGGTGTTTTAACACCAGGGTTTTGCTCTGGTAATTTAAAATAATTTTTAAAATTACCGAAAAACTTTTTTAAATAATCAAAATTTTTATTTCTTATTGAAATATTTCTTTTTAATTTTTTTATTTGTTCAAGCGCAAAAGCCGCAGAAATTTCAGATGGTAAAAAATTGTAGCCTAAATCAAAAAAAATATATTTTGCATCATAATCAATACCTGAAACTTTTACATTAAATCTTTTTGTTGCATTTTCAGACTCATTAAATACAGCAGATGATCGTCCCCAGCCTCGAAGAAGTTTTGCTCTTTTATACAATTCATAATCATTAAAGCATAGTATACCTCCAGTACCTGCTCCGTTGATTATATGAGATGCATAAAAACTATTAGTTGTTACATCAGAACAATTGCCTAAGCTTTTTTTATTGACCTTGTATCCAATTGTATCAGCAGAGTCTTCAATAACTCTAAGATTATATTTTTTTGCTATTTTATAAATTTTTTTCCAATCAGCTATATTGCCTAACAGATTTGGTATCATTAGTGCGACCGTTTTTTTATTTATACATTTTTCAATTTGATTTGGATCTGTAATAAATTTATTTTCCTCTGTACCAACAAAATGAGGAATTAATCCTAGTTGGTATATTGGCGCAACAGTAGTTGAAAACGTAAGATTTGGAGTAATTATTTCTGAACCTTTTTTAAATTTAAATGATGAAAGAGCTAATAAATTTGCTGACGACCCTGAGTTAACCATTAAACCATATTTTTTTCCAAAAATTTGTGAAATTTTTTTTTCAAGCTGCTTTACTTTCTTGCCGTCAATTAATGACAGACTATCATTCTTTAACACGTTAATTACTGCATTTATTTCCTTATTATCGTATACAGCTCTGCCATAATAAATTTTATTCATTGTTTGTATTTAGCTTGTATTAAAAAAAAAACAATAAAATTTATTTTATTATAATTCTGACAATATCTTCAATTTTACTATTTTCGGGTTTCCACTTTTTGAGCGTCCTAAATTTAAAAGTTTTTTCCCTTATAATATTATTTGACAACCATTTAACCTTAATTCTTTCATTAGAATGTTTATTTATGTAATCGATAATATCACTTACTTTAAAATCACTTTTGTTTTGCAGTAAATATGTACCTGAGTTGTAACTATTTTTTAGAATGAGCCTTACAGCATTATTAATATCTATTACGTTAAGTAAATTTAAATATAAGTTTTTCGATATTAATTTGGTAAGGACTTTTTTTTTATAATTTATTTTTAATAAATTTATAATTTTTTTTCTTTTATCATTTCCCCCAAAAGTATTTGAAATAACTAAATTTATAAATCTTATTTTATTAAATTTTTTTTTATAATAATTAATTATATTGTTAAAGCTTGATTTATAGGCGGAGTACAAATTATAATAGTTGTCTTTTTTACCATTGAAATTTTCCCAAACAGTTGAAAAATTTATGAAAGTCTTTACATCCATTTTTTCCAGGTTTTCAAGAATAATGTTTCCAAATAAAATATTTGTCTCACTTAATTTTTTTATATCTTTAAAATCATGTTTTTTGACATAATGTGTAGCGCAATGAATGACTGTATTAATTTTTAATTTTTTTATTTTATCATTTAAATTTTGAAAACTGCTAAAATAAATCTTATTAACATTTTTATATTTTAAATTTTTCTTTGTTTTTTTTCTTAAGGTTATGTAAACTTTATTACTTTTCGATAAATTTTTTAATAATTCCGATCCAATAAAACCAGTTGATCCTGTTAATAATATTTTTTTCACTTTTTATGTAATCAAATTTTTTAAATAATCTGAATATTCACATTTGCCATAAAATTTTATCTGATTATTAATTTCTTTTTTTCCAATCCAGTTGTATGAAAGTGCTATCTCTTCAATACACGCAACTTTTAACCCTTGCCTTTTCTCAATTGCTGATACGAACGCGCTAGTTTTATAAAAATCATCTATTGATCCTGTGTCTAACCATGCTCCTCCTCTACCAAGTAAACTTGCTTTTAAACTTCCTTTTTTTCTGTATTTATTAATTAAATCAACTATCTCTAATTCTCCACGTTTAGATGGTTTTAATAATTTAGAATATTTGCAAACTAAATTGTCAAAAAAATATAGGCCTGTAATGGCAAGGTCTGAAAAAAATTTTTTTGGTTTTTCTTTTATACTTATCACTTTATTACTTTTATTTATCTTCGCTACACCATACAGCTCAGGTTTTTTAACTTTATGTAAAACAATTTTTGCACCTTTTTTTAATTTTTTATAGTTTAGCAGCTGTTTTGTTAGATTTTGTCCATAAAAAAAATTGTCTCCTAATATTAATGCAACATTATCTGAACCAATAAATTTTTCACCTATTATAAAAGCTTCTGGTAAACCCCTTGGCTCACTTTGCTCTGCATATGAAATTTTTATTCCAAGATTTCTTCCGTTAGGTATAATTTTCTTATATTGATTTAGCTCACCTTTGTTAACTATAATTAAAATATCTTTTATTTTTGAAAGCATTAAAATCGATAAAGGGTAGAAAATTAGAGGTTTATCAAATATTGGTAATAGTTGTTTATTAATAGCCTTAGTTAATGGACTCATTCTTGTGCCCCTACCACCAGCTAAAATAATTCCTTTATTTATCAATTAAGTTCCTAATCTTTTCAATATATCTTTTTTCTTAAGATTTTTAAAATATTTTTGATTATTATAATACCATAAAAAAGTTTTATTCAGTCCATCAAAGATTTTAGTATTAGACTTCCATTTAAGTTTTCTTTTTATTTTATTGCTATTTAACGCATACCTTAAATCGTGGCCGGGTCTATCTTTAACAAATTTAATTTTTACTTTTTTACCTAATTTGATGTATTTTTTTGCTATACCTAATAGGTAATTTGTTATCTCAAGATTATTTAAGTTCTTATTAGAACCAATGTTATAAAATTCACCTACTTTTCCTTTTAAAAAAACTTTTATAAGACCTTCACAGTGATCCATAACATATATCCACTCTCGTGAATTTTTTCCGTCACCATATATAGGCAATTCTCTATTATTTAATATGTTATAAATTAATTTAGGTATTAATTTTTCTGGATGTTGACATGGCCCATAGTTATTTGAGCAATTTGTTACAATTGCAGGTATATTAAATGTTCTTACATAAGAAGATACTAAGTGATCAGATGAAGCTTTACTAGCAGCGTAAGGAGAGCTTGGTTTATATTTATACTCTTCGTTAGATCTGCCACTTAATACATCGCCATACACTTCATCTGTAGAAATATGGATCAACCTAGTTTTTGAATAAGATTTATAAAATTCCCTAAAACATTCCAACAAATTGAATGTTCCTAGTATATTGCTTTTAATAAAATTTTTTGGACTATCTATAGACCTATCTACGTGTGTTTCAGCTGCCAAATTAAAAATTCCTACAGGCTTGATTTTTTTGAAGATATTTAATAATTTTTTATCATTAATATCCAATTTGATAAATCTATAATTTTTATTCTTGATAAATTCTTTAGTGTTATAAATATTTGATGAATATGTAATTTTATCTATATTCAGCACATAATATTTTTTTTTAAGCAATAATTTAATTAGATTACTTCCGATGAAACCTAATCCACCAGTGACAATTACTTTATTCATATTTTTGTTTTTTACATTAGATGAAACTGTTAGTATACCTTTTATAATATCATTTTAAGCAATTATGTATGTCAATATCTAGGCAGAATTTAACTGTAGTCATTGTTACTCTTAAAAGTCAACATATTATTGATAAATGTATTCAATCAATAGATAGAAATATTTCAATTATAATAGTGGAGAATTCAGCCGATAAAATTTTTAAAAACTATATTGAGAATAAATATAAAAATGTTTCATGCATACTTTCTAAAGCTAATATTGGTATGGGTGCAGGAAATAATATAGGGATCAATTCAGCTAAGTCTGATTTCGTACTTCTACTTAATCCAGATGTAGTGTTGTTTGATGACACTTTAGAAAAATTAATAAAAGCTGGTCAAGATTTAGAAAATTTTATTTTAATGTCTCCAATTTCCGCGAATGATAATTATCCAAATTACAAAATTAAAAATAAAAAAAATATTAACAAATTCAATGTATTTGAGGTAGAAAGTTTAGACGGTTTCTGTATGCTAATTAATAAAAAAAAAATTAAATTAATTTTAAATGATGATAAAATTTTTGATGAAAATTTTTTTATGTATTTAGAAAACGATGATTTATGTAAAAGAGTAAAAGATATGAAAGGAACAATTTATGTATTACCTCAATGTAAAATAAAACATTTTGGTGCTAAAGCTGTTTCAGAGCACTACTCAGATGAAATTGAGTTATCAAGAAACTGGCATTGGATATGGTCAAAGTTTTATTTTTCAAAAAAACATAAAGGTTATTATTATGCTGCTTTGCAAGGTTTTCCAAAATTTATCACATCAACGATAAAATGTATTTTCTATATTTTGATATTAAATAAATTCAAATCTAAAATTTATTATAATAGAGCTTTAGGCTATTTAAACGCTATGATGGGTAAATCTTCCTGGTATAGGCCAAAAATAGATTAAAATTTATGAATAATAATTTTTTAAATGAACTAACAGTTGTTATTTTAACTTATAAAACAAACAGAGAAATATTATTTAACTGCCTTAATTCAATTGATAAGAGAGTTAAAATTAAAATCATAGAAAACTCTCAAGAGTTTATAAAAAAGGAGGATTTCCTTAATCAATTTCCAAATTTATCTATTGAGTGTACTGGAAAAAATTTAGGTTTCGGTGGAGGCAATAATTTTGGTTTCAAAAAAATAGATACTAAATATGCATTAGCATTAAGTCCAGATACAGTTATAGACAAAACTTTTTTTGAAAATGTAAAAATTTATCTTAATGATAAATTTGAATTTTCAATTTTAGGTGTAAATTTTTACGAGGAAGAAGTTAAAAAAAACGGTCATAGATCTTATGGATACTTCTCGAAAAATAATATAGTTAAAAAATATAACGAAACCTTAATCGAAGCCGATTGGATAATTGGCTGTGCTATTATAATAAATTTAGATAAATTTATAGATAATAAAGTTTTTGATGAAAATATATTTATATATTTTGAGGATTTTGATCTTTGTAAAGGCTTAGCTAATAAAGGAATAAAAGTATATGCTAGTAAAATTCTTTATATAAAACACATTGGAAATAGCAGCTCGATTGCAATAATACCAGAACTTAAAAATGCATCAAATAAGTTCCGAAGCTGGCATTGGCGATGGTCTGAATTTTATTTTTATAAAAAAAATTACAGTTATTTGTTTGCTTTAAAAAAATGCTTTTTAAAACTTTTGAAATTCATGTTTATGATGGCCTATTTCAAAATTACATCTAATGAGGAACAGTTTGATATTTATAAATATAGTTTTTTGGGTTTGTATAATTCAATTATTGGAAGAAAATCTTTTTACAGAGTATAGTTTTAGTGGCCTGGAAAATTAATTAAATTTTCAACTTCATAACCAAGTTCTTTCAATTTGTCACTTCCCTTTAAATCAAATAAATTTATTACAAAAATAAAACCTGCGACTGATCCTTTTGATAAATTTATTAATTTTGCAGCTGCCTCTGCTGTTCCCCCAGTTGCAATTAAATCATCAATAATTAAAACCTTTTCACCTTGATTGATAGAATCTTTATGTACCTCTATCGTTGCTTTGCCGTATTCTAATTCAAAATCAACAGAATAAGTATCTGATGGTAATTTATTTTTTTTTCTTAACATTATAAAAGGTTTTTTAAGAACATATGACACGGCTGAAGCAAATACAAAACCTCTAGATTCAATTGCAGCAATTTTATCAAAACTGAATTTCTTTGATCTTTCATTAATTTGATTAATTGTCTCTTCAAATGCCTTTTCATCTTTAATTAAAGTTGTAATGTCTCTGAATAGGATACCTTTTTTTGGATAGTCAGGTATAGATCTTATGAACTTTTTTAAATCCATTTAAATTTGCGTTATATTATTAAATAAACTATCTTTTAGATATGGTAAACAATAAATTAGCAATTATCGGTGGCAGTGGGTTGTATGATGTAGAAGAATTTAAAGATAGAGAGTTACTAGACTTAAAAACTCCTTGGGGAAATCCCTCAGATCAAATTTTAAAAACCCGTTTTAAAGGAAAAGAGGTTTATTTTTTACCAAGACATGGCAAAGGACATTTCATAAATCCATCCAAAATTAATTTTAGAGCAAACATTGACGCCTTAAAACAATTAGGTGTTACGGATATAATTTCTGTATCAGCTGTTGGATCATTAAAAGAAGAATTACCACCAGGAAAATTTGTAATTATAGACCAATTTATCGATAGAACTTTTGCAAGAAATAAAACATTTTTTGACGATGAAATAGTAGCACATGTATCTATGGCTCACCCAACCTCAAATGGATTAATGAATGCATGTGAAGAAGCTATAAAAAAAGAAAAAATTGATTATCAAAGAGGTGGAACATACGTGGTTATGGAGGGACCTCAATTTTCAACATTAGCTGAGTCAAATTTATATAGATCTTGGAAAGCAGATGTTATTGGCATGACAAATATGCCAGAGGCGAAATTAGCTAGAGAAGCTGAAATAAGATACGCATCAGTTTCAATGGTGACAGATTACGATTGCTGGCACGCAGATTATGAAAATGTTGATGTTCAACAAGTAATTAAAGTTCTTTTAGGTAATGCTGCAAAAGCAAAAAGTATGATAAAGAATATCATCGATACTTTTGAAAGTCATATTGACCCTAAGGATCCTACAAATAATTGCTTAGATGTAGCAATAATTACTGCACCTGAAAAAAGATCTCAAAAAACAAAAGATAAACTAAAAACAGTTGCAGGTAGAGTTTTAAATAAATGAAAATTGAAGGAAAAGAATACCGAACAATATGGTTTGAAAATAATGTTGTAAAAATAATTGATCAAACAAAACTTCCACATCAATTTATTATTAAAGATCTAAAAACATCGAAAGACGCAATAAATGCAATTAAAATAATGGAAGTAAGAGGTGCTCCTTTAATAGGAGCTACTGCAGCATATGGATTAGTTTTAGCTATTTTAGAAAATAACGACCAATCTTTTTTAAAAAAAACAGCTGATGATTTGATTAAATCAAGACCTACAGCAATAAATCTAAAGTGGGCAGTTAATCGGATGATGAATAAACTATCAGGTGTTAATAGTGATAAAATTTTAGATATAGCTGTAAATGAAGCAAAAGAAATTTGTGAAGAAGATATTAAATTTTGTGAAAATATTGGATTGAATGGTCTAAAAATAATTGAAGAAATTTATAGTAAAAAAAAAGATACAGTAAATATTTTAACTCATTGTAATGCGGGATGGCTTGCAACAATTAATTGGGGAACTGCAACCTCACCAATTTATCATGCACACAAGAAAGGTATTCCTGTCCATGTTTGGGCAGATGAAACAAGACCTAGAAATCAAGGTGCAAATCTCACTTCTTACGAATTAAACGAGGAAGGAGTTAATAATACAATTATTGCAGATAATACTGGTGGTATTTTAATGCAAAGAGGGGAAGTAGACATGTGTATTGTAGGAACAGATAGAACTTTAGCAAATGGTGATGTTTGTAATAAAGTTGGGACATATCTTAAAGCATTAGCCGCCCATGATAATAAAATTCCTTTTTACGTAGCTCTTCCAAGCTCTACAATTGATTGGAATATAAAAAATCACAAAGAAATACCTATTGAGGAGAGAAATTCTGAGGAGCTATCTCAAATAGAAGGTTTTGACAGTGAGGGAAAAATAAAAAAAATACAAATATATCCAAAGAAAAGTAAAGCAATGAATTTAGCTTTTGATGTAACTCCAGCAAAATATGTGACTGGATTAATTACTGAAAAAGGTATTTGTGAAGCATCTACAGAGGGATTAAAAAAACTATTCAAATGAAAAATTTAGAAAAAAGAAAAGAAGTAATTAAATATTCAATTAAGCTTAATACTACGAACTTATCTCCTTTAAGATCTGGAAATATTTCTGTAAGAAGTATCGAAAATAGTGTTGAGGGGTTTTTAATAACTCCTTCAGGAAAAAAATACGATACACTCAAAGAGGAGGATATAGTTTTTGTATCCAGTGATGGAAATCACGATACAAACTTAAAACCATCATCTGAATGGAGATTTCATAAAGACATTTATTTGAAAAAATCAGATGCAAAAGCGATAGTTCATTCTCATTCTCCACACGCATCAGCTGTATCAGCCCATGGTAAAGATATCCCTGCTTTTCATTATATGATAGCTTTAGCAGGTGGCGACAGTATCAAATGCGCCAAGTACGCAACTTTTGGTACACAAGAACTGTCAGACAATATTATTGATGCATTAGAAAATAGAAAAGCTTGTCTAATGTCAAATCATGGACAAGTTGCATTTGGAGAAAATTTAGAAAGTGCATTTGAATTAGCCGAAGAACTAGAAAATATTTGTCATCAATACATAAATACAATAAAGTTAGGAGATCCTAAGATTCTTTCATCAAGTGAGATGGATGTAATATTAGAAAAAGTTAAAAATTATAAAAAAGGATAATTTTTATGACGAAAGTAGGGGAGCATGTCACTTTTGATATTATCGGTACTCAAAAAGAGTATGATCCAAAATTTTACGAGAAACTAGTATATAAAATTGCAAAGAAAGCAAAAGTAGTAGTCCTAGAAATTTCAAAATATAAATTTGAACCTCAAGGCTTTACTTTAGTAGCATTATTAGCAGAATCTCATATTAGTTTTCATACGTTTCCTGAAAAAGGAATTATAAGTTTTGATTTTTTTACTTGTGGCAAGATATCTCCATCTGTTGCATTAGAGGTTTTAAAGAAAGAGATTAAACATACAAGGATTGTAAAAAAAGAGTTTAATAGAGATACGGTTGATTATTATGATGATATTTATAGTTCACCAGGTCTTAAGAAATATTATATGGTTAAAAATATTATTGAGGACTTCACATCAAAAGCTGGACAGCACATACAAATTTTAGATTTAGAGCAATTTGGCAAAGCCTTGTTTATAGATAATGAATTACAAGTAGCAGAGAAAGATGAACACCTTTATAGCTCTACTTTTGTAAATTCTGGATTGAAACTTAATCCAGAAAAAAATAATTCAGCTATAATTGGAGGCGGGGATGGCGGAGTTGCAAGGGAATGCATTAATCAAGGTTTCAATTATATAGATTGGTATGAGCTTGATCCTCAAGTAGTTGATGTATGTGAAAAACATTTGAGTAAAGTTGGACAAAAAGCAACAAAAAAGAACTCTGTTAAGTGTGTATGGGGAGATGCTTTTGAAAGTATAAAAAAAGTTGAGGATAACAAATATGATAAAATTTTTGTAGATTTAAATGATGATCAATATTGTATCGACTTAGCTGCTAAAAATATCAAGTCTTTAAAAAGAATTCTAAAACCTAATGGTACAATTACTGCTCAAGTAGGTAGCCAAGACAAAAAACCAAAACAAGTTGAAAAATGGTTAAATTTATTTAGAAAAAGTTTTGGTAATTCTTCCCTAGATAGAATTTACATACCAAGTTTTGATTGTTCTTGGAATTTTGCATCATCATTAAATAAATAATCTCTTTTTTAATCAAAAAATTTGTGAAATAATTGAATTTATATATTTGGAGGAAATATGAATGTAATAAAAAAATTCAGCTTAAGTATATTGATAACTTTATTTTTATCAGTATCTGCTAACGCTGATAAAATAAGAATTGGTACTGAGGGTGCTTATCCACCATGGAATTCTAAAGATGCTTCAGGTAAATTAATTGGATTTGAAGTTGAATTAGCATGGACACTTTGTAGATACATTGGACAACAGTGTGAAATTGTTGAGCAAGACTGGGATGGTATGATACCTGCATTAATAATGAGAAAATTTGATGCAATAATGGCTGGAATGTCTATTACCGATGAAAGAAAAAAAGCTATAAATTTTTCACAAGGTTACGCAGATGAAGTAGCTTCATTAGCGGTAATGAAAGGTTCAAATCTTGAAGGTATGCAAACGTCTGAAGGAATTAACCTTACTAAAAAGTCCGGTGCTGTAAAAAAGGATTTAAAAACTATAACTGAAGCTTTAGCTGGCAAAACTGTATGTGTACAAACAGCGACTATTCACCAAAACTTTTTAGAGTCTGGTGATGTGGGTAAAGTAAACGTCAGAACTTACAAAACTCAGGATGAAGTAAATTTAGATTTAGCATCTGGAAGATGTGATGTTGCTCTTGCTGCCGCAGTAGCATTTACTGATTATGCGGAGAAATCCAAAAAACCAGTCGTACTTGTTGGGCCTACATTTTCGGGAGGTGCTTTTGGAAATGGTGTTGGTGTTGGTATAAGAAAAGATGACACTGAACTATTAAAAGCTTTTAACAGTGCAATTAATAAAGCTAGAAAGAACGGAGACATCAGCCGAATTGCAACTAAATGGTTTGGCTTCGACGCTTCAATGTAAATATTTAATGATTGGCGACTATATATTATAGTCGCCTTTCAATATGGATCTTTTAGCATTTGGAAATACTGGCTGGGGAGATGAACTTTTCTTAGCAACATTAATGACAATTGCTGTTTCAATAACAGCTATGATCATAGGCTTTTGTTTTGCTCTAATTTTTACTCCACTTAAATTATCCAAAAATAAATTTTTAAATTTTATTGGAAATTCTTACACAACAATAATTAGAGGTGTGCCAGAATTATTAGTTATTTATTTATTATTCTTTGGAGGTAGTGGTGCAGTTATGTACGTTGCTTCAATTTTTGGATATAACAAATATATTGAGATAAATGCATTTATTACAGGTTCATTTGCAATTGGGATTATTTCAGGAGCATACTCTACAGAGGTTTTTAGGGGTGCTATCCAATCAATTGACAAAGGTCAATTCGAAGCTTCAAAAGTTTTAGGTTTAAAAAAACCTGTACATTTTTTTAAAGTGATAATGCCTCAAATGTTAAGACTTGCTGTTCCTAATTTAAGTAATGTTTGGCAAATTACTTTAAAGGATACTTCATTAATTTCAGTTACAGGTTTGGTTGAAATTATGAGACAATCTTATATTGCAGCTGGATCCACAAGAGATCCATTATTCTTTTACTCTTTTGCAGCGGTTTTATATTTACTATTAACTTTTCTAAGTATGAAATTGATAAATAAATTAGAAATTAAATACAGGAGAGGCTACTAATGGATTTAGAATTAATGGCAAGTAGCTTCCCAAAGCTTTTAAATGCAACTTTAGTAACTTTAAAATTGTTATCTTTATCACTTATATTTGGACTTATATTTGGACTTTTTTTTGCAATTCTAAGATTAAATAAAAATATATTTTTAAATAAATTTTCTTATTTTTATTCATACATATTTAGAGGCACCCCTCTATTAGTTCAAATATTTATTATATACTTTGGATTAGGACAGATAGAATTTTTAAGATCTTCTTTTTTATGGATTATTTTAAAAGAACCTTATTGGTGTGCGATTATTGCTTTTTCTCTTAATACAGGTGCTTATACTTCCGAAATTTTAAGGTCAGCATTTGAAACAATAAATAAGGGTTTCATAGAAGCTGGTGACAGTCTTGGTATTTCTAAAAAAATTATATTTTATAAAATTCAAATACCTATTGCCATAAGGCAATCATTACCTGCTTATGGAAACGAGATAATATTAATGCTTAAAGGAACATCATTAGCTAGCACGGTTACACTAATGGATTTGACTGGAGTAGCAAAATATATAATTTCTACAACTTTTAAGCCAATAGAAGTTTTTATAGTGGCTGGTGGAATTTATTTATTTATGACCTTTATTATACATAATTTTATTAGATATCTTGAGAAGAAGTATAGTTATTAATAACTAGTGTATTCCTTAATTTCTTTAATCTTAGAACCAGTTTGATTATTTATTTCAAGTTTTATTGAAGCTCTTTTGTCGTTTAAAAAGTGAATATCCCTAGACAATTTTATAAATTTTTCACCAAAATCAGAATTCTTTTCACATAATCTCTTATCATCTTCAATTACCCATAGTTTAGAATTTATATCTTTCAAAGTGTCAAATAAACCAATCAACTTTTCATTAAGTTTTACTTTATCTACCATTTGTTCTTTTAATAAATTATACTCATCTATTATATATTTGAGTTTTTCTTCATCTTTAATTTTATCTTTTTTTATTTCTAAAATAGAAATTTTATCAAAAAGCTCACCAACAGAAACTTCAACTAGAATTTTATTCATAAAATTTTTTAATATGATAACTTGTTGAAAATATGTCTAATATATTAATCATAAAACATGGATCTTTAGGAGATATAGCCCAAGCTAGCGGTGCAATTCAAGATATTTGTGATCACCATTCAACTGATAATATTTTTCTTTTAACCACTAGTCTCTACATAGATCTATTTAGGAAAAATAGCTTTTTAAAAGAAATTATTTTAGATAAAAGACTTTCAAGATTTAATTTAATTTATCTTTACAATTTAATGAAAAAGATAAAGAAAAATAAATTTACTAAAGTTTATGACTTACAAAATTCGTCAAGAACTTCTTTTTATAAAAAAATTTTATTTCCTAATGCAAATTTAAATATTTGGTGTTCCTCAGAGACAACCTTGCCAAATGACCAAACCAAGGAGGAATTTGACAAAAACCCTGTTCTTGAAAGGTTTAATCATCAGCTTCAATCATCTGGAATAGAAACAAAGCATACAATGTCTCCTGATTTCTCATGGAGTTGTGTAGATATTGAGAAAATTATGAATGAATACAAATTATCCAATTATATATTATTATTTCCATTTTGTTCACCTCATCTAACATTAAAGAAGTGGCCATACTTTAATAATTTAATAAATTTGATTAAAGCAAAATATAAAGATCAATTTAAAATTATCACTGCTCCTGGTCCTAACGAGATTAATGAAGCAGATCAATATGATGCAATTAAAATTTTAAACAATGGTAAAGCAGTGAATATTTCCCAGTTATCTTCATTAATTAAAAAAAGCAGTTTTGTTATTGCGAATGATACTGGCCCAGCACATATGGCAGCTCATCTCAATGTAAAAGGTTTAACATTGTTTGGATCACATACAACTGCAAAAAAAGTAAGTATAGAAAGAGATAATTTTAAAGCAATTCAGGTAAGTGACTTAAATAAATTAAGTGCTGAAAAAGTTTTTGAAAAAATAACCTTATAATATTTCTAAATAATTTTTTATAATTTCTGACCAGTAAAATTTTTTTGATATTTCTTCTGCTTTTTTCCCAAAAACTTTATATTTATTGTTTTCCAATATATTAGAAATTGATTGATAAACATCATCTAAACTATTACCATCACAAATATACCCTGTCTGGTCGTGATCTATTGCGTCTGCTGCTCCACCATCTTTTCCACCTATTGAAGGAACCCCAAATTGTGCTGCCTCTACGTAAACTATTCCAAACCCTTCAACAGACTTTTTATAAGCTATAGAAGGCATAACAAACACATCGGAGCATTTTAGATAAGAATTTTTTTCATCTTTAGTTAAATTTTTTGGAAATATAACCTGATCTTGTAATTTAAGTTCTGTGATTAATTTTTTAAGATTATCAATATTTTCTCCTTGTCCGATACAAATATAAATAATGTTTGGATAAATTTCTTTTAAATTTCTAAGGGCCATAATAATTTTTTCATGGTTTTTTCTCTTATCAAATCTAGCAACTGTAATTAATTTTGGAGTTCTGCCCTCTAATTTCTTTTTTATATTTTTGTAAATTTTGTCATCTATTTTATCTATTGGGAAAACACCTGGGTTAATTACTTTAATTTTATTTTCGTCAACACCAACACTTATAGCAAGATTTTTAGTAAAATTAGAATTTGCAACTACTGTATGACAATTATTTAAAATTTTAATTAATCTTTTATTAATAAAAGAACCTTTTTTATGATTAATTTCTTTGGAGTGAATTAAGCAAATTTTTTTAACTTTAGTATTTATATTTTCAAGGCTTTTCCAATGATCTGAAATTATAGCTTTAACTTTTTTATTATTCTCTAAATATGTATTTACTAAATTAGCTTTTCTGTATTTTTTGAATATTTTTGGTCCACTTATCCTTTCAATTGAAAACGATAATTCCTTATCAAAATTATCTTGATTTGGATATTGATCAGCAAAAACTTTAATCATTACATTTTCAGATAATGATTTAGCTAAACCATACATTAGATTTTGCATGCCACCTACTTCTGGAGGAAATGTTTTAGTAACAATTAAATGCATTATTTTTTAAACCATTTTATACTGCAGCCAAGGCTTGGCTTTTGTATATCTGGCCCCTTTTGTGTTTCAGATATTAGTTTCATGGCTTCGAATAATTCACTTGATCCGTTTCTGATAGGTTTCAAATCCCTAAGTTCTCTTATTCTTCCTCGATAATTAAGTTTAAGATCTTTATTGTATCCAAAAAAATCTGGAGTACATACAGCATCGTATTTTTTTGCTATTTCCTGCGTTTCATCAATTAAGTAAGGAAAACTAAATTTATGTTTTGCAGAAAATTTAATCATATTTTCATAGGAATCATCTGGATAATTAATTGTATCATTTGACATGATTGCTGCTGAATTTATGCCTAAGTCTTTGAGTTTTTCACAATCTTCAACTAAGTCTTTTATAATTGCTTTTACATATGGACAATGATTGCAAATAAACATTATCAGTGTTCCATTTTCACCCTTAATATCATTAAGTGATAAGACAGTGTTTTCAACAGATTTTAATTTGAAATCAATTGCATGAAGATTAAAATCACATATTGGAGTTTTTGTTAATGCCATGTTAAAATAATTTATAAATTATGTTTTACGATTTAAAAGATAAAAAACCAAAAAACTCTGGCGAAAATTGGGTAGCACCTAACGCAGTGATCATTGGTGATGTAACTTTAGAAAAAAATTCTAGTATTTGGTTTAATGCTACTTTAAGGGGAGACATAGAAAATATTCATATTGGAGAAGGTTCTAATGTTCAAGATGGATGTGTTTTACACACTGATCCAGGATGTCCTTTAAAAGTTGGAAAAAATGTAACCATTGGACATTTAGTGATGCTTCATGGATGCACAATAGGGGACAATAGTTTAATTGGAATAGGTGCAGTCATCCTCAACAAAGCAAAGATAGGAAAAAATTGTATTATTGGTGCAAAAGCTTTAATAACAGAAAATAAAGTAATACCAGACAATTCGCTAGTAATTGGATCGCCAGGAAAAGTAATCAGAGAGGTTACAGACGAAGAAAAAAAAGCTGTTGATGAAAATACTAAACACTACCAGGATAATTGGAAGAGATATTCACAATCTATATTTTAGATAATGCCAACTTACTCAGTAACAACATCAAATATTAATCTTAACTCTAAAAAACAAAAAGAACTAGCTAAAGGAATTACCAAAGTTCATAATATTGTAACTGGTGCAAATACTTATTTTGCTCAAGTCATATTTAATAATACAAAGAAAAAAAATCATTTTATGGGAGGTAAAATAGTAAAAGAACCCTCTATTTTTTTACTCGGTCAAATTAGAGCTGGACGTCCAAAGAAAATAAAAGACAGATTAATTTCTGATTTAAAAAATATTATTGTTAAAACATCAAAATTAGATGAAACACAAGTATGGGTTTATATAATAGACTTACCACCTTCACAAATGATCGAATATGGAGCTGTATTACCAGAATCTGGAAGAGAAAAACAATGGTTTATGGGTTTATCAAATAAACTAAAAAAAAAATTATCTGCTTTAGAAAAATAACATTAAGGAACAAGCCAACTATCTTTGCTATTTTCTAAATCAAACCTGGCTCTTCGATGACCTTTGGCAGCCAGATAAAGCCACTCAATAGATTTAATTTTACACTGAATAACAGTAAAATTTTTATAACCTTCTTCACTTTGTTCTTTTGTATAACCAAAATTTTCTAATTCTGGTTTTAATCCCGATGTTGGAATATCAGACTCTGTTCCAGGTCCGTTATCAACCAAATAACATTTACGGCTTATATGTTGAGTTCTATCCCATGAAGTTTTTGTAATTTCATTTTTATGATTTATTACACAATTCACTTTTAACCTTACTTGAATTTTTTCATCTTTATCGTAAAACAACATTGAAGCATTTGGATTTTTTTTTAGAATTTCTATTTTATCTGATCTAATATCGCTATGGAATTGAACTAAATTATTTGATTGATCTGATTTTCTTAAGACCACAATTCTTCCATCTATATTATTATCATTACCACAAATAAAAGTTGGAATTCTGAATTGAGAAGCCCTATTTTTTATAGCATCATCAAGCATAAGCCAAATTTTCTTTTTAATTTCACTAAAATCTTCATAGTATGCTGGTTGCATATACTATTACTTTCTAAATCTTTTGATTAAACTTGATGTATCCCAACGATTTCCTCCCATATCTTGGACTTCACCATAAAATTTATCAACTAATTCAGTTATAGGTAATAAGGATCCATTATTTCTTGCTTCATCCATTGCAATTTTTAAGTCTTTCCTCATCCAATCAACAGCAAAACCAAAGTCAAATTTATCATCAATCATTGTTTTGTATCTATTTTCCATTTGCCAAGATTGAGCAGCACCTTTTGAAATAACTTCAATTACGTCCTCCATTTTCAATCCTGCTTTAATCCCAAAATTTATTCCCTCTGACAAACCTTGAACCAAACCTGCTATACAAATTTGATTAACCATTTTAGCTAACTGACCACATCCTGCTTTACCAAGTAATTTCATTTTTTTGCTATAACAATCTATTTTGTCTTTAGCCTTATCAAACTCAGCTTGATCTCCACCGATCATAACTGTTAGCGCTCCATTGTCTGCTCCAGCTTGACCACCAGATACTGGAGCGTCTAAAGATCCAAATCCATTTTTTTTTGCATAATCATAAATTTCTCGCGCAATTGTTGCTGAAGCTGTAGTGTTATCAATATAAACAGCACCTTTTTTAATTGTTTTAAAAATTCCTTTTTCACCAAACGTAACTTCTCTCAAATCATTATCATTTCCAACACATGTAAAAATATAATCAGCATCCTTTGCTGCTTCCGCAGGTGTTTCTGCCATTTTTCCTTTATGTTCACTTATCCATTTCTCTGCTTTGCTTTTTGTCCGATTAAAAACAGTTACATTATGACCACCTTTTGATATATATCCTGCCATCGGATATCCCATGACACCAAGACCTATAAAAGCTACATTACAACTCATAATTTTTTTATGTTTAATAGTTTAAGTTTAAAAGTAATTCTATTTGGGTTCATATTTACATTTTTTTCTAGCTTTGGACAGAGTTTTTTTTTAGGTCTTTTCAATTCTAGTATTCGTGATGCATTATCAATTACTCACGGACAATTTGGCACAATCTATGCATCAGCAACATTACTAAGCAGTCTAGTTATTATTTGGGTAGGAAAAAAAATTGATGATATTGATGTCTTTAAATTTGGAACATTTGTAACTTTGCTTCTATCTTTTTCATGTTATTTTTTTTCTAAAGTCTCATCGATAACCTTTTTATTTATTGCTATTTTTTTAATGAGATTTTCAGGCCAAGGATTAATGTCTCACACTGCTACTACAACAATTTCAAGATACTTTACTAAATCAAGAGGAAAAGCTTTAAGCACGGGTTGGTTTGGATTATCTACAGCTGAGTTTATATTACCTGTATTTATCATTTATCTATTAACTTTTATGGAGTGGAGAAGCATATGGATTAATATTTCTCTCGTAATTTTATTTTTGCCAATAATTTCATATTTGCTTATTAAAAAGATCAAACTTGACTCAAGAGAAATTGACAACAATAAAGATAAAAAAAATATAAAGATTAAAAATTGGAAAAGAATTGAAGTTATAAAAGATTATAGATTTTATATAGTTTGTGCAAATATGCTTGCAATGCCATGGATTGCGACTGGAATATTTGTTTATCAGTCATTTATTCTTTCTTCAAAAAATTGGGGTCCTTATGTTATTGCACAATCCTTCATGGCTTATTCTGTTTTATCAGTAATTACATTATTTATTGCAGGATTTTTAATTGATAAGTTTTCGAGCAGAAAACTTTTAATTTATATGAATTTACCTTTTTTACTCTCTCTGTTTCTAATTATTGTTTTTGATAACCCTATAGTTTCTTTTCTGTTTCTAGGATTAATAGGAATTTCAAATGGTTTAGCAAACGTGCTTGGCTCTTCAACTTGGGCGGAAGTTTATGGTGTAAAACATATTGGTTCAATTAAAGCTTTAACAACAGCACTTATGGTATTCTCAACTGCTTTTGGGACAGCAGTATTTGGTTTATTAATAGATAAAGGATTTTCAATAGAGCAGATTTCTATTATTTCAGGAACCTATATTTTTCTAGCTTTAATCGCTCTATTTTTTGTCAGAAATAAACTTAATCCAATTAAAATTTTAAAAAAAACTTGATTTTTTAAAGTTGCATGTATAAACAATCCGCATGGCAAGAGTAACCGTAGAAGATTGTATAGATAAAGTAGATAGCCCTTATGAGCTTGTTTTAGTTGCAAAAGAAAGAGCTACTCAGTTAAATTCAGGAATTGAACCATCTGTTGACAGAGATAACGATAAAAACACAGTTATAGCTTTAAGAGAAATTGCTGTTGAGAACGTCAAAGTAAATGAATTAACTGATAGTGCTGTTTACAAATTAAGAAAACATATTGAGCAAGTTGATGATTTAAGTGAAGATGATGAAGATATTGGAGATGACTTTGAAAGCTTATACAAAGGCGAAATTTCTAAAAGTGGTGCACCAATTTTACCATCAAAAAGAGCAAGAAAAGTTCCTGAAAAAATTCAGGTTTCAAAAGAAGATTTAGCTGAATTACAAAATTCTGATGCACCTGCACAATCTGAAAATGTTTCATCAGAGCCTCAAGAAAACGAGACTGGCGAAGTATCATTAGATGAAATTGCTGAAAATGACAGCCAGACAGAGGAAAATTCTGAGACCTCGGAACAATAATATTTAATTAATTTTTAAAATAAGATATCCATTTACATAATGAGCAAATCTCTTATAGTTGCATGTGATGGAGAAGCTGCTAGTGGAAAAAGCACTGGTGCAAAATTATTATCAAAAAAGTATAAACTATTGTTATTAAACTCAGGTCTTTTATATCGATATGCAAGCAAGATATTATTAACAAAAAAACCAAAAAAACCAATTCTTTATCTAAGAAAAATATTTAAAAGAACCTCTTATAATTTAATACAAAAACAATCACTTCATTCACAAGAAATAAGTAATCACGTTGGTTATTTAGCTAAAGATAAAGCTGTTAGAGAAATAATGAGAATTTATCAAAAAAAAATAATTAAAAAAAATAAAAGAATTTGTATTGAGGGAAGAGATATTGCCACAAAAATTTTAAATAAAAACCCAAGATATGATTTAGCATTTTATTTTACTTGTAAAATAAATATTGCAGCTAAAAGAAGATGGAAAGAATTAAAAAAGAAAGTACCTTTAAAAGAGGTACAGAAAAGTTTGGCAAAAAGAACAAAAATGGATAAAAAAAGAAAACATTCACCATTAAAAAAAGTAAATGATGCTATTCTTATTCGCACTGATAGATTAAGTAAAAAAGAAGTTTTAAGAAGAATGTCAAATGAAGTTGATAAAATTATTTAATTACAGAATTCCTCAATAATTTTTTTTCTATGTTCGTCTAAATCAGGTATATCACCTCTAATTTTACTATCCTTATAGTTTGACATTTTAATAGGGTTACCTGCTGTTTTGAACTCACCTATCTTTTTGTGAAAAGAATTAACAATCATATTTCTAGATTCTATTTGTGGATTTTCTACTGCTTGCTTTATATTAAATATTGGTCCACAAGGTATTTTTTCTTTTTCCATAAGACTTATCCAATCTGATGTTGATTTTGATGAAAGTTTTTTCTCAAGAATAATTTTTAATTCATCCATATTCTTGCTTCTTACAGAATTTGAATTAAATTTTTCATCTTTTGAAACTTCAGAAATATTTAGTAATACACAAAGTTTTTCAAAAAGCTTATCATTACCTGCCGCAATAATTATGTAACTATCATTAGTTTTAAATGCCTCGAAAGGAGCAATTGATGGATGTCTAGATCCCATCGGTTTTGGTATTTCTTTTTTTGAAAGATATCTTGCAATTGCATTTTCTAAAATTGCAATTTGACAATCAAGCATAGAAACATCAATATAAGTTCCCTTTCCTGTTTTCTGTCTATCATATAAGGCTGCATTAACTCCTATAGCTGTAAATAAACCTGCCGTAATATCACCAATTGATGTACCAACTCTTGTTGGCTCAGAATTTGGTTGACCTGTTACACTCATCAATCCCCCCATACCTTGAACAACCATGTCGTAAGCTGGTAGCTCTCTTAATGGACCTGTTTGCCCAAAACCAGAAGCAGATGCATATATTAGTTTTGGATATTTTTTACAAACATCTTTCCAACCGTAACCCCATTTTTCTAAAGTACCTGGCTTAAAATTTTCAACAAGTACATCTGCTTTTTCTAAAATTTTATCAAAGATTTTTTTATCTTCTTTATCTTTTAAATTTAAAGCAATACTTTCTTTACCTCTATTTAAAGACATAAAATATGCAGAGTAATCTTCTATAAAAGGACCAAACTTTCTAGAGTCATCTCCAGCACCAGGTGCCTCAACTTTAATAACTCTTGCTCCTAGATCTGATAAAACCATTGTACAATAAGGTCCGACAAGAACTCTCGTTAAATCAAGAACTAGTAAGTTTTTTAAAGGTCCATCCATAAAATAATCTTATTCAGTACTTTAATACATATTGACTCTTATTAATAAGTTACATTTAATATACCATTAAATAATTAAAGAGAGGGATAAATATGTTTAAAAAAATATCTTTATATTTTATTTCATTAATCTTTGTATCAACAACTATTGGATCAGCTTTTGCAGTAACTTTAAAAGCTAGTCACCAGTGGCCTGGTACACCAAGAGCTGATGGATCATACGATGTTAGACACGAAATGGTTCAAATTATTGCCGATGAAATGAAAAAAGCAAATGTAGGAGTTGATATCAGAATCTATCCTGCGAAATCATTATATAAACCAAAAGAACAATGGAAGCCGATGACTACAGGTCAACTAGATATTTCAGCATTTCCTTTAGCTTATGCTGCTAAGTTCCATCCTGAGTTTGATATTACCCTAATGCCTGGAATGGTAAAAAACCATAAGCATGCATTAAGAGTAAATGCATCTCCAATGATGAAAGAAATTAAAAAAATCATTAACGATGCAGGTGTTGTAGTATTGTCTGATGCTTGGTTAGCAGGTGGATTTGTTTCAAAGAAAAATTGTATTTCAAATCCAGCTTCTGTAAAAGGTCAAACTTTTAGAGCAGCAGGTAAAGCTTTTAACCAAATGTTAGAAGCAGCAGGTGCAGGTATACAATCTATGCCATCTTCTGAAATCTACAATGGTTTGCAGACTGGAGTTCTTGATGGAGCAAACACAAGTTCAGGAAGTTTTGTATCATACAGAATTTATGAGCAAGTTAAGTGCGCTACACCTCCAGGAGACTACGGTTTATGGTTTATGTATGAACCAATTTTAATGTCAAAAAAATCATTTGATGCATTAGATAGCAAGCAACAAAAAGCGTTAATGAAAGCTGGTAAAGTCGCAGAAAAATATATGACTAAAGAAGCTGCTGGTTTAGACACGACAATGGAAAAAGCTTACAAAGAAGCTGGAGTTAAGTTGTCTTATATGAAAAAATCAGACTTTGATGCTTGGTTAGCTATTGCGAAGCAGTCTTCATACAAAAATTTTGCAGAAAAAGTGCCAAACGGTCAAAAATTGATCGACATGGCTTTAGCTGTAAAATAATTTAAATTAAATTATACCCCTGCGAATATAAGCAGGGGTATTTTTCATGACCGATAAATTTATTAAATTAACCAATTGGTTAGCAAAAGCTTGTGGTATATTCGCTGCGGGTTGTCTTTTTCTATCTATTGTTATTATTACTGAATTAGTATTTGAAAGATATTTATTTAAAAATGCTATTACATGGCAGACAGAGCTAGTCACTATGTTACTAGTTGCATCTACGTTCATTGGTAGCGCATATGTTTTAAGTGAAAAAGGCCATGTAAACATGGAGTATCTTTATACATTTCTAAGTGAAAAAAACGTTACAAAATTAAAAATTTTTACTGACAGTCTCTGTTTAATTTTCTTCTTAATTCTATTTTATGTAAGTTATGAAATAACTTATGAGGCCTTTACAAAAAATTATAATACAGGTACGGTTTGGGGGCCTCCATTATGGATACCTTATTCATCCATGCTTATAGGTGCCACTCTTATGACTATGTCGTACATTTCTGAATTAATTTTACATGTAAGAAAACTTAAGGAGTTTAAATAGTGGACCCATTATTATTAGGATTAGTTGTTGGAGTTTCAACAGTTGTAATGCTATTTTCAGGTATACCGATTGCATTTGGATTATGTTTCATATCAGTCGTGTTTTTAGTGATTGCAGAAGGTTTTTCAATTTTAAATGTTTTTGCAGAGACATTTTATGCAGGTTTAAATTCATTTGTTTTGTTATCAATTCCAATGTTTATTTTAATGGGAATGGCTGTTGCAAATTCTCCAGCTGGTAAGGATTTGTATACAGGTTTGGATAGATGGCTTTGGAGATTACCTGGTGGACTTGTTGTATCTAACATCGGTGCTTGTTCTATATTTGCAGCTTTGAGCGGATCAAGTCCAGCAACTTGCGCCGCTATTGGCACAATGGGAATACCTGAAATGAGAAAAAGAGGTTATTCGGCTAGATTAGCCACAGGATGTATTGCTGCGGGCGGAACCCTTGGAGTATTAATTCCTCCAAGCATAGTACTTATTGTTTATGGTTTAGCTACTGGAACGTCTATCGGAAGATTATTCTTATGTGGTGTTATACCTGGATTACTTCTCGCGGGATTATTTATGTTATGGGCTTATATATATTCATATTTTATTGACAAAAAGTCTGCAGAAATTCTTAGAAATAGAAAACCTCCAACCCTAAGAGAAAAATTAGAGGTCATTCCTAGAGTGCTTCCTTTTTTATTAATTGTAGTTGGAGTTTTATATGTTTTATATGGAGGTGTTGCTACACCATCTGAAGCATCAGGAGTAGGTGCTTTTCTTGTGTTTGTTATGATCGCTGTTGTTTATAAAATTTACCAACCAAAAAAAATATGGGACATTGTAAAAGTTTCGATGAAAGAGAGCGTAATGATAATGTTTATTATTGCGGGCTCATATATATTCGCATTTAGTTTATCCACTCTCTATGTAACACAATCAATCGCCCAAACTATTGTAGAAATGGGTTTAAATAAATGGGTTTTATTTTTCTATATAAATATTTTTCTTTTAATAGCTGGTTTCTTTTTACCACCAGTAGCAGTAATTGTTATGACTTCAGCAATTCTGCTTCCAATTATTACTCAATTTGGTTTTGATCCTTATTGGTTTGCAATTGTCTTTACAATAAATATGGAGATAGGTTTAATTACTCCACCCGTTGGTTTAAATTTATATATTATAAAAGGAATTACCCCTGATGTTAGTCTTTCTGAAATATTAAAAGGCTCAATTCCTTTTATGATGATGATGGTTGTCTGTATAATAATATTGTGTATTTTCCCAGAAATAGTAACTTGGTTACCTGACAAATTAATGGGAAAAGCTCTTGCATACTAAAAAAAAAATTAATCGTAAAATATCAGTTGCACCCATGATGGATTGTACAGATCGTCATGATAGGTTCTTTTTAAGGCTAATCAGCAAAAACGTTATGCTTTATTCAGAAATGGTTGCAACAAAGTCAGCCATACATGGTGATAGAGAAAAAATTTTAGGATTTAGAAACGAAGAACAGCCTGTTGCACTTCAAGTGGGCGGTTCAGATAAAAAAGAGCTTGCACAAGTTGCTAAATTGGCTGAGGAATATAGTTATAAAGAAATTAACTTAAATCTTGGATGCCCTAGTAAAAAAGTTCAAAAAAACTCTTTTGGAGCCTGTTTAATGAAAGAGCCTGATCTAGTGGCAGATTGTTTAAATGAAATGGTGAATGCTTGCAATATTCCCGTAACTGCAAAAACTAGAATTGGTGTTGATGATATTGAAGATTTTGATTATCTCAATAAATTTGTAAACAAAATCAAAGAAGCAGGTTGCAAAACAATTATATTGCATGCAAGAAAAGCAATTTTAAAAGGTCTTACACCAAAGCAAAACCTTTCAATACCAAAATTAAATTATGAGAGAGTTTATGAGATTAAAAAAGAAAATCCTGATTTAGAGATTATCATCAACGGTGGGATTACAAACACTGAAGATATAACAAAACATTTAGAAATATGTGATGGCGTTATGATAGGTAGGGCAATTTATCAAAATCCATATTTTTTATCTGAGATCGAAAAAGAAATATTTAGTAATAATACTGTCCCGTCTAGAGAAGATATAGCTAAAGAAATTTTAAAATATTTAGAAGAGGAAGTAAAAATAGGAACAAAAGTAAATCATGTTATGAGACATACAGTTGGATTATATCACGGGCAACCAGGTTCTAAAGATTGGAAAAGATACTTAAGTGATAATATGATGGCAAGAGACTCTGATTTTCAAAAAGCAAAACATATAATGACAATCGTCCAAAATAACGAAAAAGCAAATCAGATTGATACCTAATGGAAAATCTTAATTTAAATGAGATAATAAATTTATTAACTGTTCTTGCAATTGCAGCAGCTGTAGCTGGTTTTATGGCTGGTTTATTAGGAGTAGGTGGTGGAATCATAATGGTACCAGCTTTGTACTATGCTTTTACTGTTTTAGATTTTGATTTAGTGACAAGAATGCATCTATCAGTCGGTACTTCTCTTGCAATAATTATACCTACTTCAATTATTTCTACAAAAACACATATGGAACACGATGCTGTTGATTTTAATATGGTAAAGTCTTTTGGAATTTTTATAGTTTTAGGTGTTCTTTGTGGAACTTTCTTGGCAGTAAGTTTAAAAACACCTGCATTAGTTTTATTTTTTGCAATATTTTCATTTTGTGTTGGTTTATTTTTTATTTTTTTAAGAGAACAATTAATGGATAAACCAAAAAAAATCTCAGAATTAGTAAAAAAAATTTCAGGGATATTGATAGGATTTATTTCAGTCCCTTTAGGTATTGGTGGAGGCTCTTTAATGGTACCATTTATGCGAACCTTTGGATATGACATTAGAAAGTCTATTGGGACAGCTGCAGCAGTAGGTTTTTTAATAGCTTTGACTGGTTCAATCACAATGATAACAGGTGGAGAAATAATTAATAATGTAAAATCACCATTTAGTTTTGGTTACATTAATTTATTAGGTTTTCTTGTATTTGTACCTGTAACAATGGTAATGGCCCGAATTGGAGCCAAAGTTGTTTACAAAATTAATAAAAAGTTATTAAGCAAAATATTTGGCTGTTTTTTGTTGTTAGTTTCTGTTAGGTCCTTCGTTGAATATTTTAATATAAATTAATTAATAAGGTTCCATTGTCCTTTTCAATTTTAATATACGAATACTGGCATTTTATTTTACTTATAGTTTTTGCAGCAACTGCAGTTGGTTTCTTTGCTGGATTATTTGGAATAGGCGGTGGATTGATTTCTGTTCCATGCCTTTTTTTTATATTTGAAACATTAAATATTGAAAAAGATTTTTTAATGCATTTAACAGTTGGTACAGCCTTTACGATAACAATATTCACATCTTCAGCTTCTGTCTTTACCCATTATAAAAATAAATTGGTTGATATAAATGTGGTAAAAATTTTTGGGTTATTTGTTGTTTTAGGTGTTTTAATGGGAACAGTTTTTGCCGCATATATGAGCACAAAAAGTCTTGTTCTTTTTTTTTCAGTCGTTGTTTATATTTTTGGAGCATACTTAATGCTTGCAAACGAACGAGTTAAGAAAGTTAATGTAAATAGAGCATTTTACCCAAAGGCTATCTTTGGTTTAATGTCAGGATTTATATCCGCACCAATGGGTATTACCGGTGCTATGATGAATGTTCCGTTGCTTCGATACTTAGGTTATCCAATAAGTAAATGCATAGGGAGCGCCGCAACAATAGGATTATTTATATCTATAACTGGATCAGTTGGTTTTTTAATTTCAGGTTTTTACTTTAATGCAAATTTACCTTTTAGTATTGGATTTGTTAATATCCCAGCTTTTTTATTATTTGTCCCAATTACAACATTTATGGCAAGATTTGGAGCAAACACAGTTTATAAAATGAACAAAATTAAAGCTCAAAGACTTTTTGGAGTTTTTCTTTATGCCGTAGGAACAATTTTTATATACAGGTATTTTAATATTTAATTAATTTTTTGATCGTATTCACCAATTTTCCCTGTCTCTTGCAATAACTTATCAATAAAATAAAAGATTTCATTTTTTAATTCATCAGATGTCGGGCTTTCAGTAACTACAACTAAAGAGGGCTTGTTTGAAGAAGCTCTAATCAATCCCCAAGATCCATCTTCTAATGAGAATCTAATTCCATTGACTGTAAGTATATTATTAATTTTCAGTCCTTTAATTTTAAATTCATTGTCTTTTAGTTTATTAATTTTATAAATCATCTCGTCAATGACTCCATATTTTTCTTCATCTTTACAAAAAGGACCCATTGTTGGACTTTGAAAGGTTTTAGGTAAACTTTTTATTAAAACATCTAATTTTTTATTTTGATTATCCAAAAGGTTACAAACTTGAATTGCTGAATTGATACCATCATCAAAACCATAACCAAGTGGTTGATTAAAAAAGAAATGTCCGCTCTTTTCAAAACCAGCAATCGCTTTATCTTCATTTACTTTCCTCTTTATGTATGAATGACCAGTCTTCCAATATATTGTCTTACAATTATTTTTATTTAAAATCTCATCATTCATGAATAATCCAGTTGACTTTACATCAACTACAAATTTTGAGTTTTTATAATGATTTGAAATATTTCTAGCAATTAATAATCCAATTTTATCTGCGAAAATTTCGTTACCACTATTATCTATAACTCCAACTCTGTCTCCATCGCCATCAAAACCAAAACCCACATCTGCATTATTTTGTTTTACACATTTTGCAATTTCATGAAGCATTTCCATATCTTCTGGATTCGGGTTGTATCTTGGAAAAGTGTAATCTAAATCACAGTCTAATTCTATTACCTCACATCCAATACCTCTTAAAATTTCAGGAGCAAATATACCAGCTGTTCCATTACCGCAAGCAGCAACAACTTTTAATTTTTTTTTTAATTTTGTTTTAGAAAGTTCTTCAATGTATACTTTATTAAATTCCTTAACTTCTTCAAACTTTCCCTCTCCTTTTGTAAATTTTTGATTTAATACAATATTTTTAAGTTCTGACATTTCATCTTTGCAGTGTGTAAGACCTTTTTCAATTCCCATCTTGATACCTGTCCAACCATTTTCATTATGACTAGCAGTTATCATAGCAACTGCATCAGAATTTAGCTTGAACTGTGACAAATAAACTGTAGGCGATAAACATAGTCCAATATCTTTGACATTACATCCAGTAGACAACAAACCTTTTACAAAGTTTTTTTTAACATTTTCACTATATGATCTGTAATCATGTCCAACTATTACAGTTGGATTTTTTATATTATTAATTACTTGAGTACCAAAACCTTTACCAACAGACTCAATTCCAAGCTCATTTATACTATCCGGGAACAACCATCTTGCATCATATTCACGAAAACCGAATTCATCTATTAAGATATTGTCAGACATAGTTTAATTATTTATTAATTTTGACCAAATTGTCATGTTTTTCATTATAGCTAAAGAATTTTGGATATTTACTAAAAATTTATCATCTTTCTTGTTTTTTTCAAAATTATCAGAAACTTTTTCAATTTGATTTGCATACAAAGATAGATCAGAGTTTACTATCTTTTTATAGTAAGAGCTTCCTTGCGATATTTCTAAGTTGGTTTGTTTTTCAGGTAACCATGGACTGTTGATAATTAATTTACCTTTTTGTCCCTCTATAATTGTCTTATTTTGATAATTTTCTTTAAAACTTACTTTAATTTGACATTTGATCTTTTTATTAATTTCAATATTTGCTTCTGCGAAGTCATCAACATTAGTGTGAGTTAAGTTGCCTTTAGCATTTAAAAATTTATAGCTATCTGGGTCTTTATAAAATAAATTTAAAATACTTAAAGGATAACAGCCTACATCTAATATTGCGCCACCGCCCAATTTTTTGTCAAAAAGTCTAGAGTCTGGTTTGATTTTATTAATTTTAAAACCAAAACTTGATTGAATATTTTTAATTTCTCCTAATTCATTATTTTCAACTATATCTTGGATTATCTTAGTTTGTGGATGAGACCTATATGCAAATCCTTCATAAAAAATTATATTATTTTTTATTATATAATCAAAAACTTCTCTACCTTCATCATAATTTAATGCGAATGGTTTTTCACATAAAATATTTTTATTATTTTCAGAACACTTTTTTATTAATTCAAAATGTGTATTGTTAAGAGTAGCTATATAGATAGCAGTTATATTTTTGTCTTTTATAATTTCATCATAATTATTGTAGGTAATTAAATCCTTAAAATTATATTTACTTTTAAAAAATTTTATTTTATTTTTATCTTTACTTGCGACACCAACTAGGTTTGAATTATTTGTTTCTGCAATTGCGCTTGCAAACTTTTGACCCATATTACCAAGACCAATTATTCCCCACTTAATCATTTTAATTAATCAAACCATTGTTTAAATTTAGAGCGTATTTCACTAGATTGTAAATATTCAGGTAGCTTGTCATCACTTATCTTTTTTAATTTGTAATCAAAATTCCATCTTTCTTTATATTGTTTTTTATCAACAAAATGATTAAAAAACATTTCTTTCTTATCAATTTTTTTTTGCAAGTCTTCTACTGTCAAACCACTTAATTGAAATTCATCATGATGACCGAAATTAGAATATTTTTCATACATCTTCTCTGCTGTCATAAGGTTTGTAAAATGCCAACCACCATCATTTATGATCTCAAGATTTATGTATCTATTATTGGAAAACAAAGTGTCCAACCTCCAAAAAGGATATTGTTTATTTTTTAAATTTCTAAGCCATGACATTGAAACCAGTTTTTTTTTCTTAGCTGCTTTAGATCCAAACCAAGGAATCAAGTCATATTGAAGATTAAATTTATAATAAAAGAATAATTGTTTGAAAATTAATATATCTCTTTTTGAGTTTTTAAATTGTTTTGAGTTTAAGTTGGGAATTTCATCGTTGTCGCTTAATATAATTAGATCATTCTCGTTAACATCAGATAATGCTTTAATCATATAATCATAGGACAGTTCTATCCTTTTCAAACTATCACTTCTTTTCTCAAAGGGTTTTGCGAAACCATTTTTGTCACCAATAATATTTGGCGGTTCTTCATCAATTACAATATATGAAATTTTATCTTTAAATTTTTGATAATTATTAATATTAAAATTTAATTTTTTCTTTTTTCCGCTATGCGAATATGTAGATTCGCAAACAATGAATTTTTCTACAAAATCATTCAACACATGGAATCGAATATCCATCATTAAGTGTTCTGAATAGAAGGTGGTACAGTCAAAGATTTTCATTAATTATTTTAAATTCTAGGTAAATTGCCTCAATATTATGGTAAGGCTTACTTTAAATTGTTAACAATTGTAATTTATTAGTTGAATTTTTTTTTTGTTTGTTCTATAAATGTTCTATTGATTTTTAATTTATATAGTGTATTTAAAAATCTTATACACAACATATAGTTGTTTTTACTAAAAAGTACTATTAAAGGGAGTTAAATGAACAAAGTTTTGTCTCAGGCTATTAAGAAAGCTGTCTCTGATTTTAAACCAGGAATAGAAATAAAGGATAAACATAAAGGCCCAGACCTTTTCTCTTTGAATGATAATACAGAGCTATTTCAGAACTCCAAAGGAATCACAATAAAAATTGACAGAACTAGAGATAACAATTTAACAGATTTTGGAAGAGCTACTTTAAACGATAGATACTTAGGAGAAAACGAGTCTTTTCAAGATTTATTTGCAAGGGTTGCAAGTCATTATGCTGATGACAACTTGCATGCTCAGAGGTTGTATAATTATATAAGTAATTTATGGTTTATGCCAGCAACACCGGTTTTATCAAATGGCGGAACAACAAGAGGTTTGCCAATATCTTGTTTTTTAAATGAAGCAAACGATAGCTTGCAAGGTATCTTGGGGCTTTGGAGTGAAAATGTTTGGTTAGCAGCAAGAGGTGGCGGTATCGGAAGTTATTGGGGTAATTTAAGATCAATAGGAGAGAAAATTGGAAGAGTTGGCAAAACTTCTGGAATAATTCCTTTCATAAAAGTTATGGATTCTCTTACAATGGCAATAAGTCAAGGGTCATTAAGAAGAGGTTCTGCTGCATGTTATTTACCAATCGATCATCCTGAGATTGAAGAATTTATTGAGATGAGAAGACCGACTGGTGGAGACCCAAATAGAAAATCTCTTAATTTGCACCACGGTGTGCTTGTATCAGATGCATTTATGAGAGCTGTAGAACTTGATGAGCAATGGGCGTTGAAAAGTCCAAAAGATGGAGCGGTTCAACAAACTGTATCTGCTAGAAACTTATGGATAAGGTTGTTGACTGCAAGAATAGAAACTGGCGAACCATACATTATTTATATCGATACTGTGAATAGACAAATACCTCAGCATCACAAATTAGCTGGATTAACTGTTAAAACATCTAATTTATGTAGTGAAATAACTTTGCCAACTGGAATAGATAAGGAAGGCAGAGACCGAACAGCAGTTTGTTGTTTGTCATCTTTAAATGTCGAAAAATACGATGAGTGGAAAGACGACGAAAAATTTGTAGATGATGTAATGAGATTTTTAGACAATGTTTTGACTGACTTTATTAAAAACGCTCCAGAGGAATTCAGTGACGCAGTTTACTCTGCAACAAAAGAGAGAAGTGTTGGACTTGGTGTAATGGGTCTTCATTCATATTTTCAAAAAAAGATGATCCCATTAGAATCTGTGATGAGTAAAGTTTGGAACAAAAAAATATTTGAAAATATACAAAATAAAGTTGATAAATCTTCAAAAGATTTAGCTGAGGAAAGAGGTTCTTGTCCAGATGCTGAAGAATACGGTTTTAAAGAAAGGTTTTCAAATAAAACAGCAATTGCCCCAACTGCATCTATATCAATTATATGCGGAGGAACATCCCCGGGCGTTGAACCGATAGCAGCAAATAGTTACACTCATAAAACTCTATCTGGATCTTTTAACGTAAGAAATAAATACTTAAAAAAGATATTAGAGAAACATGGCAAGGATAATGACGAAGTTTGGTCAAGCATTACTACAAATCAAGGTTCAGTTTCACATCTTGATTTTTTAACTAAAGAAGAGAAAGACGTATTTAAAACAGCTTTCGAATTAGATCAAAGATGGCTTGTTGATCTAAGTGCGGATAGAACTCCACATATATCTCAAGCTCAATCTATTAACTTATTTTTACCTGCTGATGTTCATAAAAAAGACTTACATCAAATTCACTTCCAGGCATGGAAAAAGGGTCTTAAAAGTCTTTATTATTGCAGGTCTAAATCAATACAAAGGGCTGAAAATGTTAATGATGCAAAATCAACTGACATTACAGCAAATGTTTATAAATCTAAAAACCAACAACAATCAGAAGAAAACAAATACGAGGAGTGTTTATCATGTCAGTAGTAAAAAAAGAAGAAAGCGGAAAAATTATTCAACCAAAAAAAATGGGATTATTAGTTGAAAACCCTGTTTATAAGCCATTTAGATATCCATGGTGTTATGATGCATGGTTAACTCAACAAAGAATTCACTGGTTACCAGAAGAGGTACCACTAGGAGATGATGTCAGAGATTGGCAAAAAAATCTATCGCAACCTGAAAAAAATTTAGTTACGCAGATTTTTAGATTTTTTACGCAAGCAGATGTTGAGGTTAACAATTGTTATCTTAGACATTACACTACAGTTTTTAAACCGACTGAAGTTTTAATGATGATGACTGCATTTGCTTCCATGGAAACAGTTCATGTTGCAGCGTACTCACATCTACTTGATACAATTGGTATGCCAGAATCTGAGTATTCAGCTTTCATGAAATATAAAGAAATGAAAGATAAATATGATTACATGCAAGGTTTTAATGTTAATTCAAAAGAAGATATAGCTAAAACAGTAGCAGTCTTTAGTGCTTTTACTGAGGGCCTCCAACTATTTGCTAGTTTTGCAATTTTATTAAACTTTCCAAGACACAATAAACTTAAAGGCATGGGTCAGATTGTAACTTGGTCAGTTAGAGACGAAACTCTCCACTGTAATTCAATGATAAGAATATTTAAAGAGTTCATCAAAGAAAACCCAGAAATCTGGACACCAAAACTTAAAAAAGAAATTTATGATGCTTGTAGAACAATTGTTGAGCACGAGGATGCATTTATTGATTTAGCTTTTGAAATGGGTCCAATGGAAGGATTAACAGCTCAAGAGGTTAAAGATTACATTAGATTCATTGGAAATAGAAGATTGGTTCAATTAGGTTTAGAACCAATTTATGATGTGGAGAAAAACCCGTTAACTTGGTTAGATACCATGTTAAACGCAGTTGAACATATGAACTTTTTTGAAGGAAGAGCCACAGAGTATTCAAAAGCCTCAACACAAGGAAGTTGGGTAGAAGCTTTTTCTTAATTTGAAATATAAAAAATATTTTAGAAAAACTAGCCTAAAACAAAAAAATATTGGGGATCTTTTTTTGGATATTATCCAGAAAAAGAATCCCAGAACTTTCCTCGAGATAGGAATTTTTCACGGTGTGACAGCGAGGAATGTATGCGAATTAATGTTTAAAAACCATGGAGATAATTTTAATTATATTGGTATAGATATTTTCGATAACAGTAATGTTTACGATAAAGAAATAGTACCTTCAAAAACTTTTAATAATCCATTAAAAACTTTATATTTCAGATATATAAAAAAACAAAATCCATACAGTTTGGCTGCTGTCGAAGATCTTTTGTCAAAGTTTAAAAAAAATATAAAAATTATTCAGGGAGATACTAATCAAATATTACACAATATTAATTTAAAAAATATAGATTTTATTTTTATTGATGGTGGACATGATTACAAAACAGTAAAAAATGATCTAGTGCAAAGCTTTAAAATAATTAATAAAAATGGAACTATTCTATGTGATGATTGGAATCTGAGTCAGGCTTTGGGTGTGAGAGAAGCAATAAAAGATTTTTCAAAAGAACAAAATGTTAATTTTGAAATTGTGCATGAGAGATTTGCTCAATTTAACTTACAATAATTATCATCGTTGGTTTAACGGTACAACTTTACGATAGGAGCTACCTTTATAGCTTGCAAGTGGTCTTATTAACTTGTTCGCAGCATGTTGTTCAAGAATATGTGCTGACCAACCTGTAATTCTAGATATCACAAAAATAGGTGTGAAAAAATCTGTATCGAAGCCCATTAAATGATAAGTAGGTCCTGTTGGGTAGTCTACATTTGGATAGATATTTTTTCTCTCAATCATAACTTTTTCTACAATGTCATATATTTTTTCAAATTTTTTGTCTTTTTTAACTTTTGCAACTTTTGCGAAATACTCCCTCATCGTTGGCACCCTAGAGTCTCCACTCTTATAAACTCTATGACCAAAACCCATAACTACAGCTTTTTTATCTAAAGCATTATTGATCCATTTAAGGGCATTTTCTGGTTTCTTAATTTTATTCATCATGTGCATGACTTCTTCATTTGCACCTCCATGTAATGGCCCCTTTAAACTTGCTATAGCGCCAGTAATTGCCCCATGTATATCTGACAAACTACTTGTGATTGTTCTAGCAGTAAAAGTTGACACGTTGAAACTATGCTCAGCATATAAAATTAAAGATACATCAAAAGCTTTTACTATCTCTTTGTTTGGAACTTTTCCAAAACACATGTAAAAGAAATTTTCTGAAAATGATAGATTGCTTTTAGGACTTATTATTTTTTTACCTTTTCTAAGTCTATAAAACGCTGCTAAAGCAGTTGGTGTCTTTGCAAAAATTCTCATGACTTTTCTCATATTTGCTTTAGGTGAATTATCTTTAGTTTCTTTATCCTCAAGACCCATAATGCTTACTGCTGTTCTTGCTACATCCATAGGATGAGATTTTTTTGGAAAATTTTTAATACTATCGAGAAGAGATTTAGATAATTTTCTCTCTTTTCTCTCGATTTTTTCAAAGTTTTTTAACTGTTTATTATCTGGCAGTTCACCATTTAGAATTAAATATGCAACTTCCTCAAATTTACATTTTGCGCATAAATCTTGTGCAGCATAACCTCGGTAAGTAAGAGAATTAATTTCTGGCATTACTTTAGAAACTTCTGTTTCATCAACAACAATTCCTAATAGACCTTTTTTAATATCTTCTGTCATTATTTATGTCCGTCTGTATTAAAATTATAAATTTTTTTATCTAGTGAATTATATTTTTTATAATCGACTAAATCGTACAATCTACTTCTAGTTTGCATTTTATCAATAATGTTTTTTTGATGTCCATCCTTAAAAATGACCTTTAGACCTTCTTCGACACTTTTCATGGCTAGTCTTTGTGTAGTAACTGGATAAATCACGATGTTATAGCCTAAATTTTCTAATTCTTTATAGTTTATTAAGTCTGATTTTCCAAACTCAGTCATATTGGCAAGTAAATATGAATTGAGACTTTTTCTAACTTTTTCAAATTCTTTTTTATCTTTTAATGCCTCAGGAAATATTATTTCTGCTCCAGCATCAATATACGCTTTACATCTTTCAATCATTTTATCTATACCCTCAACACCTTTTGCATCTGATCTTGCGATAATTTTAAAATTCTTATCTTTTTTTGCTTTAACGCATTCTTTAATTTTATTTACCATTTTTTTTGTAGAAATAAGTTCTTTATTATCAAGATGACCACATCTTTTTCTCTCTACTTGATCTTCAATATGAACAGCCGCTACCCCAAATTTTTCAAAAGTATTTATAGTTTTTTTACACGATTTAAAACCTGTATCAATGTCAACAATTGTAGGTAAGTTTGTAATTCTTGCGATTTGTTTTGACCTATTACTAACATCCTCTAATGTGGTTAATCCAATATCAGGATACCCAAGGTCGTTAGACATCACTCCACCAGATACATAAACAGCATCATAACCTATTTCCTCAATTACTTTCGCCGTTAAGGGATTATACGCTCCAGGAACTCTCAATATTTTTCCACTTTTCAATTTTTTAACAAAATCTTTTCTTTTTTCCTTAATTTTTTTTTTAACAAAGTGCATTAAAAAATACCTAGTTTGTTATTTTTTTTAATATCTTTTTTATTAATTACAATGTTTAATTTATTTAATTGATTAGATTTTAATTTTTTTAAATTTTGAACATCTTTTAAAAATCTATCAGATTCTTTTTTAGTAATTACTCCTTTAGTTAAAGTTAGAAATTTATTAATATAGTTTGATCTTTTAAATGGCCTAGATCCGTAAGGATGAGCATCAGCTACACCTTGCTCCTCTATTATTTTTTTATTATTTTTTAACGTAACAATAACTTTCGCACCAAATGCCTTATTTTTTGGGTTAGGATCATGGTATCGATTAGTCCATTTCTTATCTTCATGAGTTTTTATAGATCTCCATATTTTTAGAGTACTTTTTCTTCTAGCTCGTGATTTACTGTAAGATTTTACATGATGCCAATTGGCGTCCTCTAAGGCGACAGCGAAAATATACATTATAGAATGATCCAAAGTTTCTCTGCTTGCATTTGGATCCATCTTTTGAGGGTCATTAGCCCCAGTTCCTATAACATTATGAGTATGATGACTTGTGTGTATGTCTATTTTTTTAACATCATTAAGATTTTTAATTCTTCGGTTTAGTTTTTTTGCAAGATCAATCAATGCCTGTGCCTGATACTCTGCGGAATATTCTTTAGTATAAGTTTCTAAAATTGCTTTCTTTTCTTCCTTTTTTTTTGGTAAAGGAATTTTATATACAGCTTTTTTTCCATCTAAAATTCTTGCAACAACACTATCTTCACCTTCATATATTGGACTTGGAGCTCCTTCTCCTCTCATAGCTCTATCTACAGCTTCAATGCCGAGTTTACCTGCGTGGGCAGGGGCGAAAGCTTTCCAACTTGAAATTTCGCCTTTTCTAGATTGTCGAGTTGATATAGTTGTATGCAAAGCCTGCTGTATCGCCTGGTAAATAGTTTCTGTTTTTAAACCAAGCAGTGTACCTAGACCAGCTGCAACACTTGGACCTAAATGAGCAATGTGATCTACTTTATGTTTATGTAAACATATCCCTTTAACAAGATTAACTTGTACTTCATATGCTGTAATAATACCCTTTATTAAATTTAAACCTGAAATTTTCTTTTGCTGTGCGACTGCGATCAAGGCAGGTATATTATCACCTGGGTGACTATAATCTGCAGCCAGAAAAGTATCATGAAAATCTAATTCTCTTACAGCAGTTCCATTTGACCATGCCGCCCATTCACAATCAAATCTTTGATTGGAATTTATTCCGAATATAGTAGCACCATTTTTTCTTGGATGTTTGATAGCCATTTCTCTTGAAGTAATAACTGCCTTTCTATTCAAAGAGGCAATAGCTACTGATGCATTGTCTATTATTCTGTTAATCACCATTTCAACAGAATCCTTATTAAGTTTTGCATTATCGCTAGCTAACTCAGCTAATTTCCATGCTAATTGTTTTTTTTTAGAGAGCTTAACTTTAGATGGATAAACTTTTAATTTATGTATTATCATTTAAATAATTCGAAACAATTTTCTCAATACCAACAAAATCTTTAATTAAGTGTTTATGAGGTATTTGGTTTATATCTTTATCAGTGTAACCATCTTCAACCAAAATAAAAGGAATATCAGCAGAGCTTGCTGCCATACTATCAACTTCACTATCTCCTATCATTAATGATTTTTTAATATTTCCTTGCAATATATCGATTATATTTGTTACGTGCCTTGGATCTGGCTTACAGTAATCAAAAGTATTACTCCCTGCAACATAGTCAAAATAATCGTAAACATTAATTTTTTTTAAGAGATCTATAGCCAGATGTTCTTGTTTATTTGTACAAACAGCTAACGAAATATTATTTTTTTTACTCCATTTTAAAAAATCCAAAACACCGTTTAATAGTTTACTTTCAACCACTATATTTTTTCCATAATAGTCAATAAATTCTTTGACCATCTCATCTTTAATTTTTTGATTAGTTATTTTGCTAAATTCTTTTTTAGCACTACCCCAAATTGATCTTCCAATAAGCACACTGGCACCTTTACCAACTAAATTTCTTATTTCTTCAGTAGTTTTTGACTCATATCCAAACTTTTTCATTACGTGGTTATGTGCCATCATAAGGTCTGGGGCTGTATCAACTAAAGTGCCATCTAAATCTAACAAAACTGTATAATTTTGACTCATTCTAAAAGTATTATTAAGAAATAATTTGTGAATTAATTAACATAGATACTTATCTATAAGAAAAAATCAATGAAACAAATAAATTTACAAAAAAAAATTAGAAATAAATTTATTAAACAGGGTGTTAAAATGATAGACCCAAATACAGTTTATTTTTCTAAAGATACTAAAATTGGAAAAAATGTGACGATTGAGCCTTTCGTTGTAATTGGATCAAAAGTAAAGATCAATAATAACGTAAAAATATTATCTTTTTCTCATATTGAAGGAGTTGTAATTAAAGAAAACGTTTCTGTTGGTCCATTTTGTAGGTTGAGGCCTGGAACAATTTTAGAAAAGAATTCAAAAGTAGGAAATTTTGTAGAAGTTAAAAAAAGTAAAATTAAGAAAAATTCAAAAGTTAGTCATTTAAGTTATATTGGTGATTCAATTATTGGTTCATCTGCAAATATTGGAGCCGGAACAATTACTTGTAATTACGATGGAGTTAAAAAAAATAAAACTGTAATCGGTGATAATTCTTTTGTTGGTTCAAATTCATCTTTAGTTGCGCCGGTGAAAATAGGACGAAATTCTACAATTGGTGCAGGATCTGTAATTACACAAAATGTTAAAGACGGAAATTTGGCTTTAACCAGATCAATTCAATTACAGTCTAAGTATAAAAGAAAAAAATAAACTATGTGCGGTATTATAGGAATTAATAGTAATAAAGAAGTCACATCAACTATTTTAAACTCACTTAGAAAATTAGAGTATAGAGGATATGATTCAGCTGGTATTGCAACATTAAATAGCGGATATATTCAAGAAGTAAAGTGTGAGGGCAGAGTAGACAATCTCGAAAAAAATATTATTAAAAATAAATTGTTAGGAAATTTAGGAATAGGTCATGTTAGATGGGCTACTCATGGAATTCCTAGCACTTTAAATGCTCATCCTCACTCATCAGACAATGTTTCAGTGGTTCATAACGGCATTATAGAAAACTCGACTTTATTAAAAAAATTTTTAGTTAAAAAGGGACATAGATTTAAATCTCAAACAGATACAGAGGTGATTGTACATTTAATTACAGAATATTTAAAAAAAAATAATTTAATAGACACATTAACAAAAGTTTTAAAAAAACTTCATGGTAGTTTTGCATTAGGAATAATTTTTAAAGATGAACCAGACTTAATCGTTGGTGCAAGAAGAGGCTCACCCTTAGCGGTTGGTTATGGTCCAGGTGAAAATTACCTAGGCTCAGATTCTTATGCATTAAAATCTATGACTAATAAAATAACTTACTTAGATGATGGTGAATTTTGTATTATCAAAAAAACAGAGGTAAGCTTCTTTAATGAACAAGGAAAAAAAATAAATAAAAAAATACTTTCTTTAACAACTGATGAACAAAATTATGATAAAGGTGATTACAAACACTTTATGGCTAAAGAGATTGACGAACAACCACTAACTATAAAAAATTGTATAAATGAATATGTCGATAAAAAAAATAATGAAATAAGTATTTTTAATTTTCCATGGAAAACAAAAGATATATCATCAATTACATTAGTAGGTTGTGGAACTGCTTATCATTCTTGTTTGATTGCAAAATATTGGTTTGAACAACTTACTTCTTTTGATGTTCATATAGATATTGCATCAGAATTTCGTTACAGAAAAAATAGATTTAAAAAAGAGACTTTGTACGTCTTTGTTTCTCAATCTGGAGAAACAGCTGATACTTATGCAGCTTTAGATTTATGTAATAAAAACAATATGAAAACATGTTCTGTTGTAAATGTAGTAGAAAGCTCAATTGCAAGGGACTCAAAATTTGTTTTACCGATACATTGTGGTCCAGAAATTGGCGTTGCCTCAACCAAAGCCTTTTTAGGACAAATGTTAGTTCTTTATTTATTATGTCTTAAAATGAGTAAACTTAATGATGATATTAAGAAAAAAGATTATATTTCAAAAATCAAAAGCTTATTAAATTTATCAAAAAATATAGAACTTTCTCTAGAATCTGAAAATGATATTCAAACTATATCAAATAGTTTTACAAATATAAAAGGTTCTATGTTTTTAGGTAGAGGTTACTCATATCCAATTGCGCTTGAAGGTGCACTTAAATTAAAAGAATTATCTTATATTCATGCAGAAGGTTATCCAGCTGGTGAAATGAAACATGGTCCTTTGGCATTAATTGAAGATGGTATGCCAGTTGTAGTAATTGCTCCAAGAGATGAATACTACAAAAAAACAATGTCCAATATGCAAGAGGTTATAGCAAGAGGCGCGAAAGTTTTACTAATAACAAACAAAAGCACTGACGAGATATTCTCAGAAAATATTTGGCAAAAAATCGAAGTTGAGAATACTGATGATGATTTGTTGCCCTTTTTAATGACAATTCCACTTCAAAAATTAGCTTACTATACTGCTTTAAAAAAAGGTTACGATATTGACAAACCTAGAAATCTAGCAAAATCAGTAACTGTAGAGTAATTTTTTTCATATTATCTATTCTAATTTGAAATAATTTATATATATATTCATCTTAAGGTTGAAATATGAAAAATTGGAAAGTTAATTCTTGGAGAAAATATCCAGTTAAGCACATCCCATCGTATGATGATGAGAGGGAGCTAAACATGGTGTTAAATAAACTAAAGTCATCTCCACCATTAGTTTTTGCTGGAGAGACCAGACATCTAAAAGATCAACTTGCTGAAGTTGTAGATGGTAAAGCTTTTTTACTTCAAGGAGGAGACTGTGCAGAAAGTTTTGCTGAATTTCATCCTGATAACATCAGAGATACATTTAAAGTTATTTTACAAATGTCACTTGTTTTAACATATTCAGCATCTTTGCCAGTTGTTAAGCTTGGTAGAATTGCAGGTCAATTCTCTAAACCAAGAAGCGCACCAACTGAAAAACAAGGTGGAAAAGAATTGCCTAGCTATTTAGGAGACAACATAAATTCGATAGAATTTAATGAAAAAGCTAGGAGACCAGATCCTAAGAGATTGTTCAGAGCTTATTCACAATCTGCAGCAACGTTAAATTTACTAAGAGCTTTTTCACACGGAGGTTTTGCAGATTTAAAAAAAGTCCACTTATGGAATTTAGGTTATATTAAAAATAGTCCTCAAGCTAAAAAATTTAAAGAATTAGAAGACAAAATTGCAGATGCTCTTGGATTTATGGCTGCTTGTGGAATAACACCAGAATTTAATAGAAGACTATACACTGTTAATTTCTGGACTTCACATGAAGCTCTTCATTTACCTTTTGAAGAAAGTATGACAAGAACAGATTCGACAACTGGCGAATACCACAATACTTCAGCTCACTTTGTTTGGATTGGAGATAGAACTAGACAATTAGATGGTGGTCATGTTGAATTCTGCAGGGGAATTGAAAACCCAATCGGTATTAAATGTGGACCAACTTCAAAAGCAGACGAAATTGCTAAAATATGTGAAGTTATTAATCCTAAAAATGAAAAAGGAAAAATCACTTTAATTTCTAGATTCGGACATGATAAAGTTGAAAAATTTTTACCAAAACTTATCAGAGGAATTAAAAAAGAGGGATTAAATGTTGTTTGGTCATGTGATCCAATGCATGGAAATACTTTAGTCTCAACGACAGGTTTTAAAACAAGACCATTTAATAATGTTGTTAAAGAGGTAAAAAATGTTTTTGAGGTTCATCAAAGTGAAGGATCTTATGCTGGTGGACTTCATATAGAAATGACTGGTCAAAATGTGACAGAATGTACCGGTGGTGCTAAAAATATATCCGATCAAGATTTATCAAGCAGATATCATACTCATTGTGACCCAAGATTAAATGCAGACCAAGCTTTGGAATTAGCTTTTTTAATTTCTGATGAGATTAAAAAGAATTCCAATTATGCAAGAAATGCAATTAAAGCGGCATCTTAGTCATTTAAAAATTTAATTTTTACACTATATTTAAATCATGGACGCATCTAAAAAAGCGATTTTTATTAAAGATTGGATATTAAATTACGTAAATTCAATGCCTAAGAAGGCTGAGTCTTTGGTAATTGGTATTTCTGGAGGTATAGACTCATCTGTATCAAGCACATTAAGTGCAATGACAGGGTTAAAAACAATAGTTTTATCTATGCCAATTAAGCAAAAAGATACTCAACATGATTTAAGTTTAAGACATCAAGAGTGGTTAAAAAAAAATTTCAAAAATGTTCAGGGACATACTTTAGAGTTAGATAGTTTGTTTAAAACTTTTGAAAATACTTTAGGTAAATTTGATAGTATGCACGGAATGGCTAACTCTCGAGCTAGATTAAGAATGACGACACTCTATCAAGTTGCTGCCGCAAATAATGGAATTGTTGTTGGGACAGGAAACAAAGTTGAGGATTTTGGTGTAGGTTTTTATACCAAGTATGGTGATGGTGGTGTTGATATTTCGCCAATAGCTGACTGCAATAAGACAGAAGTTTGGGAACTTGGCAGAGAACTTAAAATTCTTGATGATATAATTAATGCTGCACCAACCGATGGATTATGGGATGATGGTAGAACAGATGAGGGTCAACTTGGGTTATCTTATAAAGAGATAGAGGAGGCCATGGTCAACGAAAATTCAAAAAATAGAGATAAATACATTCAAATAAGAAAAACAAATTTGCATAAAATGGAGCCAATTCCAGTATGCAAAATTCCTAATTAATCAATTAGATTCACAAATCTAAATTAAAAGTATATTCCTTATACAATGAACAAAGATATATATTTAAGCAACACACTTGCTGGAAAAAAAGAAATATTTAAACCAATTAATGAGAAAAAAATTGGAATGTATGTATGTGGACCAACTGTATATGATGATCCACACATTGGAAACGCAAGACCGCTAGTAATTTTTGATATCTTGTTTAAAGTTTTAAAATGTAAGTATGGCAAATCATCAGTTACTTACGTAAGAAATATTACAGATATCGATGATAAAATTATAGAAAGTTCAAAACAAAAAAAAATATCAATAAATAAACTTTCTGAAAACATTACTAAAAGTTTCAATAAGGATTGTGAATATCTTAAATGTGAAAAACCCTCTTTTGAGCCGAAGGCAACTGAAAATATTTCATTAATGATTGATATGATAAATATTCTTTTAAAAAAAGGAAATGCATATGAAAATAATTCTAATGTTTATTTTGATGTTTCGACATTTAAGGATTACGGTAAATTATCAAATAAAAATATTGATGAGTTATTAGCGGGTGCCAGAGTTGAAGTTTCTAAAAATAAAAAAAAACCAGAGGATTTTGTTTTATGGAAGCCATCTAATGATGATGAACCAGGTTGGGATTCTCCTTGGGGAAGAGGGAGACCTGGCTGGCACTTAGAGTGTTCGGCAATGTCAAAAAAATTTTTAGGTGATACTTTTGACATACATGGCGGTGGAAGAGATTTAATTTTTCCCCACCATGAAAATGAAATTGCTCAATCAAGGTGTGCTAACGGAAATAAATCATTTTCAAATTACTGGTTACACAATGGCTTCATTACAATTTCAAATGAAAAAATGGCAAAATCGCAAGGTAACGTTTTTAAAATAAAAGACTTTCACTCTAAATATAATGGACAAGTTTTAAGGTTAGCTTTGATTACAACTCATTACAAACAATCACTAGATTGGAGTGATGATTTACTTTCACAATCTCAAAAAATTTTAGATAAGTGGTACGAGTGTTATAAAGCACCAAAAGGAAAAGTATTAATAGATGAAAAAGACTTAAGTCCTCTATACGATGATTTAAATACACCTGGATACATAAGCAATATTCACAAACTTTATGATAAGGCATCAAAAGGCTCTGACAAAGATAAAGAAATATTTACAACAGCCTGCAATTTTATAGGTCTTCTTATTGAGCCTAAGTCAAAGTGGCTTGAGTTTAAAAAAAGTAATTTAAATATTTCAGAAAAAGAAATTTTACAAAAAATTGAAGAAAGGAATGTAGCAAGAGATAATAAAAATTACGAATTAGCTGATAAAATAAGAAATGAACTTTTAGACAAAGGTGTTTTAATTGAAGATAAAGATGATAAAACAACTTGGAAATTAAGATGAGTAAAGAAAGACTTTATATATTTGATACGACATTAAGAGATGGTGCACAAACTCAAGGCGTCCATTTTTCTATTGATGAGAAAACAAAAATAGCTCATGCATTAGATAATTTAGGCGTTGATTATATTGAGGGTGGCTGGCCAGGTGCTAATCCATCTGATACTGAATTTTTCCAAAAAGGTTTAAATCTTAAAAATTCTACTTTCACAGCATTTGGAATGACCAAGAAAGCAGGTAGGAGCGCTGAAAATGATCCTGGATTGTCTGCAATACTTAATTCAAATACAAATGCAGTCTGTGTAGTAGGAAAGTCATGGGACTTCCATGTTGATGTGGCATTAGGAATTTCAAACGAAGAAAACTTAGAAAACATAAAAGAAACTACAAAACATTTTGTTAAAAGTAATAAAGAGTTTATGTTTGATGCTGAACATTTTTTTGATGGTTATAAAACTAATCCAAAGTATGCATTAGCATGTGTTAAAGCTGCTTATGACAATGGAGCTAAATGGATTGTGCTTTGTGACACAAATGGAGGAACACTTCCTCATGAGGTAACTAAAATAGTCAAAGAAGTATCAGAACATATACCTGGCGAAAACTTAGGAATACACGCGCATAATGATACAGGTAATGCAGTAGCAAATTCAATTGCAGCTGTATTATCTGGAGCAAGACAAATTCAAGGAACAATAAATGGTTTAGGTGAAAGATGTGGTAACGCAAACTTAATGTCAATTATACCAACATTTCATCTTAAAAAAGAATTATCAGATAAATTTGAAATAAACATTAAAGAAAAAAATATAAAACATATAACTCAATGTTCTAGATTACTTGATGAGATATTAAATAGAAAACCAAACAAACATTTACCTTATGTTGGAGCTGCAGCATTTTCTCACAAAGGCGGTTTACACGTGTCAGCAGTTCAAAAGGATCCTAAAACTTATGAACATATAGATCCAGAGGATGTAGGTAATAATAGAAATATTGTTGTCTCAGATCAGTCAGGCAAATCCAATATACTATCAAGACTAAAAACTATTGGAATTGAGATTGAGGAAAATGATCCAAAAATAAAAAAATTACTTGAAGAAGTAAAAGATAGAGAGTTTATAGGTTACAGTTATGATGGTGCTGATGCATCTTTTGAATTATTAGCTCGAAGAGTTATGGGCGAAATACCAAGATATATTTCTATTAAAGAATACGATGTATCTGTATCAAAAAATAAACAAGAACAAATTATTTCTAAAGCAAAAGCTAAATTGGAAGTTGATGGTGAGCAAATTATTTGTGAAGGTGAAGGCAATGGACCAGTTCACGCACTTGATAATGCCATAAGAAAAAATGTAACAAAATTAGAAAAATATTCCAAATATTTAAAAGATCTTAAACTTGTTGATTATAAGGTTAGAATTTTAAATACAGGCACAGAAGCAACTACTAGAGTATCGATTGAGAGCACTGACTCCCAAGGAAAGAATTGGTTTACTATAGGTGTCTCACCAAACATAATTGATGCATCTTTTAAAGCTTTAATAGATAGTCTTGATTTTAAGTTGTTCAAAGACAAAGCTCCCGCAAGCAAATAGATGAAAATAAAAAAGTTTTCTGAGAAACCTACAGATATTAAAAGTAGAGTAGGTGCCAAGCCTGTTGTTTGTTATCCAAATGATAAAATAAACGACAATCTTAAAATATTACATGAAGCGAGAAAACACCTTAAACAAATTGATGAAGTTATAGTACCACCAAGAGATGCCAAAACATTTAATGTTAAATCAGGTAATTTTTTTAGGATAGAAAGCGTTGAAGGCCCGCAGGTTGGTGATCTAAATATATTTAATGCTGAAAATTTAGATGAAAAATTTTATTCTGGAAAAACTAGAGCTTTATATGGGACCCATATTTCAGTAGGTGATAAAATGTTTAGTAGTTTTCCTTATCTTAGGTCTTTAGCCACAATAACATGGGATACTTTAGACTGGTATGGTTATGATAAAGATGGTGGTTCAGTCCATGATGTTATAGGCACAAGATGTGATCCTTATACATCTAAGCTAATTTCAGATAAAGATTATCATTATTGTTGCCATTCAAATTTAACTAGGGCTTTGGTAAAAGAAAAAAACATTAAATTAGAGGAAGCCGAAAAGATAGTTCATGATGTATTGAATGTTTTTATGTTAACTGGTTTTACTAACGATACAAAACAATATTTTATGAAATCTAGCCCAGTAAGACCTGGAGATTATCTAGAGTTTTTTGCAGAAACAAATTTATTAGGTGTTCTGTCTGCATGCCCAGGTGGAGATTGTGGTTCAGAACATTCATCTGATATTGCAAAATGTTATCCTTTAAAAGTATCTATTTGGGATGTTGATAAAAAATATCTAGACGGGATAAGTTTTTCAAAAACATCTAGTTATAATAGAAATCACGGAATTAAATAACTTATGGCTAAAGGTAATATTACGTTTATTTTACATAAGCCTCAACTTTCAGAAAATATAGGTGCGTGTGCAAGAGGTATAAAAAATTTTGGTTTCAATAAACTTATATTAATTGACCCTAAGCCTTTATTTCCTAATGATAAAATAATAGCTACATCAGTTGGAGCAAAAGATATTATTAAAAAAAGCAAAGTATATCAAAACCTTGAAGATGTAATTGGTCAGATTGATATTTTGATTGCAACATCTGCAAGAATTAGAAACAAGAATATTAAACATATAGAGTTAAAAGATTTAAAAAAAATAAACTTTAAGAAAAAAGTTGGATTTTTGTTTGGTTCAGAGGCATCTGGCTTATCAAATAATGAAATAACCTACACTAATTATACTTTAAATATTTCTACTGATAAAAATTTTAAATCATTAAATTTATCTCATAGTCTTATAATTATAGCTCAATATATTTCAAACCTATTATCTAAAGGTAAATTTAAACAAAAAAAAACCAAAAAGTTTAAAGCAGCGTCTAAAAAAGAAATTTTAGCAATGACAAATCTTTGTATTAAACATCTTAATCAAATAAATTTTTTTAAACAAAAAGAAAAGAAACCCATAATGCTTGAAAATTTAAGAAATATTTTTTACAAAATGGAATTATCCGATAAAGAAACACGTATTTTATCGAGTGTATTTGCAAGTTTAGGAAAAAAACGCTGATTGACAAAATTTTATGTATCTTTATAAGACCCAATAATTAATGACAAAAAGATTAAAATCTAAACATAAAGTTGATAGAAGGCTGAAGGTCAACCTTTGGGGAAGACCCAAAAGCCCATTTAACAAAAGAGCTTATCCTCCTGGACAACATGGCCAAACTAAAAATTCAAAACCATCAGATTATGGTATTCAACTTCAAGCAAAACAAAAACTTAAATCTTATTACGGAAACTTAAATGAGAGACAATTTAGAAATATGTATAGAAAAGCTATTATGAAGAAAGGTGATACTGCTGAAAACTTAATAGGTTTATTAGAGAGAAGATTAGACTCAGTTGTTTACAGAGCTAAATTTTCAACAACAATTTTTTCATCAAGACAATTTATTAATCATGGTCACGTCAAAGTAAATGGTAAGAAAGTTAATATATCAAGTTATCAGTTAAGAGATGAAGACACTGTAGAAATAAGAGATAAATCAAAACAACTTGCAATCATTGATATAGCATTAGCAAGTAAAGAGAGAGAAACGCCCGAATATCTACAAGTTGATGAGAAAAATAGAAAAATTAAATTTGTTAGAACGCCAAAATTCGAAGAAGTTCCTTATCCAGTGGTCATGGAACCTAACTTAGTTATTGAATATTACTCTAGATAAAATTATTTTTTTTAATATAAAATATTGGTTAATAATTTAAATATTTAGTTTATATTTTGAATTAAATGAAATTATTTTCAAATATATATTTAAAATATTTTTATAAATATAAAAATAATTTTACAATTTTATTTTTAGTTTCTTTTCTAGGTTATCAAAATTATGCTTTTTCAGCTGATTATTCATTGAGTTTTGATGGATCAACAAATTATGTAGACTTTCCTTTTGACGCGTCAATGAACCCAACAGGTGATTTTTCAGTTAATGTTTGGGTAAAAACAGGAGCTTCAAGTGATTATCAGTCAGCAGTGACATCTCGAACAGACACGATTAATGGCGATGAAGGAGGTGGCTTCATGGTTTATATAGCAGCTGATGAAGAATGGTCTTTTTGGGCAGGTGATGGAGCTGATGATGATACCTGGGCACAAGTGAATTCCACCACAGACATAAATATTGGAACCTGGCAAATGCAGACCGTAACATTTCAAGAGTCTACGAACGTAATGAAACTTTATGTTGATGGTGTTATGATAGCAAATGGCAATAATGCCAGAGTTCCAATTGTTGAAAACACAAATCAAAGATTGTACATAGGTGCTGGTAGAACTAACAAATATCCTCATATTCCAAATGATGCTGACAATAAAGTAAAATATCATTTTAACGGAAAAATAGACGAGGTGGGTATATGGAGTTCAACACTCTCTGACGCTGAAATAGTACAATTATATAATGGAGGAGAAACTTTATATGCAGGCGAGAATTATGGTGATTATGCCTCCTCAGGATCTTTAAGTGAATATTGGTCAATGGATGATGAGGTAAATGGCGAAAATAATGGAACAGGATCATCCACATTATTTGGAGAGATAAATAACAATGACGGAACGCTTATTAATAGCCCTAGTTGGGATAATAGTGATTTTCCAGGAACTGCCCCAACATTAAGTTCATCTTCACCAAGTGATAATGAAACAGATGTAGATTGTTCCACAAATATAGTCTTAAATTTCAGTGAAATTATTAAAATTGGAAGTGGAAATATTACTTTAAAAAAAGCTAGTGACGATAGTGTTGTGCAAACTTTTAATGTGGAAACTGATGCAACTTTAACAAGTAATACTCAAATAACTTTGAATCCATCATCTGATTTAGAGATAAATTCAGATTATTACGTTCAGATAGATGCAACTGCAATCATAGATATTTCAAGAAATAATTATGCCGGGATACCAAGTACTGATAAAACTACTTATAATTTTTCAACTGGAACCACAAGATCAAATCCATTAAATAATAAAGATGTAGTAGGATTGATCGAAGCTCAAACTAGTGCACCTAAAAAAATACTTTCGCATGTAATCAGCCCAATTTTCAATAGACTTAATTGGATAAGAGGTTATAGCTTGGAAGAAGATTTAAAACCTCAAAGTATTAACCTAAATTTTGTTGACCCTAAACTAAAAAAACTTTCAGAAGTACTTTTTCAATCAATCAATTATAACAAACCTCAAAAAAATATAAACGAAAATTGGTTATTTTGGAGTGAGGGTAGTGTAAGTGTTGGAGGAGTTGGTAGCACTAAAAATTCATCAAGAAAGGATATTTCTTCAAATGCAATAACATTAGGATTTGATAAAAAAACTGATGAAAAAACCGTACAAGGTTACACTATTACTTATACCGACGAGGATGTAGATGTGGGCAATAAGGGCACATCTACAGATATTGATGCATACAGTTTTTCAACTTATAGAACAATAAACATTGGAAAAAATAAATATTTAGAAGGAATTTTAGGGTTAAGTATGCTCGATTTCAAAAATATAAGAAGAGATGGGAACAATACTTTAAATGGTGATAGAGATGGAAATCAAGTTTTTGGGTCTTTGCACTATATAAATACTTTTAAAAAAGACAAAAGAGATATATCCCCAAACTTTAAACTAGATATTAGCTATACAACTTTAGATGATTATAGTGAAAAAGGAATTAACGCCCTTCAGTACGACAAACAAACTGTTGAGACTCTAGGTATATCGGGAGGTTTTATTGTAAGTAATGAAATTTTGAAAAAGGATTTTATTTTAAGACCGTCCATGGCTTTAGACTTTGGCTATGATCTTAGCCCAAGTTCCGATGTTTCTTTAAACTATGTGTCAGACTCCAACACAAAATATACTAAATCTATTGATCAAGAGGACGATGAGAGTATTAAAGGTAAAATTGGTTTTGATATATTAAATGAAACGGGTCTTTCAATAATGTTTTTTTATGAGAGATTCCAAACTGAAAATAGTCATAGTGATACTTTATATTTTTTAACTGGATATGTTACTCATAGAAATGAAGAGTTTGTTTTAGAGCTGGAAAATGAGACTGCAAGGATTAATTTTAATCAAGATATAAACGGTTTTGATGTAAAATTAAGTTCAAACTATAATTTATTTAGCGAAATAGATGACTATGGCGCAACAATAGAAGTGGCAAAAAAGTTTTAAGTCTTTTTAAACTGAACACCAATATTTGAAGAAGTCCCATATCCAGTAGTTATGGAACACAACTTAGTTATTGGATATTACTCTAGATAAAATTATCTTTTATATTTAATTTGTTTGTCTTCAAAAAGCTTTTTAAGCTCTCCATTTTCAAACATCTCTTTGACAATATCACACCCACCAATGAATTCTTTTTTAACATATAATTGTGGAACAGTTGGCCATTCACTAAACTTTTTTATACCCTCTCTAATATTTTGATCGCTAAGTACATTTACACTTTTAAAATTTACTTCTAAAATTTTTAACATATTTGCAACAGCCATTGAAAAACCACACTGAGGGGCATCAGGAGTGCCTTTCATAAACAAGCAGACTTCATTTGTATTTATATTATTTTCAATTAATTCTTTAGTTTGTTGGTCCATTTTTTTCCTTTGTTTTTAAAGCAAGAGCATGTAATTCATTTCCCATTTTACCTTTTAAGGAGTTGTAAATCATTTTGTGTTGCTCAATTTTACTTTTACCATTAAATGCTGAAGAGGTAATTGTTGCTGAATAGTGGTTTCCATCACCAGCTAAGTCTTGAATATCTATTATAGCATCAGGCAGTGCCTCTTTAATCATGCTCTCAATTTCTTTTAAATTCATCGCCATTAATTTACCATATACTTATTTAACCAATTTTTATTGTAATCTGCTAATTTGTCTACTGATAAAGTTGGCTCATCATTTATTGAAATATTGCCCTCAATTACCTCACCAATTAGATCATAATGGTTTGAATTTTTATCAAGTATTTTTTTAACTTTATCGACATTTTCCTTTTTAACTTCAATAATATATCTGCCCTGATCTTCAGAAAAGAAGAACTCAAATTTATCTATAAGTCCTTTATACTTATAAAAATTTATACCCTTTTTTCCTTTAATACACATCTTTGCAATTCCTGTCATTATTCCACCAAGGGATACATCATGGGCTGACCTAATCAACTTATCTTTAATTAATTTCAAAACCGTTTCCCCATTATTTTTTTCATTAAAAAGATTTATTTCAGGAGGTGGTCCTTTTTTCTCATTTAAAATTTCTTTTGCAAAAATACTTTGATCTAAATGACCTTCAGTTTTTCCAACTACAAGAATTATATTTCCAGTTTCTTTTAAATCCATTGTTATCATGTCTTTATATTTTTTAATTAATCCTACTCCACCGATAGTAGGTGTTGGTTTGATACCCTTGTCCTTAGTTTCATTATAAAAAGAAACATTTCCAGATACGACGGGAAAGTTTAAATATTTGCTTGCTTCATTTAAACCCTCTACACATTCAACAAACTCACCCATATTTTCAGGTTTTTCAGGATTTCCAAAATTCAAACAATTAGTTATAGCTATTGGCTCAGCTCCTACACTTATTAGATTTCTCCATGTTTCGCATACAATTTGTTTACCACCACTTAATGGATGTGCATAACAATAAGAAGCTGAAGAATCTACAGTAGCTGCAATAGCTTTTTCACTTCCGTGAACTCTTACTACCCCAGCATCACCACCAGGTTTTTGAATAGTATCACCCATCACAGTATGATCATATTGCTCCCAAATCCATTCTTTTGAACAAACATTTGGACTTGCTAATATCTTTTTAAGTACATCAGTAATTTTTAGATTTTTAAAATTTTTTTTCGTAAATTTAATTTTTTGAGGTAATTTACTTTTCTTCCATTTTCTATCGTATTCAGGAGCTTCTTCTGAAAGTAAATCAATTGGAATATTTGCAACTTTATTTTTATCAAAATACAGCTCAATGTTTTTTGAGTTTGTTGTTTTTCCAATTACAGAAAAATCTAAATTCCATTTATCAAAAATTTCTTTAGCTTTCTTTTCTTTACCATTTTCAAGCACTATCAACATTCTTTCTTGGCTTTCTGATAACATGATTTCATATGGAGACATGTTTTTCTCTCGACATGGAACCTTATCTAAATGTAATTCAATACCAAGTTTTCCTTTTGAGGCCATTTCAACACTTGAGGAAGTAAGGCCAGCTGCACCCATATCTTGAATTGCAATAATTGAGTCATCTCGCATTAGCTCAAGACATGCTTCTAATAATAATTTTTCTGTAAATGGATCACCTACTTGAACTGTAGGTTTTTTTTCCTCGATTTTATCGTCAAATTTTGCTGAAGCCATACTTGCACCGTGAATTCCATCTCTTCCAGTTTTTGAACCAACATAAATAACTGGCTTGTTTAGTCCAGCCGCCTTGGAGTAAAAAATTTTATCTTTTTTAACTAGACCGAGTGTCATTGCGTTAACAAGAATATTACCATTATAAGACTCATCAAAACTTGTTTGGCCGGCAATAGTTGGTACACCTATACAATTACCGTATCCACCAATTCCTTGAACCACTCCTCTTAAAAGACTTTTTGTTTTTTTATTAGAAGGGGAACCAAAATGAATAGAATTTAAATTAGCTATTGGACGTGCTCCCATTGTAAAAACATCTCTAAGAATTCCCCCAACACCTGTTGCGGCTCCTTGATAAGGTTCAATAAATGAAGGGTGATTATGACTTTCAATTTTAAATACTATTGCATCATCATCACCAATATCGATAACACCTGCATTTTCTCCAGGACCTTGAATAACTTTTTTACCTTTTGTGTTAAGTTTCTTTAAATGTTTTTTTGATGATTTATATGAGCAATGTTCATTCCACATTGCAGAAAAAATTCCCAATTCTGTTAGGTTTGGATTTCTTTTTAAAAGTTCACATATTTTTTTATATTCATCTTTTTTTAGACCGTGATCTATTGCAATTTTTTCATTTACTTCAATCATTTCATATTACTCAAAAGATTTTCAAAAAAATAAGATCCATCATTACTTGATAAACAACTATCAATAACACGCTCTGGATGAGGCATCATTCCCAAAATATTTTTCTTTTCATTAAAGACACCAGCTATATTTTGAATTGACCCATTTGGATTAGAATATTCCGATATTTCTCCATTACTATCACAATATCTGACTGCAATTTGATCATTATCTTGCATTGATTTTAAATCATCTTCTGAACAGAAATAATTACCATCATTATGAGCTATATGTAGTTCGAGAATATCTTTTTTAATTTTATTAAAATATTTATTTTGTGTTTTATTTGCTTTTACAAAAATATTTTTGCAAATAAATTTTAAATATTTATTTCTTAATAAAGCCCCAGTAACAAGACCAGTTTCTATTAAAATTTGGAAACCATTACAAATACCAATAACCAGACCACCTTTATTAGCAAATTCTATAACTGAATTTATTATATTTGACTTTGCCGCAATACTTCCACATCGCAAATAATCCCCATATGAAAAACCGCCTGGTAAAACAACTAAATCTGATTTCGGTATTACATTATCATTGTGCCATACCATTTTATTTTTAAATCCAAATTTTTTTAGAGCTACATCCATATCTCTATCACAATTAGATCCTGGAAATATAATAACAGATGACTTCATTTTATAAGATTTTGTAATCCTCAATCACAAGATTTGCTAAGAGTTTTTTACACATATCTTCAACATTTTTTTTGGCATCTTTTTCATCTTTTAGATCAGTTTCGATTTCAAAGTATTTTCCTTGCCTAACTTCATTAACATCTATGAAATTCATACTATTTAATGTTTGTTGTATAGCTTTACCTTGTGGATCTAGAACACCATTTTTTGGTGTGACGATTACTTTTATTTTCATTTATTTTTTTTTAATTTTATAGCTTTTGGTTTTTTGAAATTTACTTCTCTTATATTAGATTCTTCATATAAAATCCCAAGTCTGGATGCGACCTCTTTGTAAGCTTGAATTAAATTTCCAAGATCTTTTCTGAATCTATCTTTATCTAATTTTTTTTCACTTTTGGCATCCCATAATCTACATGTATCAGGACTTATTTCATCCGCTAGAATAATTTCATTTCTACTTGAGTTTCTTACCTTTCCAAATTCAACTTTAAAGTCTACTAACTTGATACCAACTCCTCTAAATAAACCGATTAAAAAATCATTAATTCTAAGTAGTTGTTTATTAATTTTTTCTATTTCATTCTTTTTTGCCCAATTAAACGCATAAATATGTTCTCTTGAAATTAATGGATCTCCCAACTCATCATTTTTTAAACAATATTCAATCAATGGGTCATTTAAAACTGTCCCCTCAACTATACCAAGTCTTTTAGTAAGAGAGCCTGTTGCAATATTTCTAACGATAAATTCAATTGGTAAAATATCTACAAATTTAATTAATTGTTCTCTCATATTTAATCTTTTCACTAAATGATTTTTAATACCGATTTGAGATAAATTTTTTAATATATGTTCAGATATTCTATTGTTTAATACACCCTTGCCATCTATCACAGATCTTTTCTGGTTATTGAAAGCAGTGGCATCATCCTTAAAATATTGAATTACGTAATTTTTGTCAGAAGTTGCGTAAATTATTTTTGCTTTTCCCTCGTAAAGTTTTTTACCTTTTTTCATTATTTAAACACTCTTCTAAAAATTAAATTTACATTTTTAAAATGTTTAGAATAACTGAAAATAGTTTTTAGTTTTTGAGATGGAATTTTACTCATTATATATTTGTCAGACTGTATAACATTAAACAGATCTAAATTTTCAGCAAAGCATTTTTTTGCATAATTTTGAACCATTCTGTAGGACTTTTCTCTTGATAAACCAGTTTTCGTAAGTTCTAACATTAGTTCTTGGGAAAAAATTAAGCCCTTCGTGATATTTAAATTTTGGAGCATCTTTTTTGGGTAAACAATCATGTTGTCCAGTATGTTTGAAAGTCTTACCAATGCAAAATCTAAAGTTATATTTGCATCAGGCCCTATATTTCTTTCTACACTCGAGTGTGAAATGTCTCTTTCATGCCATAAGGCTATATTTTCAAGTGCAGGCACAACAGAGCTTCTAACCATTCTTGCTAGCCCTGTTAAATTTTCACTTAATATTGGATTTTTTTTGTGTGGCATAGCAGATGAACCTTTTTGTTTCTTTGAAAAAAATTCTTGTAATTCATAAACTTCAGTTCTTTGTAAATGTCTTATTTCGGTTGCAACTCTCTCAATAGATCCTGCTATTATGCCTAAAACTGAAAAATAAAACGCATGTCTGTCTCGTGGAATTACTTGAGTTGAAATAGGTTCGATTTGTAAACCTAATTTTTTTGCTACATGTTTTTCAACACTTGGATTAATATTTGCAAAAGTACCAACAGCACCTGATATTGCGCATGTAGATACTTCATCAATTGCTAATTCTAATCTTTTTTTATTTCTTTTAAATTCTGCGTAATAAGATGCTAACTTTAAACCAAATGTAATAGGTTCTGCATGAATACCATGACTTCTACCCATACAAGGTGTGAATTGGTATTTCTTAGCTTGTTTTTTTAAAACTTTTAAAATTTGATCTAAGTCTTTAAGAATTATTTTACCAGACTGAACTAATTGTATATTAAAACTAGTATCCAAAACATCAGATGAAGTCATGCCTTGATGGAGATATCTTGCTTTTATTCCTGCTTTTTCAGTAACAGAAGTTAAAAAAGCAATTACGTCGTGTTTAACCTGACTTTCAATTTGATGTATCCTTTTAACATTAATTCTTGCTTTTTTTCTTACAATTGATGATACGCCCCTAGGTATTTGACCAAGTTTTTCCATTGCTTGCGCTGCAGCTATCTCTACATCAAGCCAAATTTTATACTTATTCTCTTCAGACCAAATACTTGTGAGTTCTTTTCTGGAGTATCTAGATATCATTAATTATAAGGAGGCCTCTTTAAGTTTTTAACAGATTCTGTAAAAATTTCATATCCATTATCAGTTATACCAACTGTATGTTCGAATTGCGCAGATAAGGCTTTATCTTTAGTTACGGCTGTCCATCCATCATTTAAAATTTTAACCTCATATTTACCAGCATTAATCATTGGCTCTATAGTAAATGTCATCCCAGGTTGTAATTCAGGTCCTGTATTCTTTTTTCCATAATGTAATACATTTGGACTTTGGTGAAATACATCACCTATTCCATGTCCACAAAAATCTCTTACAACACTAAAACCTGCTTTTTCTACATGTGTTTGTATTTCATGACCAATGTCGCCTAATTTTTTACCAGGTTTTAAAATTTCAATTGATTTCATTAAAGACTCGTAAGTTACATTAATTAAATTCATTGATTTGACAGAGGGTTTTCCTACTGTAAACATTCGACTTGTATCACCGTAATGATTGTGAAGTATTGCAGTCACATCGATATTTAATATATCTCCATCTTCCAAAACTCTCTCACCAGGTATTCCATGACAAACAACATGATTTAATGATGTGCATATAGATTTATTAAAACCACGATAATAAAGTGGGGCAGAGTGGCCACCATAATCTTTGATAAATTCATAACACAACTCATCTATTTTATTAGTGCTTAAACCAGGTTTAATATAATCTGTAATCATGTCTAAAGTACTAGATGCAAGTGACCCAGCTTTTCTCATTTTTTCGAATTTCTCAGAATAATTATTCATCAATAATATTTATTTTTTTATCAATTTTAATTTCTTTGTTACTCAATAAACATCTATAGGCTAAAAATCTCACACCACTCTTTTTAGCTATTAAATAATTTTTGTAATAATTTAAATCTATATCTTTAGCTATTTTAAAGTTATTAATACCCTGTATTTGAGTTAAAAATAAGACAAATGGTTTATAGCCTTGTTTTAAAGCTTCAATTAACTTTTTTAGATGTTTAGAGCCTCTTTCAGTTACAGCATCAGGAAATTCAGCTACTTTTTGATCCCTCAAAAGAGTAACATTTTTTACTTCAATTATACTTTTATCACACAAAAAATCGAACCTAGTATCACTTGAAAACTTAAATTCAGGTTTAATATTTTTGATAGATTTAAATTCGTTTATCAATCCCTTGTTTAATCCATCAGCAACAATTTTATTTGCCCTGTGAGTATTTACTCCAACTAATTTTTTATTAGCTTCAATTATTTCTAAAGTAAATTTCAACTTTCTTTTTGGATCATCACTTTTAGACAAAAAAACTGTATTATTTTTATCTAAAAGACCTTTCATGGAACCTGTGTTAGGACAATGAGCTGTAACTATTGAATTATTTACTTTTATATCTGTAAAAAATCTTTTATATCGCTTGATTAATTTGCCTTTAATTAAAGTATTGGTAAATTTCATAATATTTAATTTATATTTGTATATGTCAAATAAGAAAGAAATAATTGCTGGAATTATAATTATTGGTAACGAAGTGCTGTCTGGCAGAACTAAAGATATTAATACAAGCACTCTTGCCACATGGCTAAATTCTTTGGGAGTTAAAGTTAAAGAAGTAAAAATTATACCAGATGATGAACAAACAATTATAAATACTGTCAATCAATACCGTAAATCTTATGACTATGTATTTACTACTGGAGGAATTGGACCAACACATGATGACATAACAGCAGAGTCAATTTCAAAAGCTTTTAATATAGAGTACGGTTTTCACAAAGAGGCATATTCAATTTTAGAAAGTTATTATAAACCAGGTGAGTTTAATGATGGTCGGCAAAAAATGGCAAAAATGCCTGTAACAGCCAATTTAATATACAACCCATCAAGTGGATCTCCAGGTTTTAATGTGGAAAATGTTTTTTGTTTACCTGGAGTACCATCGATAATGCAGTCAATGCTTGGTAGTTTAACAAATAAAATTGCAGGCGGTGAACCTATCTTAAGTGAAACAATAAACTTGAGGACTGTTGAAAGCGAAATTGCAAAATCTTTAACCGATGTACAAAATAAAAATACTGATGTTGAAATTGGTAGCTACCCTTTTTTTAAAGCAGGTAAGCTTGGAGTAGCAATAGTACTTAGATCAACAGATAAAAACAAAATTGAATTTTGTAAATCAGAAATAATTAAATTTGTTAAAGACAAAGAAATTCAAATAGTTTAAATCAAAATGTTATATTTTGCTTACGGTAGTAACTTAAATCATTTTCAAATGAAAAAAAGATGCAAAGATTCTAAATATATAAAGAAATTTGAAATCAAAGGTTTTAGACTTACATTCAGAAGTAAATATGGAGTTGCAGATATAGAGAGTAAAAAAAATTATTCCATACAAGGTGGTCTTTATGAAATATCTAAATCAGATGAAAAAAAACTCGATATTTATGAGGATTTTCCAATCTTATACAAAAAAATATATTTTAATAATGATAGTCAAAAAATTATGGCATACAGCATGGTTAAAAAAGGTTTATTCATTTACCCAAGCAAAAGGTATCTTGATGTAATCAAACAAGGATACAAAGACTGTAAATTAGATATCAAATATTTAGAAAAAGCTCTTAGAAATTTTTAAATGCGTTCAAAATACGAAATTTTCAAAATTGGAATAAAAGATGTTGCACCACATTTATTATCAGTTTTTCCTTTTGGAATAATATTCGGTGCAATTGGTATTGAGCTAGGTTTTAGTCCTTTATTTACCTATGCGACTTCATTAATAATTTTCGGTGGTGCTTCTCAAATAGTTTTTCTTCAACTTTTATCTGGTGGTGCATCCTCATTAATTGCTATTACCTCTGTTGGAATAATAAATTCAAGACATTTCTTATATGGCGCAGTATTATCTGAATACTTACAAAAATTATCTTTAATTAAAAAACTTTTTATTTCTTATTTTATAGTCGATCAAGGATTTGCTGTTTCAAATCAATATTTTAAAAAAAATCCAACCGAGGAATTTAATCATTATCATTTATTGGGCTCTGGGATAATCCTTTGGTTTATTTGGCAGGCATCTACAATAATGGGAATTTACTTGGGATCCATTGTTCCCGAAGAACTTGGATTGAAATTCGCAATTCCTTTAACATTTATTGCAATAATAGTAAATGAGCTGAGAAAATTTGATCATGTTTTAGTTATGTTAGTTTCAGGTTTAGCAGCAACTTTTTTTTATAATGCTCCTTTTAAAACTTACATAATAATTTCACCATTAATTGGACTTTTTGCGGCAATGATAATCAATAAATTAAAAAAATGACTTGGACTTCAATTTTTATAGCTGGAATTTTAACTTATTTTACAAGAGTGAGTATGGTTACATTAATAAGAAAAGAAATGATCAGTTATAATTTGAGAAAGATTTTAAATTATGTGCCATCTGTAGTTTTCCCATCAATAATTTTTCCTGGAGTTTTGTTAGATGATGTTGGAGCCTTTGTTACAATAAGTGATCCAAAAATATTTGGAGCAATAACTGCTTTGGTAATTGGGTTTTTTACGAGGAATGTTATTTTAACAATTGTATCAGGTCTATCTTCATATTGGATTGTTATTTTTGTTTTCTAATTAGATAGCCAAACTGTTTCAAAAGGTTTTAGGATTAATCTTTTATCAGTAATATTAACATTTTTACTTAAAAGGTTTTTATATTTATTTTCATTATTAGCTAATAACACACTTTGAGATTTTGAGGACATATTTGTAATACAAATAATAATTTGTTTTTTATCTAAACTAATTCTTTTAAAGGCAAGTATTTTTTTACCAAAAGATAAACACTGCATGGATGCGTTTGGATGGAAGGCTTTTTGTTTTATTCTTATCTTTAATAAATTAGTGATATGATCGTAATAAATTTTTTGTTTAGACTTTTTATCTTTTAAAAATCTATCTAATTTTGACTTGTTCCATTTATATCTGTTAAGGTCTCTTTTATTATTAGATATAACATATTTATATTCGTCATTAGCCTTGCCAAATATTGAATTAAAGTAAACAGCAGGCACACCCTCAATGGAAAACATTATTGCATGCGCAGAGATATATCTTTCTAAAGAATATAATCCTTTTTTATCATAATCAGTATTTTTGAAAGCGTTAAAGAGAGTTATGTTAACTTCATAAACTTTTTTTTGTGTTTTATTTATTTTTCTATAAGAAAGCTGTGCTCCATTTTTCCTCAATCTTTTAAATAAGTTGTTAAGGACGCCCTTGTTTAAATAACCTTCAGCAGGTCTCATTCCTATACCATCATGTGAAGCAATAAAATTAAAATAATTATTTTTTAAATTTGTTGACGGTAATTTTTTTATCCATTGATTTAATTTTGAACTATCTTCAAAAAGAAAAGCGTGAATTAGAAGGGGAGGTAATGTAAAATTATATATCCAGTTAGCTTCATCATTCTTCTTTCCAAAATAACTTAAGTTTTCTTTTTCAGGTAAATTAGTTTCAGTAATTAAATAAGGGGAATTTTGCAAAGAGTTACATATGACTCTTAGTAATTTAATTATTTCATGTGTTTGCTTGAGATTTATACATTTAGTACCGCTTTCTTTCCATAAATAGGCAATCGCATCTAGTCTAAAAATTGAAACTCCATGACATGCTAAGTTGATCATAATTTTAATAAAACGCATTAATACTTTTGGATTTTTAAAATTCAAATCTATTTGGTCAGAGCTAAATGTTCTCCATATAAAATCTGGCTTACTAAAAACATGTATCTTCTTAAGTAATTTATTTTCCCGTGGTCTTACAACTTTAGAAACATCAAATTTATTATTTACCTTTAAAAAGTAATCTTTTCCTGGTGATTTATCTTTTAAAAAATTTTTAAACCATAGACCTTTTGACGAGGCATGATTTATAACAATATCAGCCATAATATTATTTTTTTTTGAAAAATTATTTATATCTGCCCAAGAACCTAATTTACTATCAATTTTATAATGATCTTTAACAGCAAATCCACTGTCACTACTTGAGGGATAAAATGGTAAAAAATGTATTGTATTAAAATACTTTGATAAATTTTTATTATAAAAATTCTTAAATGACTTAATTGAATTTATTTTTCCATTATCATAAACACTATCACCATAACAAATCACAACCGTAGTATCTTCAGATATTTTCAATTTTTTAGTTTTAGCTTTTAATATTTTTTTATTAGAAATTTTAATTAATTCAAAAATTTCATCAGAAAATATTTTCAAGTCTTTATTTTTAAAATTTTTACTATAAATATTTTTAAGCTTAGAATTTATTTGACTTTTTACTGTGCTTGATAACATTAAATAAATTTTTTATTATCTTCACTAACAGCTTCATTTAATCTTACAAGAAAATCAGGTATTGCGCTTTTCACTCTACTCCAAGTTGGAATAAATGGCGTGTCCATTGGATTTATATAAAAAGCTTCTCCTGCTTTCATAATATTTACTGCAAATAATTCAACAGCTTCCTCTTCTTTGTGGGAGTCAAATTTTAATCCATTCATTGCAGCATCACTTCTATAAATATCAATCAAGTCTAATGCTGATCTGTAATAGGTTGCTTTTAAAGATCTGAAAGTTTCTCTACTAAATGAGTTTCCTTGAGTGGCTAATTTTTTTATAAATGTTTTTATAATATCAATAGACATTTTTGATAGTCCTTTAGTTTCATCATCGATAGAGAGATCTTGATGTTTATGATCATAAGAGTCTGCTAAATCAACTTGGCAAATATTATTTGGTGAAAAACTTCTTTGCATCTCTGATAAAATTCCAACTTCTATACCCCAATCCGATGAAATCCTTAATTCTGGTAACACATTACGTCTGAATGAAAATTCACCAGCTAAAGGATATTTGAAGGATTTCATAAAATTTAAATATTCACTTTGGCCAATTGTTTTTTCTAATGCTGTTAACAAAGGTCCAACCAGAAGTCTTGCCACTCTTCCATTCATTTTATTATTTGCAATTCGCGGATAATAACCTTTACAAAATTCAAAGTTAAATAGAGGATTTACAACTGGGTAAAATAATTTAGCAAGCATTCTTCTATCGTAAGTCTTTATATCACAATCATGTAATGCAACAGATCTAGCTGTATCTCGTGCTATGCACATTCCAATACAATACCAAACATTTCTACCTTTACCCATTTGATTTGGTGCTAAATTTTTTTTCTCTAACTCGTTATCTAATTTTTTAAGTTTAGGTCCATCGTTCCATAAAATTGTAAAAGGTACATTTATTTTTTTAAAAAATTTCCAAGCCTTTTTAGCTTGGCTTTCTGAAGCTTTATCTAATCCTATAATTACGTGGTTTAAGTATTTTGTCTTACTTATTTGATCTACAATATTAGGTAGAGCAGAACCCTCTAATTCTGAATATAAACATGGGAGAATTAACTCCATTTTTCTTTCTTTAGAAAAATTTAGTAAATCCTTTTCAATTTCAGTTGTGGATTTTGTTCCAAAATCATGGAGTGTTGAGACGATACCATTTTGAGAAAAATCACCCATAACTTATTCTAGTAACATTATTTTATTTTATCCAGAGCCAATTTGACTACCTCTTCCCATCCCTCTGGTGCAGGTTTTTTTGATACTAGACAATTATCTATATTTATTTTTTCCATTGTAAATTTATCATTAAAAACTAAACAAGGTATATCACTATTTTTAAGCATATCTAGATCGTTGAAATTATCTCCAACCCCAATTGTGATTAGTTTTTCTTTGCTTATTTTCTTAAATATTTTAACAACATGTTTCATCGCTTGAGATTTACTTATTTTATCACAAAGATTAATCACTCTACCCCCTTCTTGTAATGAAAGGCCAGCATTATTTACAGACTTAATAAGATCTACTTTTTCAGATTTTGAACCATCGTATAATAAGGGTATTGAGTATTCTCTTTTCAATGCTAATTTAACTTTTTCTTTTGATTGCCCGAAAATTTTTAATTGTTTATCGCTCGTTAAATTTTTAATAAATTTACATTTTGATTTATATTTTTTTGAAATTTTATCATCAAAAATATCTAAAATTTCACTAATCTCTCTGCTTAAACTAATTTTTTCAGGAAAACTGGAATTAATTAAGTTAAGATTATAAATACCAGCACCATTTTCAACTATAAAAGGCAAATCCTCATCTAACTCTTTATTAAAGCTTTCTATTTCTTTTTTTGTTTTACTTGAATTAGGAATTATAGAAATGTTTTTAGAAATTAAATCTTTAATATATTTTGAAATTTTATCGAACTTAAAAGTATCTCTATCTAATAAACTTCCATCTAAATCTGTAAATATTAAAACTTTATGGTTGGCATTCATTAAATATCAACAACAAGAGTATCTTTTGAACCGCCACCTCTTGAACTATTTACTATAGTACTACCTTTTCTAAGAGCAACACGCGTTAAACCACCCATTGTTACATAGGTTTCTTTTCCAGATAATATAAAAGGTCTTAAATCTTGGTGTCGTGGTTCAAACAAATCACCTTGAAGAGTGGGAGTTGTTGATAATACTTCTAACGGCTGGGCAATATAATTTCTTGGGTTATCTTTAATTCTTTTCTGAAATATTTCTCTTTCTTTTATTTTAGCTTTTGGCCCAATCATAATACCATATCCACCAGATCCATCTGCTGGTTTAACAACCATTTTCCCAATATTTTCTATTACATGATCTCTTTGTAGTTTTTCAAAACATCTAAATGTTTCAACTTGCTTAAGTTTTGGCTCTTCTCCTAAATAGTATTTTATTATTTCTGGAACATAAGAATAAATTAATTTATCATCTGCAAAACCGGTTCCAGGGGCATTTAATATTGCAACATTTCCTTTTCTGTAAGCTTTAAATAAACCTGGGACACCTATTAAGGATCCTTTAAAAAATGATTTTGGATCTAAATAAGTATCATTGAGTCTTCTATAAATACAATCCACTCGAATACCACCACCTATAGTTTTCATGAAAACTTTATCATTTTCAACATAAAGATCTTTTCCTTCAACAAGAGCTACTCCCATTTGTTGAGCTAAAAATGAATGTTCAAAATATGCAGAGTTATAAATCCCCGGTGTTAAAACAACCATATGAGGATTTTTTGTTTGGTAAGGTATTGCATCATGCATGCAATGATAAAGTCTATTACAATAGTGACCAATTGGAGAAACTCTATATCTTGTAAATATTTGAGGAAATACTTGGCTCATCACCATTCTATTTTCAAGCATGTAAGATACACCTGATGGGACTTGTAAATTGTCTTCAAGTACTAAAAAATCACCACTAATGTTTCTTATCAAATCAATACCAGATATATGAGACCAAATTTTCTTTTTAGGACTAAAGCCCTCACATTGTTTCAGGTAATTTTTTGATTTAAATACTATATCTTCTGGAATGATTTTATCCTTAAATATCTTTTTTCTATTATAAACATCATCAATGAATAAATTTAATGCCTTTGATCTTTGAATTAATCCTTTTTTAACTTTATTCCATTTTGTTTTTAAAACAATTCTAGGAATAATATCTAATGGCCATTTTTTTTCTTCCGCAGCTTTTTTATCAGCAGAATAAACTTTGAAATTTATTCCTCTCGAGTCTATAGTGCTCATACAGTTTCTATCTATTTCTTGAAGTTTTTTCTTACCGTGTCTATCTAAAATACTTGAAATAATTTTAGCTTCTTTTCTTAACTTTCTTTCAGGTGTTAAGTATTCATCATAAGATGATTTAGCATCGTAGTTTTTCCAAAGACTAGTCATTTAGTATATTATTATAAATATTTTTCTAATTTTAAGTGCAAATTATATATACCTGTTATGAGAATTTGGGGTATATATATAAGTCGAGGTATATATATAACTAATAATCAAAAAAACAATGACATATTGTATTGGTATAAAAACAAAAGATGGAATTGTTGTAGCTTCAGATTCTAGAACTAATGCTGGACTAGATAATGTCAATATTTACTCAAAAATGTTCACCTACGATGTTGGTGACAGAACAGTATTAATAGTTACCTCTGGTAATTTAGGAACTTCACAAGCTGTTTATAAGTCAATCGAAAAAGATCTTGAAGACAATTCAGGAAAAAAAAATTTAAATACATGTGAGGATTTTGATCAAGTGGCAAAATATATTGGTGCATTGAACTTAAAACATTCATCACCAAAGGGCATGAACACCGACACTGTTTTATTAGGATCAACATTTATTGTTGGTGGTCAAATTAAAGGTAAACCAATGGAACTTTTTTTAATTTATCCTCAAGGAAATTATATTAAGCCTGCTGATAGCAAACCGTATTTAGTAATTGGAGAAGTTAAATACGGAAAACCAATTTTGGATAGAGTTATAACTCCCGAAGTATCTATTGGAGATGCATCGAGATGCGCTTTAATATCAATGGACTCTACTTTAAAAAGTGACTTAACAGTTGGACCTCCTATAGACTTTGTTGTTTATAAGAAAGATCAATACAAGATTGCATCTCAAAAATGTTTAAACCTTAATGATCAAGAATTTTCAAAAGTATCTAAAGAGTGGTCTGAAGGTATATTTAAAATTTTTGATTCTTTTCCAAGATTTGATTGGGAAAAATAATTGATTTTAAAAAAAATAACTTTTAAATGATAAAAAGAGATCTCTATTATGAAAGAATTCCAACAAAAAGTTTAAGAGATGACGTTAGATACCTTGGCAATATATTAGGAAAAGTTATAAAGGAACAAGAGGGGATAAAATTTTTTAAATTAGTTGAAAAAACAAGACTTATTTCTAAAGCAAATATTGCTAATAAAAATCTCAAAAACCCTTTTAAAAGTTTATCTAAAGAAATAAAAAAACAAAATCCTAAAGATCTACTTAAATTAAGTAGAGCTTATAGCCACTTTATGAATTTATATAATTTGGCAGAGTCTGTTGATGCTTCAAGAACACTAGATCAATATGAAAACTCCAATAAAAATAAAAAAAATAAAAATATTTTTATTGAGGAAATATTTGAAAATTTTTTCAAAAATAAAAATATTTCTAATAATAAAATTTATGATCTTGCAAAAAAGCTTAATATTGGAATAGTTTTAACTGCACACCCAACTGAAGTTAAAAGAAGAACTTTAATTCAGAAATACCATGCTTTAACTGAAATATTAGAACAAAGAAATTTGCTAAAAAATTATCCTTCTAAATTAAAAGTTTTAGATAAAAAAATGTTCGATGAAATAACTATTATTTGGAACACGGATGAACTTAAGAGATTTAAGCCTTCGCCTTTTGATGAAGCAAGATGGGGTCTTGCAATCATTGAAGATAGTTTATGGGAGACAATTCCAAAAGTTTACAGAAGATTAAATGAAATATTTGTGAAAAATATGAACAGAAACTTACCTAAGAATTTTAATCCAATTGAATTTGGTTCATGGATGGGAGGAGATAGGGATGGAAATCCATTTGTTACATCAGAGGTTACAAAAGAGGTTTTACTTTTATCTAGATGGGAAGCTGCAAAACTTTACGAAAAATCTTTAACTAAATTAATTAGATCTTTTTCAATGCAAAAATGTTCAAAAAAGATTTTAAGATATACAGGCTTTTCATATGAACCCTATAGAGTTTATTTAAGACCCCTTAGAGATAAAATGAGAAAAACTCACAGAATGATTGAGCAACATTTGGTCAATAAAAAACCACTAAACCAAAAAGATTTAATTTCCTCTAGGGAAAGTATTTTAAAACCATTAAGAGTAGTTAGAGAATCTTTAGAACAAACACAAAATGAAAATATCGCAAGTGGTGAATTATTAGATTTAATGAGAAGGGCAAAATGTTTTGGAATTAATTTAGCAAGATTAGACATTAGACAAGAGTCTTCAAGACATACAAAACTTATTACTGAAATTGTAAAAAGAAAATTCAAAAAAAATTATAATTCTTGGACAGAGGAAGAAAAAATAGAATTTTTATCTAAAAAAATAAAAGGTAAAAATTTTTTTAAGAATTTTCAATTTAAAGATAAGGAAAACTTAGAAGTTTGGTTAACGTTTAAAGAATTAGCAAGTCAACCAAAAGAATGTTTAGGAGCCTATATTATATCAATGACATCCTCAGCATCAGATATTCTTTCAGTTATTCTTTTACAAAAAGAAGCAAATATAAAAGATAAATTAAGAGTTGTACCTTTATTTGAAACTTTAGACGATTTAATCAATGGAGGCAAGATCATGTCCTCTTTATATAAATTAAAATGGTATCGAAATTTAATTAAACATAATCAAGAAATTATGATTGGTTACTCAGATTCAAGTAAGGATGCAGGCAAATTATGTGCAAGCTGGCATCAATATAAAGTACAAGAAGAGATTTTAGCTTTATCAAAAAAATTTAAAATTAATGTATCTTTCTTTCATGGAAGAGGAGGTTCTGCAGGAAGAGGGGGAGGGCCAATTCAAGCAACACTAAGATCTCAACCTCCTGGATCTGTTAATGGCAAAATTAGAATTACAGATCAAGGTGAAGTTATTCAACAAAAATATGGTTACGAGCCATTAGCTAAATATAACTTATGTAGCTACATAAGTTCAGTAATGCTTGCAACATTAATTCCACCACCAGAGCCAAAAAATAATTGGAGAACTTTAATTGAAAGTATGTCTGATATATCTAAAAGCTCATATAGAAAAAATTTAACATCAAACTCAGAATTTATTAGATATTTTAAAACAGTTACGCCGCATTTAGCATTAGGCAAACTTTCAATTGGATCCCGTCCATCTAAAAGAAAACAAGTAGATAGTATAAAAAGTTTAAGGGCAATACCTTGGGTATTTGCATGGACACAAATTAGATTAATGTTGCCAGCATGGTTAGGTACAGCTGAAGCTTTAAGATATTCCTCAATAAAAAAATTTAAAAAAACTTTAATAGATATGGAAAAAAATTGGCCTTTCTTTAATTCTACAATGGACTTATTAGATATGGTTATCTCTAAAGTGGACCCTGAAATTTCAAAAATTTATGAAGAAAATTTAGCAGATGAAAATTTAAAAAGAGTTGGTAAAAAACTAAGATTTCAATTTGATGCACTTAAAACACTCAATAAAAAAATTACACCAAAAGAAATTTTACAACAAAGAAAAATTTTTAGAAGTCCAGCAATTATAAGAAACCTTTATTCAGAAGTATTAAATATTCTACAAGCAACTGTAATGATGAAGCTATCAAAAAAGATTAATAATAAAAAAAATAAAGACTATTTAAATGATGCTTTGATGACTAGTATTGCCGGAATATCGGCTGCGATAAAAAATACAGGATAACTGGCCAAATTACATATAATTTTCAATATTCATAAATATGGAAATTTTCTTATTTTTTGTTAAATAATGACGAATTAAATGATTAGAATTTTTATTAGTTTAATCTTAATTTCTTTTTGTGTTAGTTCTGCTAATGCAGAGGTAAAACCTGAGTATTCAGGAAATCTTACGTTTCTTCGAGCTGCACAAGCTAGTAACCTTCCTGATATTTCTGGTCTAACATTTAGCCCAGATGGAAAAAGAGTATTTGTTGGTAATCACCTAAAAAATACAGATGGAAAAAATATATTCCAATTTGATTTGGATACTGCATGGGATATATCAACTTTAGATATCTCTAGTGAGGTCACAGCATCCATTATGGGTCATGGTCAAAATCCTGCAAACCATTCTAAATTAAGTATAGAATTTAATAATGATGGAACAAAGATTTTTATTTTAGGAGGGTTTGGCGCATCAACGCATATTTACAATTTAACCACTGCTTATGATATTTCAAGCATGTCAGCAGACACTATAGTACCTGATGACGGAATAGATTGGACAACTTTTGATGGCAAAGTACCAGGAGCTACGTCCTCGCAAGTTCATGATATTGATTTTAATAATGATGGAACGAAAATGTATCTATTGGATGGAATCAATACTGACTCAAATATTATGGAGTTTAATCTTGGTACACCCTATGATCAAAGCACAGCATCGTTTTCTCATGTATTGGATCTTGAAAGCGAACTAGCGCTGTATGCAATGGAATTAGAATTTGATGATGATGGAACAAGAATGTATGTTACTGAAGCAACTACAGCTCCTAGCACAAATTATATTTATGTTTATAAATTATCTACACCTTTTGCTGTATCTTCGTCAAAATATGTTGGAAAATATCAAATAGCTTATAGAGGTTCAACGGATGAAACAGGCGCTGGATATACTTTTCAATTTGGAAAACAAGGGATGAAACTTTATTTAACTACTAATGAATTTACTCACATAGGTGGTGTGGATACTATTTATGATGATGTTATTTATGAGTATGATTTAAGCTGCCCTTATGGAGTTGTAATTTGTGAAGAAGATACTGTTTCTAACACTAGTGCTCAAGTTGATGTTGCTAAACAATTAATACATCAAAACTCTTCTGTTATATTTAAAAGATTTGATTGGTTAAGACGTAATGAGGGCAATCAAAATCTTAATACAAGTAATATTAAATTAAATATAAACAATCCTATTTTATCTGCATTAAGCGATACTCTAAAAAACACTTTCAATCAAAAATATACAAAAGCCTCAGTAAAAAAGAAAAAAGAAACAAGAAGTAATTTTAAAAATTTATCTTTTTGGTCTCACGGAGATATTTCAATTGGTAGGACAGGTGATAAAGCAACAACTACACCACAAACACTTAAAGTTGGTGGCCTAATGTTTGGAGTAGATAAAAAACTTAAAAATAATAAATTTGTAGGTGCTGCAATTAGATATGGCCAAGGAAATACTTATAACAAAACATCTGATGGTTTTAAATTAGACTCAGAAACATTAACTTTAAATTTATACAGCACAAACCAATTAGACAGTAAATTAAATTTAAACACACTTTTAGGACTAAGTTTTTTAAAAATTGATCAACTAAACTCATCTGACCAAGTAACTGGCAATCGAAATGGTAAGCAACTATTTACTGCAATAAATATGAATAGTGACAGTGGTTATGGAGAATTTAACATTAGACCAACAGGCGGATTTATGTTCGGAATTACTAGTCTTTCAAGTTATACAGACTTCAATACATCTTCTGTTCAAGATATTTACGACTCTTTAGTTTTTAACACCGGAAATATAACTGCTGGCCTAAAATTTGATAAATTAGTTAACAAAACTAATTTTCATTTATTTAGAAATGGAAGTATAGAATACATTCAAGATTTATCATCTAATATTGGATATACAGTAAGAAGTCACAGTGATCTTACCTCTCAACGTAAATCTGTTAAAAGACATTCATTACATAATCTTAAAGTAAACTTTGGAGTGGAAAGTGTATCTGAGAGCGGTCACACTTTTGGATTAAATTTTGAAAGACTTCAAGGACTTGATGAAAGCAGTCATCTTCAAAGTCTTTTCTTTAAATTTGGATATCTAAGAGAGAATAACACCGATATCGCTTTTAATTTTGATCCTCTAACAAATAATACAGCCAACTTAAGTTATCTTAAACATTACAATTATTTTGATTTAAAATTGGATACCAATTATTCTTTCGAGAATGAAAATCCTGATTATGGTTTAAATCTTCAACTATCTAATAGCTTTTAATATCTAGAAATATTCTCTTTTTTTGGTAAAAATTCTACAAATTAATTAATAAGATAAAATCAATTAATAAAGTTTGAAGCTGTTTATGTTTTTTGTGCGTTTAAAAATAGTTACTTTGTGCACTAATATTTTTTTCCTTTTATTTGGAATTTATTTTTTATCCATAACGCAAGCCAACGCTTTAACAGTTAAACATGTATATGATGAAATTCCTCAAGGTAAAGCTGGTTGTTATAGTTCTCATTATCCAGATGATCCAGATACTCAGCTTACAAGAGATCGAACCCAAGATCCACATGATATATTATTTAGCGATGATGGAAAAACACTTTTTATTGTTAATAAAAATCAGTATGGCACTACTGGTAATCTGGGCGATTACGATCAGAATATATCTATGAATAAAGTTGGTACTCCATTTGAATTAAAAACTGTGCTAACAGGTATGGGAAGTGATTCACCATATGCTATACCTTCGACTTCACAAAGCTGTGAAGATGTTGATGCTTTCGATCATAGGCATTCAACCTTTGTAGCACAAGGAGCAGACATCTTTGGAGGTATACTTAACAGTATTCATATATCACAAGCTGGTAAAATTTTTTTTATACTGACTAGTCGGGGTGAAATACTCAGATATGATTTAAGCATACCTAATGATTTTAGAACTGCTAAATATATTCAAGAAATTGATATAGCGACTGATACAAAGACACTTGGTTTTTCGATTAGTAAAGACGGTTCAAGAATGTTTGGTTTGGATAGTGGTTCAGATGATGATACGCCTGTGTTAACAACTTATTCATTATCACCAGCGTTTGATTTAGAATCTGCCACTGAAATACATAGCGTAGACCTAAGCGGTCCACTAGGCAATAGTGAAGCTGGACTTCAATCATGTAGAGATGTTGAATTTAGTAGAGATGGTGGTGAAATGTTTATCTCATGTATGAATGGTAATGATTTCAATAATAATAAAATACATCAATTTAGTTTAGGTAAAAATTATGATGTTTCAACAGCAACTCATTTAGGACACCATCAAATCGTTTATCCTGGAATAACATCTGGGATACCACGTGGTTTTTCTTTTTCACCCGATGGTATGAAAATATATATGGTACAATTAGCAACGTCTGAACGTCCTGGTAAAGATGGAGTTGTAGATCATGTTTTTCAATACGACCTTGAATGTCCTTATGGATTAGTTAAATGTTCTTCAGACACATCTTCTTCAATTGAAGCTCAATTTGAACTTGCTAAACAAAATATTAGTTTAAATGTAGATACTATTTTTAAAAGATTTGAATGGATAAGGAGAAATCGTGATAATGAAAATTTATCTGCTCATAACTTTAAAATAAACTACGAAGATCCTTTATTGAAGACTTTAGCTAATAAATTTGAACCATCAGTTAGAAATAATGTTGCATCTTTTATTAGCAAACATAAAACAGAAAATAAAAAATCAAAATGGTCTAGCTGGAGCCTAGCAGATATATCTTTAAGTATTTTCGAAAAAGATGGTTCAGCGAAAGCAAAAGATCTAAATACTAGAGGTTTAACTTTAGGAGCTGATAGGAAATTTGGAGATAATAAATTTTTTGGACTAGCGCTAAGATATGGTGATAGCAGTTCTGATATCAAATCCTCCGTACAAGATATAACTATGGAGTCTTTAACTTTAAATTTATATGGAATTTTGCCCACTAAAAATAACCAATACCTAAATGCTGTTTTAGGCTTAAGTCATTTAAAATATGATCATAGATACGTGGGCAATCTATCGGGTGAGAGAAAAGGAAAGCAAGCGTTTACAACAATAAATTATAGAACTGAAAATAAGTATGGAATTCTTAATGTAACTCCAACAGGCAAACTTACATATGGCGTAACAAGATTGTCAGAATTTACAGATTTCTTATCTAAAGCCTCAGGGTTACCAGCGAGAGATGTGATATATAAAGAGGATACTTTTACTAGCGGGGAGTTCGCAGCTGGATTTTTATTTGAAACTGACATAATTGAAAGTGATCAAGGAACATTTCAGCCGATGGGTGGAATAGAGATATTATATGATTTAACTTCTGATGTTGATTATAAATATGTTTATCAGGGCGAAACTCCTGTCAATAAAGATACAATTCATGCTAATTTTTCAAGACAAAATTTAAAAACATCCTTCGGGTTTGAAGCTATTCACTTAAATGGTTTTACAGTATCAAGTGAGTTTCAAAGAACAGTTAGATTAAATGACACTAAAGAAGCCCCTGGATTTACTAAGGATACTTTTATAATGAAATTTAGTCGTTCAAAAGAAGATACACAGTTTGCCTTTGATTTTGATCCATTAATAAATAATACAGGCAACTTAAGCTATCTTAAACATTACAACTACTTTGATTTAAAACTTGATACCAATTATTCTTTTGTGGATGAAAATCCTGGTTACGGTGTAAATCTGCAATTATCTAATACCTTTTAAAAATATAGTAATTACTGGCTTTATATCTAATACTCATAACACATATACATTTCGCTTATACCTTCGGTCGCAGTTTATAATTTTACATAAGTGCATTTTTAAATTAAAAATAGCCTAAAATGGACATTAAAGACTCAATTAGCAATTATATCAAAATTATTTTTTTTTTAGTAATTTTGGGATGGTGGTGCAACCAAGCGCAAGCTTATACGGTTTTAGGAACTGGTACTAGTGCTTTACTTGGTGGAGACCTCACAGATCCTGAAAATAATGGTACTGATGGATCAAATACAAATTGGAATTGGTCGTCTATAGATGCAAGTTCTGAAAAATATTGGGGAAGTGAAGGTTCTTACAACGTATTTGATAACATTGTTGGTGCTGGTAATGCTAAATGGTGTTGTAACGGACCAACACAATGGATATCGGTAGGATTTTCACAATCGTATGTCTTAACTCATTTTACAATTACCTCAGGTAATGATGTTCCAGACAGAGATCCAGATATTTTTAAAATACAAGGTTCAAACAATGGTAGTGATTGGACTGATATTTATTCATATAGTAATAACGGAACCTCTCCATGGGGTTCAGATAGATATGAAGTAATCAAATGGACTGGCGGTGGTGATGACTTTGATACTCCTGCTCCTTACTCTTATTTTAGATATTACGCTACCTCGGTTGTAAATGGTAGTATGCACCAAATCAATGAAATTGAATTTTTTGGAACAGCAGATGCTATTCCAACTTTAAGCTCATCAACTCCAGCTGATGATGCAACTGATGTTTCAGTATCAGCTAATATAGTTTTAAATTTTAGTGAAAATGTTGATGCAGAGAGTGGAAATATTACAATTAAAAAAACATCTGATAATAGCACAGTTGAGACAATTGATGTTACAGGGGGTCAAGTTACTGGATCTGGCTCAACTCAAATAACAGTCAACCCCTCATCTGACTTAACAGGATCGACAGAATATTATGTATTAATTGATGCAACAGCTTTTGATGACGCAACAAGTAATTCTTATGCAGGTATAAGCTCTACCACGGCCTTAAGTTTTACAACTGAGGATAATATTGCTCCAACTCTTTCTTCTTCAGTACCAGCTGACAATGCTACTGGAGTTGCAGTTAATGCTAACATCGTTCTTACGTTCAGTGAGAGTGTAAATGCAACATCTGGAAATGTAACTATTAAAAAAACATCTGATAATAGTACAGTTGAACAAATAGGTGTTACAAGTGGTCAGGTTACAGGTAATGGTGCTCAAGGTCCAATGGGTCAAGCAGGCGGAGATCAAATTACAATAAATCCCTCAAGTGATTTTGATAGTTCCACTGAATATTATTTATTAATTGATGCGACTGCATTCGAAGACGGTTCAAATAATGCTTATGCTGGAATTAGTTCTACAACGGCATTAAGTTTTACAACAGTTGATAATGCTAATCCTACACTTTCATCTTCTACACCTGCAGATGATGCAACGGACGTGGAACTAGATGCTAACATTATTTTAAATTTTAATGAAAGTGTTGATGCAGAGACTGGAAATATTACAATTAAAAAGACATCCGATGATAGTACAGTTGAGCAAATTGATGTTACTAGTGGTCAGGTGACAGGGTCAGGCTCAAGTCAGATTACAGTTAATCCTTCATCTGATTTTGATCCAGGTATAGAATATTATGTTTTAATAGATGCAACAGCTTTTGATGATGCATCGAGTAATTCTTATGCAGGAATTAGCTCAACAACTGCTTTAAGTTTTACAACAAATTCAAAAACCGATCCAACAACGGATAAAAATGTAACTGGTTCAATCAAATCACTCACAGAACAAGTTAAAACTTCATTTAGGACATCAGTTGGAATAGTTACTAGTAGACTTAGTTATTTAAGACATAATAGAACTAGCAATAATTTTACAAGCAATAATATAAAATTAGATTTTAATAACGCTATATTAGCTTCTTTGATGGAAACTATACCAATATCAACTTATACACAGCCTAATTTTATACCTGATGATTGGTCTTTGTGGAGTGAAGGTTCTATAAGTGTCTCTAGAATTGGTGATGGCGGTAGTTCAGAAAACTCTCCAAGAGAAATTGACAGTCAAAATATAGCCTTTGGTTTTGATAAAAAAATAAATGAGAGTGATCTTTTAGGTTTTGCGTTTCAATATGGATTAAGTGACACTGATGTCGGAAGTGATGGCACAGGTATTGATACTGAAAGTTTAAGCTTAACTATATATAGAACAAAACCTTTTAATAATAACAACTTTATACAAGGTTTAATTGGATTTGGAATAATCGAGTCTGATAGTGTGAGAAAGAGTTCTGGAAATACATTAACAGGTTCAAGAAACGGTAATCAATTATTTGGTTCAATTAACTATGGTAAAACTTTTGGTCAAGGTGAATTTAGTGCAACACCAATTGTAAGGCTTGATTTAGGTTATACTGAACTAGACTCTTATACTGAAACAGGTACAGATGCATTATCTTATTCTAAACAAACTTTTGAAAGTGCACTTGGATCAATTGGAATGGAGATTAATGATGTAATAAAGTTTTCTGATAGTTCATTAAAACCATTTGGAGTAATTGAATATAGTTTAGATTTTAGTAATTCTTCTGATGTAAAAATGAATTATGTCTCTGATACAGCAACGACATATACATTCGTACAAGGAGTAAGTTCTACACATTTAGCATCATCAGAAATAGGGTTTTATTATGAGGCCAGGGATAATATTAAACTAACATCAAGCTATAAACGAATACAAGGAAACGAGAGTGAAAGAACAGACGCTTTAAGATTTGGTTTTAATTATAGATCAATGAGAAAAACAGATTATTCACTTAATATTGGTGGAAATAATGATTTAGCTGCTGTTGTTGATGTAACAAGAGATGTAAATGGATTACATTTAAATTTTAATGCAAGACAAGCATTTAATGACTCCTCTGATAAAAATGCTAATGTCTCACTATCCAAAAAGTTTTGATAAATAAAATAATTTTATGAATAACAAAGGGTTTACTCTAATAGAACTTTTAGTCGTAGTAGCTATCATTGGCATCCTAGCTGCAGTAGGAGTGGTTGCTTATAATGGGTATACAAGCAGTGCTAAAAAAAATGCCGCCAAATCAAATCATAATGCAGTTTGCAAATGGGTAACAACTGAAGCACAAAAAATTCAATTAGGTGTAGATGATATGTTTGATGGTAATATTAAATCTTCTTATTTATTATCAACGTATAAAGCTGGTGGAAATCCAATGGGTACACTTACACAAGCAATCGTTGATGCTGCTGAAAACAAGTTTAAAAATCCTTACGGTGATCAAGGAAGAGTAGGTGAAATTGGGGTTACAAGTTCGGGATGGGGTCAAGCTGTTGATTTAGGATATACTATTGTTGATCCTCAAGGACCACATAGTGGAAAAATTGGTATTCTTCATATTCACACTTGTATAGAACTCCCATGTACTGGAAATTACAAAACTAGCAATCTTTCTTACATTGCTTATTGCCCTATAGATATCTTTCCATAAAATATAACAAAAGATGCCACAAAAAGGATTTACTTTAATAGAACTTTTAGTCGTTGTAGCAATCATTGGTATTTTAGCTGCAGTAGGAGTGGTTGCTTATAATGGATATACGAATAGTGCTAAGTCTTCAAATATAAAATCTACATGTAAATCAATTGAAAAATTTATACGTCTTGAAACTATGAAATGTAACACAGGGATGACAGATTATATATTTGATCAAACCAATAGTTTAAACTTTCTATGCCCTCTAAGAGTACAAAATCCTGGAAGAATTGCAAAAAATGCGTTTATAAATTACGTTGGTTATTCCAGATGTTCTTTTTGCACAATGAAAAATCCTTTTAAGCAGGAAAAATCTTTGGTTGTATTTAATAATTGGGGAACAATTAACGACAATCATCTGGGTTATGTGTTTATAAGTGATAACAATACAGGAATAGATTTATATTGTTGTCATACTACTCCTTGTAAAGATAGTGCAAATCATACAAGATTAAATATAATTCCTTAAAATGAATCAAAAAGGCTTCACCCTAATAGAACTCTTAGTCGTAGTAGCAATCATCGGTATTCTTGCTGCGGTAGGAGTGGTTGCTTATAATGGGTATACGGCAAGTGCTAAAAGAAATGCTACGCTTCAACAACATGAACAAGCAGTCAAATTTATAAATCAATCACTTAAACTTTGTGATGTTGAGGGCACAGCTACGTTAAAGTTAAGTGATAAAAGAACTATTAACTGCAATGTAACAAATAATGCCTCGGGAATTAATTCTTTAAATGCTGTTTTTATGCAATATTTTTTAGATCAAGGTTACACAAATCCTTATGATAAGGATGTTGTTGTTGTACACACTGCTAGAAACGGTAGAAATGATACTGATGGGAGGATGAGATTTGATGAAACAGAATGTTATTCAGGCGCTTCAAAAAAAAAAATAGCTCTTTGGGTAAAAACTCATAAAGAATACTATAATGTAACAATAGCTAAAGATGGTTGGTGTAATTAAACAAAAAGGCTTCACCCTAATAGAACTTTTAGTCGTAGTAGCAATCATAGGTATTCTAGCTGCAGTAGGAGTAGTTGCTTATAATGGGTATACTGCTAGTGCGAAAGCCAATGCTACAAAATCAAACTTAGATTCAGTTTATAAATATTTATCTGGAGAAATAATGAAATGTGAGCTTGGAGAAGAAAAGATTCTTGAGGGTTACAGGCCTTGTAAAGGTTTCAATAGTACTGCACAGATAAATGCTATGGTGAACAGTTATGGAGATGTTATATTTTCTAATTATTCAAATCCATATACTGGCATAAAAAATTGTCAGACAAGCACAACAAACTGTGTTGTTAGAGGCTCTAATGAATTTAAATTGGGTAAAATTAGCTTAGATTCCATTACACCCAAATTATTAATACTTAAAACTTGTATAGCTGAGCCATGTTCGAATACAAAAAATCAAATTACAAAAAATTTGACAATGGATTAGAACTAATACTAGCTATGAAAAATAAAGGCTTCACCCTAATAGAACTCTTAGTCGTAGTAGCAATCATCGGTATTCTAGCTGCAGTAGGAGTGGTTGCTTATAATGGATATACAAGTAGTGCAAAAGCCAATGCAGCAAAAAGTTGCTACACTTCAACAATTAAATATATTGAAAATGAAATTGCATTATGTGCCATTGGTAATTCTAGCGTAATGGACGGTGAATTAAGTTGTTCTAATTATACTACTCATACTGGTGCGTTTAACACTATGCAGGCTCTTTCAAATGTAAAATCACTTAGAGGGAGTGTCACGCCAGGAGTTGACGAAGGTGTATTAAAAGCTTTTAGAAATCCTTATGATACATCATTACCATGCATAAGATCTCGATTTAATTATACACCGGGGCAAGTAAGCATTAGCGTTAATGGTACAAAATTACAAATATTAGCATGTTTTAAAGATGGCTGTGGGGCAAAAGATATTGAACGTTTAGATATAGACGTAAGTTTAAAATAAAATGAGTCAAAAAGGCTTTACACTTATCGAACTCTTAGTCGTTGTAGCAATCATTGGTATCCTAGCTGCTGTAGGTGTAGTTGCTTATAATGGATACACTAGTAATGCTAAAAATAATGTGGTTAAACAAAATCATAAGACTATTACTTCAACCATCGCAAGAGAAATAATTACATGTGACACAGAAGGTGAGATTGATCGCTTTACATGGCACTTAGGTACAATAAAAACATATACAAATTGCAAGGTAGCATTTGATCAAGGTGTTTTAGATTATCATTTTATTTTTGTGGGTTTAAAAAATCCTTTTATCACAAGCTCAAAATCTAGACCTACAGATATACTATGGGATGAAAAAGCTGTTATTGCAGGTCCTGGTTCAACTATAGGAAACACTTATGTTACGACAATGAATAGAATATTAACTATAAAGACGTATTTAAATAATGGAACAATATTGTCACAAAATATTCAATATTAAAAAAATTTTACTTATTCCTCTTGTTCAATTATAAATATTGGCATAAACACTCATGAAAATAACTCATGCCCTCGTGGTGAAATTGGTAGACACAAAGGACTTAAAATCCTTGCCCTTTTGGGAGTGCCAGTTCGAGTCTGGCCGAGGGCACCACTGATGAAAAGAATAATATCAGATAAAAATTCTAAATCACAAAAAATTAAATCTTTTTTACTAAAAAAGTTAAAAAATAATAAATTAAAAAGTAATTTGTTTGTTGTGATCGGAGGAGATGGTTTCATGCTTAAAACATTGAAGAAAAATATAAAAATGTCCAGAGTTTTTTATGGAATTAACTCTGGTAACTATGGTTTTCTAATGAACAAGTTTTCTCCAAATAATACAATTAAAAATTTATCAAAAGCTAAAATGATATCAATTTCTCCATTAGAAATGAAAGTTTTAACTAGAAATGGAACATCAAAAAAATATTTGGCTATAAATGAAGTGTCTATTTTAAGACAAAGTAGGCAAGCTGCCTCATTACAAGTTTTTTCAGGAAAAAAATATATTATTAAAAAATTAATTTCAGATGGAATTTTAGTTTCAACACCTGCTGGAAGTACTGCATATAATATGTCAGTTCATGGTCCAATATTAAGCTTAAATTCAAAAAAGTTATCAGTTTCACCAATTAGTGCTTTTAGACCTAGAAGGTGGAGAGGTAAAATTGTTAGTGATAAATCTATTATTCAAATTAAAAATCTAAATCCTTTAAAAAGACCGGTTAGTGCCGTTGCGGATAATGTTGAAATACGAAATGCCAAAAAAATAGTTATAAAAACCAATAAGAAAATTAAATTTAATCTTCTGTACGATTCAAATAGGAGTCTACAAAAAAAGATTAAATTAGAGCAATTAAGAAGAGAAATAAAATGAATAAAATTAGAGAGGAAACGAATTTACAATGAATGGAATATTATTTATGTTGGTATTTTGCATTGTTGGCATGTTTCTTTTTTCATATTTAAGTGATCGTAATCAAGGTAAGTCAAAAAAACGCTCATACATTAAAGCAAGAAGACATGTAGAGAGTCAGGGCCCTGGTTTATTAATTTATATATTAGCTGTGTTTTTTATTATTGCTGTTTTTAGTGCATTATTTGGATAAATATTTATGAAAAAACTTTCTGTGATTGTGGTTCTGAATTTGTTAATGACTTTTAATGTTTATGCTAAAAGTTTAACTTGTGTAGATATGAATACCAACAAAAAATATAAAGTTTTGTATAATTCTGAACAAATTAAAGCATTCGGTAAAACTTTTGATGATATTTTTGTTTCATCAAATTCTGTATCTGGAACATATAAAAAGTGGAAAAAAGTTTTTTTTGGAAAAAAGATAGATGAGTTTTGGAATTTTACCTTATCTTTTGATCATCTTTCACAACTTACTGTTGGAAAGTATGTTGATGGTGAATATGAACGGATTTTTGAAAAATATTATAATTGCAATTAGATGATGGTGCCCCCGCACGGATTCGAACCGCGGACCTATTGATTACAAATCAATTGCTCTACCAGCTGAGCTACAAGGGCGCTAGATATTTTTTATAATATATTTAATACTAATCAACATTTTTTTTTACTTTGTTTATATGAAAAAAAACTATGGATGCACTATTAGATATGTTTAGACTTTCTAAATCTTTGTTTATTTTAATTTTGACAAAATAATCAATGTACTTCTCAGTCTTTTCATTCAAACCAAAACCTTCTGATCCAAATAAAAGAACATTGTCACCTTTCCATTCAACCTCTGAAAAATCTTTATTTGCATGGGAATCGAAGCCATAAACCCAGAAGTTCTTTTCTCTTAGAAATTTTAATGTTGTATTAATATTGGATACTTTAAAAATATTCATATACTCAATACTCCCACTGCTTGCCTTATACATTGCCTTGCTCGTTTCAGGATAATGTCTTTCTTTAACTATAATACCGTCTATTTTAAATGCCAGGGCACTTCTAATAATTGAGCCTATATTTCTTGGATCTGTAACTCCTTGTAAGCATAAAAGAGTTTTATGTTTTTTTATTTTAATAAACTCTTTTAAATTTAGATCTTCCAGTTTTTCTATTTCAGCGACGTACCCTTGGTGCAAAATATTCTCATTCTTGCAATATTTATCTAGCTCCTTCTTAGTTTTGAAATAAACTTTAATATCTTTAAGAAGATTTACCTTGTTATTTTCCCTGTGAATTGTTTTTTTACTTTCTTCAGTAAGAAAAAGTTTAATTACTTTTCTATTTGGATTTTTTAAAGCCTCAATAACCGAATGTTTTCCAACGATATAAAAGTTTGAATTTGACATTATTTTCCTTAATTTTACTCAATTTTTTAGTCATTTTCTTGTTATTTCTCATATTGCATTTGTTCAATAAAAATATATAAAACCCATGTTGTTTAAAGCTTTAATTGAACAAGGTGACGCTACTCCTATTATATATGTAGGAGGGGTACCAAAGCGGTCAAATGGGGCGGGCTGTAAACCCGTTGACTTCGGTCTTCGAAGGTTCGAATCCTTCCCCCTCCACCATTCTATTGATGATTTAAATAACTTGGAGTATTAACTTGGGTATGCGGGTGTAGTTCAATGGTAGAACGCTAGCCTTCCAAGCTGGATGTAAGGGTTCGATTCCCTTTACCCGCTCCAAAATATTAAAAATTAAAGTGAGGTAAAATAGTAATGTCGAAGGAAAAATTTAATAGGTCTAAACCACATTGTAACATTGGTACAATCGGACACGTGGACCATGGTAAAACAACACTAACTGCTGCGATTACAAAAGTATTATCGGAGACTGGTGGAGCTCAATTTACAGCATATGATCAAATTGACAAAGCTCCAGAAGAAAAAGAGAGAGGAATAACAATTTCAACTGCGCATGTAGAATATGAAACAGAAAAAAGGCATTACGCACACGTAGACTGCCCAGGTCACGCAGATTATGTAAAAAATATGATTACAGGTGCAGCACAAATGGATGGAGCAATATTAGTTGTTAATGCTGCTGATGGCCCAATGCCTCAAACTAGAGAACACATTCTTTTAGCAAGACAAGTTGGAGTTCCGGCAATAGTTGTTTTCCTAAATAAAGTTGATCAAGTTAAAGATAAAGAATTGATTGAACTTGTAGAAGAAGAAATTAAAGAGTTATTAACATCTTATAAATTTCCTGGTGACAAGACTCCAATTATTAAAGGTTCAGCCTTAGCTGCAGTCGAGGGCAAAGATGAAGAAATTGGAAAAAAAGCCATTATGGATTTAATGAAAGCCGTAGACGAACACATCCCACAACCTGATAGACCTAAAGACAAACCTTTCTTGATGCCAGTAGAAGACGTATTTTCAATTTCTGGACGTGGTACTGTTGTAACAGGAAGAGTCGAACAAGGAGTTGTAAAAACTGGTGAAGAAATAGAAATTGTTGGAATAAGAGACACAAAAAAAACAGTTTGTACAGGTGTAGAAATGTTTAGAAAAATTTTAGACACTGGTGAAGCTGGAGATAATATTGGAGCTCTTCTAAGAGGTGTTGAAAGAACAGATGTTGAAAGGGGTCAAGTTTTAGCAAAACCTGGTTCAGTTACACCACATACTGAGTTCGAAGCTCAAGCTTATGTTTTAAAAAAAGAAGAGGGAGGAAGGCACACACCTTTTTTCACTAAATATAGACCTCAGTTTTATTTTAGAACAACTGATGTTACTGGGGAAGTAGAACTTCCTTCAGGAACAGAAATGGTAATGCCCGGTGATGATGCTAAATTTACAGTTAAATTAATTACACCTATTGCAATGAGTGAAAAACTAAATTTTGCTATTCGAGAGGGTGGTAAAACAGTAGGTGCAGGAGTAGTAACGAAGATAATTAAATAAGCTACCTATAGGAGTGTAGCTCAATTGGTAGAGCGCCGGTCTCCAAAACCGGAGGTTGTGGGTTCAAGTCCCTCCGCTCCTGCCACAAAAAGAGAATTATGAAAAACCCTGTTAAATTTTTACAAGAAGTAAAACAAGAAGCATTCAAAGTTACTTGGCCAACAGGCAAGGAAACTTTACAAGGAACATTAATGGTAGCTGCTATGGCTATAATTGCTGCTATTTTTTTCTTACTTTTGGATCAACTTTTTCAGTTTATTTTGGGAATGATATTAAAAATAGGATTATGATGAAGAATTGGTATATAGTACAATCACACTCAAGCTTCGAAAATAAGGTTGCACAGCTTATTAAAGAAGAAGCCGATAAAGCAAAAATATCTGATAAGATTGATGAAATAGTAGTGCCAACACATGATGTTACAGAAGTTAAAAGAGGCAAAAGAGTTCAAAGGAAAAAAAAATATTTTCCAGGATATGTGTTAATAAAAAGCGAAATGGATGATAACATTTATCACATGATTAAAGGTATTAAAAAAGTAAGTGGCTTTTTGGGATCTAAAGGTGTTCCAGTTCCAGTATCAGATAAAGAAATAGAAAAAATTCTAGGCCAAATGAAAGATGGTGTAACACAACCAAAATCAACAATTGACTATTCTGTTGGAGAAAAAGTTCAAGTTGTTGATGGTCCTTTCGCATCATTTTCTGGTTTAATCGAAGATATAGATGAAGAAAAACTTAGAGTTAAAGTGTCAGTATCTATTTTTGGTAGACCTACACCTGTTGATCTTGAATTTAATCAAATTGAAAAGGCAAGCTAATGGCAAAAAAAGAAATTAGTGGATATGTGAAATTGCAAATTAAAGGTGGACAGGCTAATCCTGCCCCACCGGTTGGTCCAGCACTAGGACAAAGAGGTATAAATATCATGGAATTTTGCAAAGCGTTTAACGATAAGACAAAAAATTTTATGGGCAAACCAGTTCCTGTAATTATTACTGTATACAAAGATAAAAAATTTGACTTTATAATTAAATCTCCTCCAGCCTCACATTTTATTAAAGAGGCCGCAAAACTTAAAAGCGGTTCCCAAGAACCAGGAAGAAATATTGTTGCATCCATTACAAAAAAACAAGCTGAAGAAATTGCAAAAAAAAAAATGGAAGATCTTAATGCTCACGATATTGATGAAGCAATTAAGATTATAGCAGGATCTGCAAGATCTATGGGTATTGAGGTAAAAGATTAATGAAATCAAAACGTTATAAAAAACTTCCATCTAAAACAAATATGGAAAATCCTGATACAATTAATAAATTAATTCCTATAATAAAAAAAAATTGTACTACAAAATTTGATGAGTCAATAGAGTTAAGTATTTTGATTAATAATAAACAAAAAAAAAATGAAATAAATATAAGAACTGCTGTGAACTTACCAAGTGGAACTGGAAAGAAAATTAGAGTTGCTGTTGTTGCTGAAGAAACTAAACAGAATGACGCCAAAGAGTCAGGTGCAGATTTAGTTGGTGGGGATAATTTGATTGATAAAATTAAAAATGGAGAATTAAATTTTGATAAATTAATTTGTACTACTTCTATGATGTTAAAGTTATCAAAACTAGGTAAAATTTTAGGACCAAAAGGACTTATGCCTAATCCAAAATTAGGAACTGTAACAGATAATGTTTCAGATGCAGTAAAAAATGCTAAAGCCGGTCAAATTGAACTCAAAAATGATAAAGATGGTAACATTGGTTTAAGCTTTGGAAAAAAATCTTTTTCTGATGATAAATTGATTAAAAATTTTGATATGATTTTAGATACACTTGAAAAAGAAAAATCAAGTCTAACAATTAAAGGTGATTTGATTAAAAATATTTTTATTACTTCGACTATGGGAGTATCTTATAGAGTAAAATTAGATAAGAATATATAATTATGATTAGCAAAGAAAAAAAACAAACTTATATTAATGAAATGACAACTCAATTTGATAAAAGTGAGGCTGTTATAGTTGCCCACTACCAAGGTTTAACCGTTAAGCAATTAGATGAATTAAGAAAAAAAATGAGAGAACACGGTATTCAATTTAAAATTACAAAAAATAGAATTACTAAACTAGCATTGGAAAAAACAAGATGTAAAGAATTATCAAAACTATTTACAGGCCCAACAGCTGTTGCTCTCTCATCTGATGCAATTACATCTGCTAAAATATTAACTAATTTTTCAAAAGAGAATTCAAATTTAAAAATTCTTGGTGGAATCATGGGTGAAGATATTTTAGATGTTGCTGGAGTGCAAAATGTTGCCACTTTACCTTCACTTGAAGAGGCAAGGGCAAAAATAGTAGGAATATTGAGGTCTCCTGCACAAAAAATCGCAAGTATTTTACTTGCGCCAGCCTCAAAAATCGCTATTTTAGCGCTCGAAAAATCAAAAAAATAACCTTGGAAGAAGTATGGCAGACTTAAATAAAATCATTGACGAACTATCAAAACTTACTGTTGTTGAAGCAGCAGAACTATCAAAACAATTAGAGGAAAAGTGGGGAGTTACAGCAGCAGCAGCTGTTGCAGCACCAGCAGCAGGAGCAGCTGCAGGTGGAGCACCTGTTGAAGAAAAGGACGATTTCACAATAGTTTTGGCTTCAGCTGGAGATAAAAAAATTAACGTAATTAAGGAAGTTAGAGCAATTACAACATTGGGCTTAAAAGAAGCAAAAGATTTAGTTGAAGGAGCACCTAAAGAAATTAAATCTGGTGTAAATAAAAAAGATGCCGAAGAGATGAAGAAAAAACTCGAGGCAGCAGGCGCAAAAGTAGAACTTAAGTAAATAAAATTTAAAATAGGCTGTTAGTTTAATTATTAACAGTTACAATTTGATGCAATTATCTTTTACTAAAAAGAAAAATATTAGAAAAAATTTTGGAAAATTAAAAGAAAGTTTATCTATACCAAATCTAATAGAGGTTCAAAAAAATTCTTATAAAGAACTTACAGAATTCAAATCTGATATTGATCAACAATTTGTAAAAGGTTTTGATAGAGTTTTTAAAAGTATTTTTCCAATTGAAGATTTAAATGATAAGGCCACACTTGAATATGTAAGTTACAAATTAGAAAAACCTAAATTTGATGTAGAAGAATGCATCCAAAGAGGACTGACCTATTCATCAGCACTTAAATGTAATCTTAGACTTGTTGTTTATGAAATAAACCAAGAAAACAATACTAAAGATATTTTATCTGCTAAAGAGCAAGAAGTTTATATGGGTGAAGTTCCAATGATGACACATAGTGGGACTTTTATAACTAATGGAGTTCAAAGGGTTGTTGTCAATCAAATGCACAGAAGTCCAGGTGTATTTTTTGATCATGACAAAGGAAAATCCCATGCCAGTGGTAAATTATTATTTAATTGCAGAGTTATACCAAACAGGGGTTCCTGGCTTGATTTTGAATTTGATGTAAAAGACTTATTATATTTTAGAGTAGACAGGAAAAAGAAAATTTTAGTATCCACCTTATTACTAGCATTAGGATTTAACAAATCTGATATGGGAAATGAATTTTATGATAAAGAAATTTACAATTTTGACAATAAATCTAAAAAGTGGAAAACTAAATTTAATCCAGAAAACTATAAGTCAAAAAATTTTTCTGAAGAAATAATTGATTCAAAAACAAATAAGGTAATTATTAAAAAAGGAGAAAAAATTAATTATTTAAAAGCAAAAAAACTCCATTCAGACGGCTTAAAAGAAATATTAGTATCTAATCAATATTTATATGGAAAATATCTTATGAAACAGTTTGTATTAGGAGATGATATATTTAAAATAGGATCAGAGTTAAATGAGACCATATTAGATAAAGTTGTTGAACAGAACATCACTACTATTGAAACTGCATACACTAATTCTATAAATAAAGGTCCTTATTTATTACAAACGATTTTTAATGATAAAAATGAGACTAAAAATGAAGCAATAAATGAAATTTATAAAGTATTGAGACCAGGAGAACCTCCAACTATCGATATAGCCTCTCAAATTTTTAATAACTTATTTTTTAGTTCTGATAGATATGACTTGTCAGATGTTGGAAGGGTAAAGCTAAATTCCAGATTAAATCTTAATTGTTCTGATAAAATTACAATATTAAGAAATGATGACATCATTTCAATAATAAAAAAGATGTTGGATCTAAGAGATGGCAAGGACGAAGTAGATGACATAGATCATTTAGGAAACAGAAGAGTTAGATCAGTGGGTGAGCTTGTAGAAAATCAAGCCAGAATAGGCGTCTACAGAATGGAAAGAGCAATCAAAGAAAAAATGACAACTTTAGATGTAGAGTCATCTATGCCACAAGACTTGATAAACGCTAAACCTCTTACAATTTCTTTAAAAGATTTTTTTGCTACTTCTCAACTTTCTCAATTTATGGATCAAACAAATCCATTATCTGAAATAACACACAAGAGGAGAGTTTCAGCATTAGGACCGGGAGGTTTGACACGTGAAAGGGCTGGTTTTGAAGTTAGAGACGTACATCCCACACACTATGGTAGAATATGTCCAATCGAAACTCCCGAAGGCCCAAATATTGGTTTAATAAATAGCCTATCAACATATTCGAAAATAAATAAATACGGTTTTATTGAATCACCGTATAGAAAAGTAATCGAGGGTGTTGTTCAAGAAAAAATAGAATATTTGTCGGCAATGGAAGAGACAAAATATACGATAGCTCAAGCTAATTCAAAAATAGATAAAAATGGGAAATTAACCGAGGACTTAGTTTCTAGCAGACAAAATTTAAATTTTATTTTATCTAAACCTGAAAACATAGATTATATTGACGTTTCCCCTAAACAATTAGTTTCAGTAGCTGCATCTTTAATACCATTTTTAGAAAATGATGATGCAAATAGAGCTTTAATGGGCTCTAATATGATGAGACAAGCAGTACCACTGCTTAAACCAGAGTCTCCATTGGTAGGCACAGGAATTGAAAGTGATGTCGCTTTAGATTCGGGAGTAACTATTGTTGCGAAAAGGGATGGTATAGTTGATAAAATTGATGGAAAAAGAATTGTTATAAAAGCGACTAGTGAAACAGATTACTCAAAATCAGGTGTTGATATTTATAATTTACAAAAATTTAAAAGATCAAATCAAAATACTTGTATTAATCAAAAACCATTGGTCAGGGTTGGTGACAAAGTTAAGAGTGGAGATATAATTGCCGATGGTCCATCAACTAAAATTGGTGAACTGGCACTTGGTAAAAATGTAACAGTAGCATTTATGCCTTGGCAAGGTTACAATTTTGAAGACTCAATATTGATTTCAGAGAGATGTGTAACTGACGATGTTTTTACCTCAGTTCATATAGAAGAGTATGAAGTAATGGCAAGGGATACAAAACTTGGAGAAGAAGATATAACTAGGGACATTCCTAACGTCAATGAAGAGGCTTTAAAAAATTTAGATGAGTCAGGCATTGTTTATATCGGTGCTGAAGTTAAACCTGGTGATATATTAGTTGGTAAAGTTACACCGAAGGGCGATACAGCATCTGGTCCTGAAGAAAAATTATTAAGGTCAATTTTTGGTGAAAAAGCTATTGATGTAACAGATACTTCATTAAAAATGCCAAGCGGAAGCGGTGGGACTGTAATCGATGTTAGGGTATTCAATAGACATGGAATTGAAAAAGATGAGAGATCAATAACGATTGAAAGAGCAGAAATAGACTTAGTCCAACAAGATAGAATAGTAGAGGAAGAAATTTTAAACAGAAGTATAAAACAAAGAGCTCTACAAATTCTGAGTGGTCACAAATTGTCTAAAAAAATTAAAAATTTAAATCAAGGTGTTGAGATTAATCAAGATAATATATCTGAATTATCTAGTACTGATATTTTTAAAATTGATTTAAATGATACAAAAAAAAATGAAATCCTTAATAAACTTAAAGAACAATATGATAATGCAAGCTTAGATATCAAAGAAAGATTTGAGGATAAAGTTTTGAAAATTAGACAAGGCGACGATCTTTTACCAAGCGTAATGAAGATGGTTAAAGTATTTGTTGCTATCAAGAGAAGATTAAGACCAGGGGATAAAATGTCTGGAAGACATGGAAACAAAGGCGTCGTAAGTAAAATAGTTCCAGTTGAAGATATGCCTTATAGACAAAATGGTAAACCAGTTGACATAGTATTAAATCCATTAGGTGTTCCAAGTAGGATGAATGTTGGACAAATTTTAGAAACACATCTAGGTTGGGCATGTACAGAATTAGGTGAAAAATTAAAATCCTTAATTGTCGAAAATCAGAAAAAATTAGAGTTAACATCTAAGATAAAGGAATTTTTAAAATCTGTATACGGTCAAGAAATAATTGGAAATTCTATAGAAAAATTATCCAAAAATGAATTTTCAGATCTTTGTGAAAATTTAATGAATGGTGTTCCTATCTCTACACCAGTATTTGACGGTGCAAAAGAAAAAGATGTTACAGAGATGTTAGATTTAGCTAAACTACCAAAATCAGGTCAAACAGAACTTTGGGATGGAAGAACTGGTGAGAAATTTGATAGACCAGTAACAGTTGGCACTATTTACATGCTTAAACTTCATCACTTGGTTGAGGACAAGATTCATGCAAGATCAACAGGCCCTTACAGTTTAGTTACCCAACAACCACTAGGTGGTAAAGCACAACTTGGTGGCCAAAGATTTGGTGAAATGGAAGTTTGGGCTTTAGAGGCTTATGGAGCTTCGTATACTCTCCAAGAAATATTAACTGTGAAATCAGATGATGTTGCTGGTAGGGTTAAAGTATATGAGACAATAGTTAAGGGTGAAGAGAACTTTGAGTCTGGAATACCAGAGTCATTTAATGTACTTGTTAAAGAAATTAAATCCCTTGCATTGAACGTAGAGCTTAATTAATTATGAAAAATTTAACATTTTTTTTATTTATTTTTTTCACATCTGCATCTTACGCAGAAGATTTAATAAATATTGGTAAAGATATATTCTATAATAAAGAGGCTTGCGTGAATTGCCATATATTAAATGCCGCTGATGGTGGAAATAATCAACTTTCTAAAGAGCACGTTATAAATATAGTAACAAATGGTTATGGTGTTATGCCTGCTTATAAAGATAAATTGAATATTAAAGAAATAGAAGCTGTCGCTATATTTGTTTCAGAAGAAGGAAAAAATTGGAAAAATAAACTTAGCTCATTTGTACAATAATTATGAAAAAAGATTTAAGCAGCATTTTTAAAACTAGTGAAATTTCTGACGCACAGAATTTTAATAGTATTAAAATTTCTCTTGCAAGCCCTGAAAAGATTAAATCTTGGACTTATGGAGAAATTAAGAAACCAGAGACTATAAATTATAGAACATTCAGACCTGAGAAAGACGGACTGTTTTGTGCTAGAATTTTTGGACCAATTAAAGATTATGAGTGTCTTTGTGGAAAATATAAAAGAATGAAATTTAGAGGTATAATTTGTGAAAAATGTGGAGTTGAAGTAACAAAGTCTAATGTGAGAAGAGAAAGAATGGGTCACATTAATCTCGCAACACCAGTTGCTCACATATGGTTCTTAAAGTCATTACCTAGCAGAATATCTCTAGCTATAGACATGAAGTTGAAAGAAGTTGAAAGAGTTTTATATTTCGAAAATTTTATAGTTATTGAGCCAGGTTTAACAGGTCTTAAAAAAAACCAGTTATTATCTGAAGAAGAATTAATCAAATACCAAGATGAATTTGGCGAGGAAGCATTTACAGCTGGTATTGGCGCAGAAGCAATTCTAGAAATTTTAAAGTCTATTGATCTTCAAAAAGAAAAAGAATTATTAGTAAAAACTATAAATGAAACAAAATCAAAAGTTTCTGAAGAAAGATCAATAAAACGTCTCAAACTTGTCGATTCATTTATTAAAACTGGAAATAAACCAGAGTGGATGATATTAACAGTAATTCCGGTTATTCCACCAGAGTTGAGGCCATTGGTTCCACTGGATGGAGGAAGATTTGCCACATCTGATTTAAATGATCTTTATAGAAGAGTTATAAATAGAAACAATCGTTTAAAAAGATTAATGGATCTAAAAGCTCCAGACATAATAGTTAGAAATGAAAAAAGAATGTTACAAGAGTCCGTAGATGCTCTTTTTGATAATGGAAGAAGAGGCAGAGTAATAACTGGAACGGGTAAAAGACCATTAAAATCTTTAGCAGAAATGTTAAAAGGTAAGCAAGGGAGATTTAGACAAAACTTACTTGGTAAAAGAGTCGATTATTCTGGTAGGTCAGTAATTGTAGTTGGTCCTGATTTAAAGTTACATGAATGTGGTTTGCCAAAAAAAATGGCATTAGAATTATTTAAACCATTTTTATATGCAAGATTAAATAAATTGGGTTTGGCTTCAACAATTAAACAAGCTAAAAAATTAGTTGAGAGAGAAACTAATGCTGTCTGGGATGCATTAGAGCTCATCGTGAGAGAACACCCAGTTATACTAAATAGAGCACCAACATTACACAGACTTGGTGTTCAAGCTTTTGAACCTAAATTAATAGAGGGAGATGCAATCGAATTACATCCATTAACATGTGCTGCATTTAATGCGGACTTTGATGGTGATCAGATGGCTGTACACATACCTTTGAGTTTAGAGGCACAACTTGAAGCAAGAGTATTAATGATGTCGACAAATAATATTTTAAGCCCGTCTAACGGAAAACCTATAATTGTACCTAGTCAAGATATGATATTAGGAATTTATTATTTGTCTTTGCCTCCATACCAAGAAAAAAACATCGAAGGTTATTTTGTAAATAATTCTGAAATTGAACAAGCTTTAGAGTCTGGCAGTATAAAAATTCATTCAAGGATAATATCTAGATTTGAAACTGTCGACCAAAACGGAAAAGTAAAATTTGAAAAACACACAAGCACAGCTGGAAGGTTTTTATTAGCCAATTTATTACCTAAAGATAAAGATATAACTTTCAGCCTCATCGATAGAATACTTCCTAAAAAAGTTGTTTCAGAAATAATAGATATAGTTTTCAGATTTACTGGTCAAAAAAACACAGTCATATTTTGTGATAAACTTAAAGATTTAGGATTTAAGCACGCTTTCAAAGCAGGAATATCTTTTGGTAAAGATGATTTGATTATTCCGAATAGTAAAGAAACATTAATAGAAGAAACAAAAAAATTGATTAAAGACTATGAAAATCAATATTCAGAAGGTTTAATTACAAGAGGTGAAAAATATAATAAAGTTGTCGATGCTTGGTCAAAATGTACAGACAAAGTCGCGTCCGAAATGATGAAAGGTATATCAGCTACGGAAAAAACTAATGAAGGACTTAATATAAACTCAATATTTATGATGGCGGATTCTGGTGCAAGAGGTTCTGCCGCACAAATGAAACAACTAGCAGGGATGAGAGGTTTAATAGCAAAACCATCTGGTGAAATTATTGAGTCACCGATTACATCTAACTTTAAAGAAGGCCTAACTGCTCTTGAATATTTCAATTCTACTCACGGTGCTAGAAAAGGTCTTGCAGATACCGCACTAAAAACAGCTAATTCAGGATATTTAACTAGAAGATTGTGTGATGTTGCCCAAGATTTAACAATTACAAAAAAAGATTGCGATTGTAAAAACAAGGGAAGCATTACTTTATCTGAAATAATTGAAGGTGGAAATATTATAGTCAGTTTATCAGAAAGAGCACTTGGTAGAGTGGTTGCTGATAATGTCAAAAACCCAATATCTGGTGAAGTTATAATTAAAAAGGGTGAAATGATAGATGAAGCTGGTTGTGAAAAAATTGATGCAGCTGGAGTTAAAGCTATAAATGTATACTCAGTTATAACTTGTGGTTCTAAAGAAGGTGTTTGTGCGATGAGTTATGGAAGAGATCTTTCAAGAGGTCAAATGGTTAACGTAGGTGAAGCTATAGGAATGATTTCAGCACAATCAATTGGTGAACCAGGCACACAATTAACAATGAGAACTTTTCACGTTGGTGGTACTGCTCAAATTAAACAAGACTCTCAAATTGTTATTAAAAACGATGGTGTTTTAAAAATAATTAATACAAACTTATTAGAGGATTCTAAAAAAAATCAGATAGTAATGGGAAGAAATACACAAATTTCTTTAGAGGATGAAAAAGGAATGCAAATTGCGATATATAAAGTTCCTTATGGATCAAAACTTTTCTTTAAAAATGGCGATAAAGTTAAAAAAAATTCAAAAGTTTGTGAGTGGGATCCCTACACAACACCAGTCATAGCTGAAAAAAGTGGTATAGTTAATTTCGTAGATTTAATTGATGGAGTTTCTCTTTCTGAAACTCAAGATGACACAACAGGAATATCATCCAAATCAGTTATTGATTGGAGATCACAATCTAAAAACACTGAGCTTAAACCAAGAATTACTCTCAGAGATGAAAAAGGTAATGTTGTTAAAAAAGCAGACGATAATGAAGCTAGATATTATTTAGTTCCTGACTCTATCTTATCAGTAAAAGATGGACAAAAAATTAGTGCCGGTGATGTAATTGCACGTCTACCAAAGGAAACCTCAAAGACGAAAGATATTACCGGGGGATTACCACGTGTAGCTGAATTATTTGAAGCAAGGAAAGCCAAAGATAGTGCTATCATAGCTGAAAACGATGGTAAGGTTATGTTTGGAAAAGAAGTGAGAGGAAAACAAAAAGTTTCAATTGTTTCTGAAACTGGTGAAACATCAAATTATCTAATACCAAAAGGAAAACACATCAATTTTAATCCTGGTGAAGAGATTAAAAAAGGAGAATATCTACTAGATGGTCAACCATTACCACATGATATATTAAGAATTCTTGGCATAAAAGAACTAACGGAGTATTTTGTAAATCAAGTTCAAGAAGTTTATAGACTACAAGGTGTTATAATTAATGATAAACACATAGAAACAATTTTAAGACAAATGCTTAAAAAAGTTGAAATTAAAAACTCTGGAGATTCAGATTATCTGCCAGGTGAAATAATAGATAGGTTTAAGCTTGAAAATGTGAATGAGGAATTAGTTAAAAATGGAAAAAAACCAGCTGTTGGAGAAAGGGTATTAATGGGAATTACAAAAGCATCATTACAAACAGAATCATTTATATCAGCTGCCTCTTTCCAAGAAACAACCAGAGTTCTTACAGATGCTGCAATTAAAGGAAAAATTGACACATTAGCTGGATTAAAAGAAAACGTAATTGTAGGAAGGTTAGTTCCAGCTGGAACAGGCTCAATTAAAAATAAATGGAATAAAAAAGCGCTAGAAGACGATCAAAAATTTTTATCTGAGCAAGAAAATGTCGAACAGGCTGAAACCCCCGCAAATCCATAATAATAGAGCATCATTTTCATTGTTTTAATTTGACAAATTTAAAAACTATAGTATTTTTCCTAAGATTTTGGTTGGATAGTAGTGCTATTTAGGTGCTAAACGCGACCACAGACATTAGACTACTTTAATTTCTTCCTTAATCAATAATATATTATGCCTACAATTAACCAATTGTTGAAAAAAAAAAGAACTAGACCTAAGGCTAGGGACAGAGTTCCTGCACTTGAAAAATCACCACAGAAAAGAGGAGTTTGTTTAAAAGTTTATACTACCACACCTAAGAAACCAAATTCTGCACTCAGAAAAGTTGCAAGAGTAAGGTTGTCTAATGGACATGAGGTAACTTCTTATATACCAGGAGAAGGTCATAACCTACAAGAACATTCTGTAGTTCTTATTAGAGGTGGTAGAGTTAAAGATCTACCAGGTGTAAGATATCACATCTTGAGAGGTAATTTAGATACACAAGGTGTAACTGCTAGAAAACAACAAAGATCTAAATACGGGGCAAAAAAAGGTAAATAATATGTCTCGTAAAAAAAGTGCTTCAAAAAAAAATATTTCTTTAGATGCTAAATACAAGTCTCCAATTATTCCTAAATTAATAAATTCTTTAATGTACGATGGAAAAAAAACTATCGCAGAAAAAATTGTATATGATGCAATCGAAAAGATTAAATCTAAATCTAAAGACGAACCTATAACAATATTCAATCAGGCAATTACAAATATTAAACCAACTGTTGAAGTTAGATCAAGACGAGTAGGTGGTGCTACATATCAAGTACCGGTTGAAGTTAAGTCTAAAAGATCACAAGCTTTAGCAATTAGGTGGTTAATAGATGCATCAAGAAAAAGAAAAGATAAAAAGATGTCAGATAAAATATTTAACGAAATATATGACGCTTATCAAAATAGAGGTTCAGCAATTAAAAAAAAAGAGGATACACACAAAATGGCAGAGTCTAACAAAGCCTTCGCACATTTTAGATGGTAATATTAAATGGCAAGAACACATAAATTAGACAAATATAGAAACATTGGTATCATGGCGCATATCGATGCTGGCAAAACAACGACTACTGAAAGAATTTTATACTATACAGGAAAAAGTCATAAAATTGGTGAGGTCCATGATGGTGCTGCAACTATGGATTGGATGGAACAAGAGCAAGAAAGAGGAATAACAATTACTTCTGCTGCTACTACTTGTTTTTGGAAAGATCATAGAATTAACATCATCGACACACCTGGTCATGTAGATTTTACTATTGAAGTTGAGAGATCTCTTAAAGTGTTAGATGGCGCCGTTGCAGTTTTTGATGGAGTTGCAGGCGTTGAACCTCAATCTGAAACAGTATGGAGACAAGCAGATAAATATAAAGTTCCAAGGATATGTTTTGTAAATAAACTTGACAGGACAGGAGCAGATTTCTTTAGATGTGTTGACATGATCAAAGACAGATTAGGGGCAAAACCCTTAGTTATGCAAATACCTATTGGAATTGAAGCTTCACTACAAGGAGTTGTTGACCTAGTAAAGATGAAAGCAATTGTATGGAAAAATGAGGATTTGGGCGCTGCATGGGAGGAAAAAGACATTCCTACAGATTTAAAAGAAATTACAGAAAAGTATAGACAAGAACTTGTCGAAACAGCTGTTGAACAAGATGAAAAACTTATGGAAAGTTATCTAAATGGAGAAGAGATAAAAAATGATGATTTAAAAAAATGTATTAGAAAAGGATGTCTGAGCTTTAACTTTGTGCCTGTTCTAACTGGATCAGCTTTTAAAAATAAGGGTGTGCAACCTTTGTTAGATGCTGTAGTAGATTATTTACCAAGCCCAGTAGACATAGGATCAATTAATGGAACAAAACCAAATTCTGACGAAACAATTGAAATGAAATTTGAGGACAATGCTCCTTTTTCTGCATTAGCATTTAAAGTTGCCAATGATCCATTTGTTGGGTCACTTACTTTTATTAGAATTTATTCGGGTACTGTTAAATCCGGTACTGGAATTTATAATACTTCAAAAGATAAAGAGGAAAGAGTTGGCAGAATGTTATTAATGCATGCTAATTCAAGAGAAGATATAAAAGAGGCTAATGCGGGAGATATAGTTGCTTTAGCTGGATTAAAGTACACAATTACTGGACATACTCTTTCAAATGAGGACAAACCAGTACTACTTGAGCCAATGGAATTTCCAGATCCTGTAATCGAGATCGCCGTAGAACCTAAAACTAAAGGCGATCAAGAGAAAATGGGTGAGGCTTTAGGTAGATTAGCAAAAGAAGACCCTTCATTTAGAGTCACATCAGATGAGGAGTCTGGCCAAACAATAATCAAGGGTATGGGTGAACTTCATTTAGACATTATTGTGGATAGAATGAAAAGAGAATTCAAAGTTGAAGCAAATATTGGTGCACCTCAAGTCGCATATAGAGAAACAATTTTAAAAAATTCAGAATTTGATTACACTCATAAAAAACAAAGTGGAGGAGCTGGTCAGTTTGCCAGAGTTAAGTTATCAGTTGAACCTTTAGAACCAGGAAAAGGGAGAGAAGTGGAAAGCAAGATAAAAGGTGGTGCAATACCTAAGGAATTTATTCCTGGTGTTGAAAAAGGTATTGAAAGTGTCTCTGACTCAGGAATTTTAGCTGGGTTTCCTATTATAGATTATAAAGTTACTATTTTAGATGGATTACATCACGATGTTGACTCTAGTGTTTTGGCTTTTGAATTAGCATCAAGACAATGTTTTAAAGAAGCATGTCATAGAGCAACATTAAAATTATTAGAACCCGTTATGAGAGTTGAAGTTGTGACGCCAGAAGATTATATGGGAGACGTTATCGGAGATTTAAATAGTAGAAGGGGACAAATTAATACTCAAGAACAAAGAGGAAATGCAACAGTTATAACTGCAATGGTACCTTTAGCAAACATGTTTGGTTACATTAATGCTTTAAGATCTATGTCTCAGGGTAGAGCACAATATTCAATGTTTTTTGATCATTATGATAAAGTTCCTCAAAATGTTCAAGATGAAGTAACCAAAAAAACAGGATCTTAAAAAATGGAAAAACAAAATATAAGAATAAAGTTAAGAGCCTACGATAACAAAGTCTTAGATCAATCAACTGAAGAAATTGTTAATACAGTTAAAAGAACTGGCGCTAACATTAAAGGTCCAATACCTTTACCAACTAAAATTGAAAGATATACTGTTCTAAGATCACCTCATATCGACAAAAAAAGTAGAGAACAATTTGAAACCAGAACCCATAAAAGATTGATAGATATTATTGAACCAACACCTCAAACAGTAGAAGCATTAATGAAATTAGATCTAGCCTCAGGTGTGGATGTGGAGATTAAAATTTAATGATTGAAATAGGCTTAATTGGCAAAAAAATTGGAATGACCAGAGAATTTTATAAATCTGGACAATCTATTCCTGTGACTGTAATTAAATTTGATACGGGTAGAGTTATACACTTACTATCGAAGGAAAAAAATGGTTACAATGCTGTTCAAATAGGTTTTGGAAAAATAAAAAATTCAAAACTATCAAAACAAATGAAAGGATATTTTGCTAAAAAGAATACTGAACCAAAAAAAGTGCTAAAGGAATTTAGAGTTAAAAGTCTAGAAAATTTTAAAGAGGGAAATGAAATAGGAATAGAAATATTTAAGGATACAAAATTTGTAGACATTAAATCAAAAACAATTGGAAAAGGTTTTGCAGGAGCTATGAAAAGACATAATTTTGCAGGTTTAAGAGCATCCCACGGTGTTTCAATATCTCACAGAGCACATGGATCAACAGGACAAAATCAAGATCCAGGAAAAGTATTTAAAAACAAAAAAATGGCAGGACATATGGGTGATAAGATAAGAACAATGCAAAATATTGAAATAATAAAATCTGATCCAGTAAATAATTTATTGTATTTAAAAGGATCTATCCCAGGTTCGAAAAATACCCAGGTAGTTGTTAGAGAGTCTGTAAAAAATGTGCGTAAACTTACAATAGCTGAAAAAATTGAGAAAATCGAAAAATTAAAAAAAATACCAGAAAAAAAGAAGAAATAAATGAAGATAGACAAGTTGAGCATAGATGGAAAAAAAACTTCAATTGAGGTCAAGGATAGTATTTTTTCTTCCAAAATAAATGAAACTTTGATTAGTGAGGTTATATATAAAACTAATGCAAATTATAAAGGTAGAAAATCTAAAACTAAACAAAAGAATGAGATAATTGGATCCACGTCGAAAATTTATGCTCAAAAAGGCACGGGTAATGCTAGACACGCTAGTAGAAAGGCTCCAATTTTTGTTGGTGGAGGGGTAGCTCATGGTCCAAAGGGCGAAACCAAATATAAGAAAAGAAAGTTAAATAAAAATGAAAAAAGATTAAGTATAGCTTCAATATTAACAAAAAAACATAAATTAAAAGATTTAATTATATTTAATGATTTTTCAAAGGAGATCAAAAAAACTAAGGAGATGAATTTAATTTTAAAGAAATTTCACGCTATAAACAGTATTCTTATTTTAGATAAATCCTCAAAAAATAACATTGATAGAGCTGTTAAGAATATACCGAATGTAAAGTGCACTGATATAAATCATTTTAGTGCATTTGATATAGTTAAGTACAAAAAAATAATATTTACTGAAAGTTCATTAAAAGAATTGGAAAAAAGGTACAATTAAATGACTAAAATTAATTTATATGACACAATAGTTGGTCCAGTTATCACTGAGAAGTCCACTAATTTGTCATCTTTAAATAAAATTGTATTTAAAGTAATTAACTCTGCAAATAAAAAAAATTTGAAAAAAAATATAGAAAAAATTTTCAAAGTTAATGTTACAAAGATAAATATTATTAATAAAAGAAATAGAACTAAATTTACGAGAGGTAGAACAGTCAAAGTTAAAGGTTATAAAAAGGCTATTATCACTCTTAAAAAGGGTCAAAGTATTGATTTAACAACAGGTATTTAATGAGCTTAAAAACTTTTAAACCATATACAAAATCTACTAGAGGTACAATTCTAGTTGACAGAAGCAAAGTTTGGAAAGGGAAACCTTACAAGCCTCTTACGTCAGTAAAATATTCATCAAGTGGAAGAAATAATCAGGGAAGAATTACAGCAAGAAATATAGGAGGTGGTCATAAACAAAAATACAGAATTATTGATTTCTATAGAAAAAAGAAAGGATCATTAGCAGAAGTTGAAAGAGTTGAATATGATCCTAACAGGTCTTGTCATATTATGTTGGTAAAATTTGAAGATGGTGAAAAATACTATTATCTGGCACCGCAAGGAATAAAGATTGGAGACAAGGTTTCAAATGGAGGGGACTCGGAGATTAAAGTTGGAAACTGTTTGCCATTATCTGAGATACCTGTTGGCATCGATATACACAATGTAGAAATTAATCCAGGTGGAGGTGGAAAGATTGCAAGATCGGCTGGTACTTCGGTTTCAATTTCAGGAACTGACGGCAATTATTCAATAATAAAAATGACTTCAGGAGAAGTCCGAAAAATTGACTCTAGATCATTAGCTACCATAGGCGTTCTTTCAAATCCTGATCAAAAAAATATTAAAATTGGTAAAGCAGGAAGGTCAAGATGGCTTGGTAGAAGACCACATACTAGAGGTGTAGTCATGAATCCGGTTGATCACCCTCATGGAGGTGGTGAAGGTAAAAGTGCTGGTGGAAGACATCCAGTATCAAGAACCGGCCAATCTGCCAAAGGTTTAAAAACAAGAGATAACAAAAGAACAGATAAATATATAATCAGAAGAAGAAAGAAGAAGAAAGGGTAATTTATGGCAAGGTCAGTTTGGAAAGGTCCATTTGTTGAAGAAAGCTTGATAAAAAAAGCTGAAAAACAAAAAAATGAAACCAACAAGAAACCTATAAAAACATGGTCAAGAAAATCAACAATTATTCCTGATTTTATAGGACTAAGTTTTTTGATATACAATGGGAAAAAATTTATTCCACTAACGATTTCAGAGGATATGGTTGGTCATAAATTTGGAGAATTTGCTCCAACAAGACAATTTTTTGGACATACACCAGCTGACAAGAAAGCCAAAGAGGATGACACCAAGGATAAAAAATAAAATATGAGCAAAAAAAAGAAAAATAACGAACTTAATTTAGTGAGATCTGTTAACAAAAATGTTAGATCGAGTACAAGAAAATTAAAACCAATTTTAAAAGCACTTGTTGGTAAAAAAGTAGATTTTGCTTTAAGAGACCTTAAATTTTCAAATAAAAGAATATGTGGTGAAGTAAAAAAAACCCTTGATTCAGCAATTGCTAATGCAGAAAACAATTATCAATATGATATAGACAAACTAATTGTAAAAGAGGCTTACTGTGGAAAACAAGTAATAATGAAGAGATTTAGGCCTAGAGCAAAAGGTAGAGCGGCACCAATAATTAAACCTTATTCAAATTTGACCATTATTTTGTCGGAGCAAAAACAAAATCAAAAGGAGAAACATGGGACAAAAGGTTAATCCAGTAGGTTATAGACTTGGTGTTAACAGAGGTTGGGACTCTGTTTGGTATGCTAAGAAAAAAGACTTTGGAAAATTCTTGATTGAGGATTTTAAAATTAGAGAATACATTAAAAAAAATGTAATTAACTCTGGTGTTTCAAAGGTAATGATTGAAAGAACTGCTAAGAAGTGTTTTGTTACAATTTATACTTCAAGACCGGGTTTTGTTATTGGCAAAAAAGGAAGTGATATAGAAAAGATTAAAAATAAATTGTCAGCCCTAACTACAAATGAAGTTAATTTAAATATTAAAGAGGTAAAGAAACCAGAGACTAATGGTTTTTTGGTAGCAGAAAATATTGCACAACAATTAGTCAAAAGGGTGTCGTATAGAAGGGCAATGAAAAGAGCCATGCAGTCTGCTTTAAGACTTGGAGCAAAGGGTATAAAGGTGTCCGTCAGCGGTCGATTGGGCGGAAATGAAATTGCAAGAACAGAATGGTTGAGAGAAGGCAGTATACCTTCTCATACGCTTAGAGCAGATATTGATTATGCTGAATCAGAGGCATTAACAACCTATGGTATTATAGGTATAAAAGTATGGATTTATAAAGGAGAAATATTTTCAAAAGAATTTAGTCAGGAGACAAATAAAAAATAATTATGTTACAACCAACTAGAACAAAATTTAGAAAAGCTCATAAGGGTAGAATTCACGGAAATGCATCAAGATGCAATGTAATGAATTATGGTTCTTATGGCTTAAAAGCTTTACAACCAGATAGAGTAATATCAAAACAAATAGAGGCAGCCAGAGTCGCGCTAACAAGACATATGAAAAGACAAGGAAGAGTTTGGACGAGAGTATTTCCAAATATTCCAGTATCAAAAAAACCAACTGAAGTAAGAATGGGTAAAGGAAAAGGATCACCAGAGTTTTGGGCATGCAGAGTAAAACCAGGCCGGATATTGTTTGAGGTAGATGGTGTTTCTGAGCAAATCGCTAAAGAGGCTTTGTACAAGGCCTCTGCAAAATTACCTATCAAAACTAAATTTATTAGGAGGTTTGCTTAATGAAAAAAAGTGAATTCAAAAAACTTACCATAGATAAAGCTAAAAAAGATTTAGAGAAAAACAAAAAAGATTTGTTTAATTTAAGGTTTCAACAAGTAAATGGTCAACTTACCAATACTTCTAAATTTAATCAGATTAAAAAAAATATAGCAAAATTATTAACATTTATAGAGAGGAAAAAGAGTGCCTAAAAAAATTCTTAGCGGAGTTGTTGTAAGCGACAAACCAAACAAAACAATCACAGTTTTAGTTGAGCGAAAATATCAACATCCTTTATTTAAAAAAGTAATTAAAGTTAAGAAAAAATTTAGTGCCCATGATGAAAATAATAAATTTAAAAATGGAGACAAGGTAAAAATAATAGAGTGCAAACCATATTCAAAAACAAAAAAGTTTCAAGTTATGGAGGATAACAAGTGATACAGGTGCAAACAGAATTAAATGTAGCAGACAATACTGGAGCTAAAAGAATAGAATGTATCAAGGTTCTTGGAGGTTCAAAAAGAAGATATGCAAGCATTGGCGATACAATTGTTGTAGCTGTTAAAGAGGCAATTCCAAAAGGAAAAGTTAAAAAAGGTTCTGTACACAAAGCGGTAGTTGTCAGAGTCAAGAAAGGTATTCATAGAGATGATGGTTCAAAAGTTAAATTTGATAATAACGCAGCAGTATTAACCGATGATAAAGGAGAGCCGATAGGAACAAGAATATTTGGACCTGTTACAAGAGAATTGCGTGGTAGAGGACAAATGAAAATAATATCACTTGCACCAGAGGTAATATAAATGATTAAAAAAGGATTAGATGTAAAAATATTAACTGGTAAAGATAAAAACAAAACTGGCGAAGTAATTGAAATAGATAGAAAAAATGACAGAATTAAAATCAAAGGCACAAATATGATAAAAAAACATGTCAAAACCACAAAAGATAAGAAGGGTGGAATATTTGAAAAAGAAAATTTTATACACATTTCAAATGTTGTTATTTTGAAAAAAGAAAAGAAAAAAGAAACTAGTAAACAAAAATGATACCAAGATTAAAAGAACTTTATAAAAATGAAATCAAAAATTCTCTTAGAGAGAAGTATGGTTTTAAAAACTTAAATATGTCTCCAGAATTAGAAAAAATTGTTATTAATATGGGTCTTGGCATAGATGGTAACGACAATAAGATTATCAAATCTTGTGAAGAAGATTTATCTAAAATTACTGGTCAAAAACCAGTCATAACTAAGTTTAAAAAATCTATATCAAACTTTAAAACAAGAAAAGATACAAATGCTGGGTTAAAAGTAACTTTAAGAAAAAATAAAATGTACGAATTTATTGATAGACTTGTAAATATAGCATTGCCACGTATTAAAGATTTTAGAGGTTTGTCTTTGGGTGGTTTTGATAACTTTGGAAATTATACTTTTGGAGTAAAAGAACATATAATTTTTCCTGAAGTTAATTTTGATAAAGTAGATAAAATCAGAGGTCTAGATATTTCGATTGTTATAAAATCGATATCAAAAGAACATAGTTTGGAATTATTAAAAAAATTTAATTTTCCATTTAAAACGGAAAGGAACAACTAATGGCAAAACTTAGTTCTGTAAATAAAAACAATAAAAGAATTAAACTTTCAGAAAAATTTTTCAAAAAAAGAGAAAAGTTAAAAAAAATAATTATGAACAAAAAACTGCCATTAGAGGAAAGATTTAAGGCTCAACAAAAATTATCAAAATTACCTAGAAACTCTGCAAAAAACAGAATAAGAAATAGATGCCAGATTACTGGAAGACCTCATGGTGTATACAGAAAATTAAAAATTTCAAGGATAGCTTTAAGACAATTAGGTCTTCAAGGCAAAATTCCCGGAATGGTAAAATCAAGTTGGTAGAAAGGAAATTTTATGAGTTTAAGTGACCCAATTGGAGATATGTTAGCAAGAATTAAAAATTCTCAAATGAGAAATCATAAAAAAGTAGAAATGCCTGCATCAAATTTTAAAACTAAAATTGCTGATGTTTTAAAAAACGAGGGTTATATAAATAATTTTAATGTGGCAAATAATGATAATAAAAATATTTTAACAATTGATTTAAAATATAATTCTGGATCACCAGTCATCACTGTAATAGAGAGAATATCAAGACCTGGTAGAAGAATATTTTCTAGTGCTGAAAGTTTACCAAAGATTAATAATGGTCTTGGTATAGCAATTGTTTCGACACCAAAAGGTGTAATGACTGATATTGAGGCAAGAAAACAAAAAGTTGGCGGAGAGGTTATTTGTAAGGTTTTTTAATGTCTAAAATAGGAAAAATAAATATTTCAATTCCTGAGAAAGTGAAAGTTATACTTTCTGGTTCCGATATAAATATTGAGGGTCCTCTAGGAAAACAGTCTATAAAAATTAATTTAGACATTTTTGATTTAAAAGTGAATGAAGGAAAAGATATTTCTATTAAACCCAAAAAAATAGATGATACTACAAAAAGACTTTGGGGAATGAACAGAAGTTTAATAAATAATGCTATTATAGGATCAAGTGTAGGTTTTGAAAAAACTCTTGAATTAAGTGGTGTTGGATATAGAGCTGCCTTGAAGGGAAATCAATTAAATCTTCAATTAGGTTTTAGCCATGACATAAATTTTGATATACCCAGTGATATTAAAATTGCTGTTGAAAAACAAACTACAATAAAGATTACAGGCATGAACAAACAAAAAGTTGGTATGACAGCATCCCAAATAAGATCCTTTAGACCACCAGAGCCTTATAAAGGAAAAGGAATTAGAGAAAAAGGGCAATATATTTTGAAAAAAGAGGGGAAAAAGAAATGATGAAACTTAATACCACTCAGAGAAAAAAATTTAGAATTAGAAGTAAGCTTAAAAAAAATGCAGGTAACGATAGATACAGATTAAGCGTCTCAAGAAGTTTGAAAAATTTTTCAGCTCAAATTATAGATGATGTTAATAATAAAACATTATTGTCAGCTTCTTCAATAGAAAAAGATATAAAAAGCGCTCCGAAAACAGACAAGATATCAGTTTCTAAAATTGTAGCGGAAAAGTTAGCAAAAAAAGCTTTAGATAAAAATATAAAGAAAATTTACTTTGATAGAGGTAAATTTAAATACCATGGTAGAGTTAAAGAGTTTGCAGAAACTTTGAGAAAAAATGGAATGGAATTTTAAATGCAAAAAGATGATTTTATAGAAAAATTAGTTCATGTTAATAGAATAACCAAAGTTGTTAAAGGTGGAAGAAGATTTGGATTTTCAGCGTTAGTAGTTGTTGGAAATCAAAATGGTAAAATTGGTATAGCCCATGCAAAAGCAAAACAAGTTCCTGATGCTATTAAAAAAGCAAATGAATTGGCAAGGAGGAATTTAGTACAAATACCTTTAAGAGAGGGTAGAACTATTCATCACGATATATACGGAAAAGATGGCGCAGGGAAAATCAAAATGAGAGCTGCCCCCAAAGGAACTGGAATTATAGCTGGAGGACCTGTAAGAGCTGTTTGCGAAGTTTTAGGTATAAGGGATGTTGTTGCAAAATCTTTAGGTACAGCTAATCCACACAATGTTATAAGAGCTTGTTTAAAGGCTTTAAAAAAACAAAATTCGCCTAAACAAATCTCTATTATTAGAAATAAAAAAATTGCAGAGATAATAGAAAAAAGAGGGTAAATGTTAAATAATTTAAAAAAAATTAAACAAAAAAAATTAAGAGTTGGCAGAGGTATTGGATCTGGTAAAGGCAAAACATGTGGAAGAGGAGTTAAAGGTCAAAAATCACGATCTGGTGTTGCGATAAAAAGTTTTGAAGGCGGTCAAATGCCCCTTTATAGGAGATTACCCAAAAGAGGTTTTAATATCATAACTAGAAAAAAGATAGGTGCTTTGAATCTTGCTGAAATACAGTCTTTTATACAATCAAAAAAAATTAAAAGTACTGACAAAATTGATTTAGCTCTTTTAAAGAAACTGAACATAATTAAAAAAAAATATAAAAAACTTAAAGTTCTAGGAAAGGGTGAAATTAAAGAAAAATTAAATCTCGAAGTTAATTATTTATCTAATTCAGCGAAATCAAAATTAGAAAAATCAGGCTCAAACATAAAAATTATTAACAAGTAATTTAATATGAGTTCAATTGCCCAATCTGGAGATCTAAAAAATCGTATAATTTTTACTATTCTTATTTTAGCAATTTATAGATTTGGAACTTTTGTTCCATTGCCTGGTATAGATCCTGATCAATTAAAAATAATGATGGAGGGTAATCAAAAAGGTTTATTAGGAATGTTTAATGTCTTCGCTGGTGGTGCTGTAAGTCGTATGGCTATTTTTGCTCTTGGTATAATGCCATATATATCTTCAGCTATAATAGTTCAGCTTTTAACTGGAGTATCCGATTATTTTAAGAATTTAAAAAGTCAAGGTGAAATTGGAAGAAAAAAAATCACTCAAATAACAAGATACGGGACTGTTTTACTTGCAACTATACAGGGATATGGTCTTTCTGTAGGTTTAGAGGCATCTTCGGGTTTAGTAATTAATCCAGGAATATTTTTTAAGATTTCAACAGTTTCCACGATTGTTGCGGGAACAGTTTTTTTAATGTGGTTAGGCGAACAAATTACTCAAAGAGGTATTGGAAATGGAATTTCTTTAATCATATTTTCAGGTATAGTCGCTGAGATACCACGTGCATTAGTAACCACATTTGAATTAGGAAGAACAGGCGCAATTTCAACAATAATGATAATATTTATTTTTATATTATTAATTGCCACAATTATGTTTGTAGTTTTTATGGAAAGAGCTCTTAGAAAAATACTAATTAATTATCCTAAAAGGCAAATGGGAAATAAAATGTATGGCGGTGAGTCGTCACATCTTCCTTTAAAAATTAATACAGCTGGTGTTATACCTGCAATTTTTGCGTCAGCTTTATTACTTTTACCAGTTACGCTGTCAAATTTTAATTTTTCATCTAATGATACAGTGACATCATTTGCGTCTTATTTTACTCAGGGTCAACCTTTGTACATGTTGCTTTATGCAGCCGGAATTATATTTTTCACTTTTTTTTATACATCAATTACTTTTAATCCAACTGAAACTGCAGAAAACTTAAGAAAATATGGTGGCTTTGTACCAGGTATTAGACCTGGTGAAAGTACAGCTATTTACATAGAGCAAATTTTAACAAGATTAACAACAATTGGTGCTTTATACTTAAC
>CACHVY010000003.1 GCA_902583455.1 uncultured Pelagibacteraceae bacterium | reverse complement strand
TTAGCGGGACTATTTTCTTTTTTTACAATTGGTGTTTTGTCTGCGTTAACTTATAAGACTGATTATGGAATTTTTTTAATAGCATCATTTGGTTCAACTATGGTTATACTTTATGGTTATCCAGATAGTCCTTTTGCACAACCGAAAAATATTTTTTTTGGTCATTTGCTCACTTCATTTGTGGGAGTAATTTTTGTTTCTTTCATTCAATTGCCATTATTCATAATTTTACCCTTGGCTGTAGGATTTGGAGTTGGTCTCATGATACTTTTTAATGTCCCTCATCCACCTGCAGGTGGAAATCCCATAATAGTAATTCTTGGGTCTGTTTCTTTTGATTACCTTTTAAACCCCATTATGGTCGGTTCAATTATCATTATTGTGTTTGGAATAATTTTAAACAAATTTATTCTTAAGAAAAAATATCCAAAAAATAATTTGTTTGCTTGAGTATCCTTTTTCGTGATAGACTAAATCATTAAAAAGACGTTCTTAAAAAATTTTAAGGAGAAAAAAATGAAAATATTATGCGTATTATATGACGACCCAAAAGGAGGAATGCCGAAGTCTTACCCTTTATCAGATTTACCAAAATTAGAAAAATATCCTGATGGAATGAGTTTGCCTACACCAAAAGGTCGAGATTTTACTCCTGGACAATTACTAGGATGTGTTTCAGGAGAATTAGGGCTCAGAAAATTTTTAGAGAGCAATGGTCACGAATTTATAGTAACTAATAGCAAAGATGGTGATGGATGTGAAGCTGACAAACATATAGTTGATGCAGATATAGTTATCTCACAGCCGTTTTTTCCTTATTACTTAACCGCAGAGAGAATTAAAAAAGCGAAGAATTTAAAGATGGCAATAACCGCAGGTATAGGATCAGATCACGTTGATTTACAAGCTGCAATGGATAACAAAATTGATGTAGTTGAAGTTACTTTTTGTAATTCAAGATCTGTGGCAGAACACATTGTAATGATGATTGTTTCAATGGTTAGAGATTATCATAACCAACACAGAATAGTAAACGAAGGTGGTTGGAATATAGCTGATGCAGTTCACAGAAGTTATGATGTCGAGGGAATGCATATAGGTACGGTAGCAGCTGGTAGAATTGGACTAGATGCATTAAGAAAAATGAAGCCGTTCGATGTTCATTTGCACTATTTTGATAGACACAAACTACCAGACAGCGTTGAGAAGGAATTAAATTTAACATTTCATAACTCAGTTGAATCTATGGTTAAAGTTTGTGATGTAGTTACAATTAATTGTCCGTTACACCCTGAAACTGAAAATCTTTTTAATAAAGATTTGATCAGCAAAATGAAGAAAGGCGCGTATATCGTAAACACTGCAAGAGGAAAAATTTGTAATAAAGAGGATATTGCAGACGCTTTAAAATCAGGCCAACTAAGTGGCTATGCGGGTGATGTCTGGTTTCCACAACCAGCTCCTAATGATCACGTTTGGAGAAGTATGCCTAATCATGGAATGACTCCCCATACATCTGGAACATCATTATCAGCACAAGCAAGATATGCCGACGGTGTAAGAGAAATTCTAGAATGTTTTTTTGATAAAAAACCTATTAGAGATCAGTATTTAATTGTAAAAGATGGACAGTTAGCTGGAATGGGTGCCCATTCATACAGTAAAGGCTCAGCAACAAGTGGTTCGGAGGAGGCTGCTAAATACAAGAAAAAATAAATTTGAAAATAAAAAAATTTTTAAAACCTTTTATTTTAACTTATTTATTTTTTAGTGTTGCTATAAGTTTTTATCCATCTTTTGACTTTTATTCTTTAAAAGGTCAATTTATTATTTTATCAGTATCGTTATTTAATGGAATTTTAGGGTTATTTGTAAAAAAAATTGGAGAATGAATAATTATAAGACGTAAGGTTCTACTCTCTCCTCTTGCTTTAATACTCTCTCAACAGAAAAACAACCTAAATCGATTGTTTGATAAGAGCCTGTTGTAATCAATTCTGTCAAAGCTCTGCCAATACCAGGTGCTTGCATTAAACCTCTTCCAGTAAATCCAGATGCCATATACACATTCTCATATCCTGGGTGTTTTCCAACTACTGCATTATTATCCAGTTTATTGCAATCGTAGTAACCTGCCCAAGCACCAGTCATTTTGATTTCTTCAAAAACAGAAATTCTTTTTGCTAATCCTGGCCAAACTAATTCTTCAAAATCATTCCATTCTGGTTCCAAATCTTCTGCATCCCATACAGGTTTTGGTGATCCAGCTAAATATTCTTTACCTTCGGGTCTCCAATATACACCTGTTGTTAAATCACCCGTTAATGGCATTTCAGGAATATGTTTAGGACATTTAAATCTAAAAACAGTATGCTTTTGAGGAAAAACTGGAATATCATTTAAAAGTTCATTAGTCCAACAACCTGCGGCAGATACTATTGCATTTGCTTTAATTTCTTTTAAACTTTTAACATCTCCTTTAATAAATTCTGCTCCCAATTCTACGGCTTTATTTTTCAAAGCATTATGAAATAAATATGGGTCTATCCAACCTTCAATTTTTGTATCGGAGTAAGTTGCTGTTTCAATACCCTCCTCACTAATATATGGAAATACTTGTTTTAATTCAGAACCTTTAATATTTTTTGTACCGGCCTCACATGCTTTATGATTTTCTAAAGCTAAATACTGTTCTTGCGCATGTTCTGGTCCAAAAAGTAGAAGGTAGCCATTAGGTACCATGCTGACTGTTGGGCTTGGGTTTTTTTTAGTTTTTAGATCACTAGGAACATTTAACAAAAATTCTCTCGAAAACTTTCCTAACATGATGTTCTCTTTTTGAAAAAATTGTCTTCTAAAACCACCTAAAGATAATGGAAATGAGGCTTTTTTGTAAGTTGGATCTTTTTCAATTACTTTTACTTTTCTGCCTTCCTTTGAGAGAAAATAAGCTGTAGATGCTCCAATTATTCCACCGCCAACTACTACTATGTCATCCATATTAATTTAATAAAACTAAAGTAAAATTAAGAATTAATGCATAACAGCTCCAAAGTAAATACGGAATCATTAGATAAAAACTTAAATTATTTATTTTTTTATATTTGAAAGTTAATATTGCTATAAATGTTAATATTACTATCAAATTTAATAATGCTAATTCAATGTTGTGGAAAACAAAAAAAACTATACTCCAAGTTGTATTAAAACATAAATGTATTAAATAAATTAAAACTAAATTTATATTATAACTCTTATGCCAAGCCGACCAAATGGCTATGGCCATAAAAAGATATAAAGTTGTCCACACTGGTGCGAATACCCAATCTGGGGGTGTTAAAAAAGATTTATTTAAGGTCGAATACCATGGCTCTTTGTAAGAAATTGTCGCTATACTTCCTATAAATGATGCAGAATAAGTAATTATTGCAAATATAGTAAAAGATATAAATTTATTTTTTAACATATTCATATTATACATCATTTTTATATGAATAATAAATCAATATGGATTACTGGAGCTAGTAGCGGAATTGGTAAAGCGCTAGCATTAAAATTTGCAAAAGAAGGTTGGAAAGTAGCAATTTCGGCAAGAAGAGAAAATTTGTTAAATGAAATATCTCAAAGTAATGAGAATATAATGCCATTTCCTTTAGACGTCACAGATAGTGAAAAGTGTAAAAATGTTTTCGAAAATATTAAAAATAAAATTGGGGAGATTGATATATCTGTATTCTGTACAGGTATTCATGATCCAAAATCAGAGAAAAGTTTAAATCTTGATAAGGTAAAAAAAATTATGGAAGTTAATTTTTTTGGTACCATACATTCAATAAATTCTGTTTACGATTATTATAAAAATAGAAAATCAGGTCATATATCTATAGTATCTTCAGTAGCAGGTTACAGGGGTTTGCCTGCAGCTGGCGCATATTGTGCGTCTAAATCTGCTCTGAGTAGTTTTGCAGAAAGTCTATACTTTGATCTAAAAAGATTTAATGTTCGTGTTTCTCTTGTAAGTCCTGGTTTTATAAAAACACCAATGACTGACAAAAATGATTTTCCAATGCCAATGATTAAATCTCCAGAGTTTGCTGCAGATCAAATGTTCAAGGGCTTAACAAAAAATAAGGGATTTGAAATTCATTTTCCAAAATCTTTCACATCTATAATGAAGGTCCTAAAAGTAATGCCAAATGGACTGTATTTTAAAATAATTGAAAAAGGTATGAAAAAGATTGTTGATTAGTCTCTCATAAAAAAGACTGTCAACTCACCAACTTTAAAACCAAATTTAGTTAAAGTCGCTCTGTTGATAGCAACTTTTTCATCTTGTTTAAATATCCAATCATCAAATGAGACTTTAATATTTTTATTTTTGAATGGAACTAATAAATTATATTTAAATTTAAATGCTGATCCATATTGCACACCTGTTGCTTCTCCGACTACATCTGGTGCTGTTCCTATATAATTGTTATTATCTATTTTTTTTATTTTCCAAGTTCTTTTTTGTTTTTCACCATCAGTCCAATAAAAGTCTTCATCTAAAGTAATAATATTGTCATTAAAGGAACCGATTAGATCTGCTTTGAATTGACGTGTCACCTTTCCACTTCTGTCTTGAAGGATGCCCCATGCCTTCACTTTACCATTAAAATATTCCTCGATTAGCAAAGTAGGCTCGGTATTTTTAAAATCTTCTGGCTTCATATTATTTGAACAGCTTGTAACTAAGGACAAGGCAATAATCAATAGAATTGATTTTATTAATTTCATATTATTTATTTTTAAGCAAAGAGAACTGTATTAAGTCAATATTTTTTGATTTAAAGCCTGCTTCACAATAAGATAAATAGAAATTCCACATTCTTTTAAATGTGTTATCAAAACCTTGCTTAGATATATGTTCCCAACTTTTAAAAAATTTTTCTCTCCAAATTTTAAGAGTATTGCTGTAATGCACTCCATAAGAATTACATTGAGCAAACTCTAGACCAGTTTTTTTTGCGTGTTCAACTAATGAGTTTTTTGATGGAAGAAATCCACCTGGAAAAATATATTTTTGAATAAAATCCTCTTTTTTTTTATATCTATTGAATAATTTATCATCGATTGTGATTGCCTGAATTGCTGCTTTGCCATCATCTTTTAAATACTTTTTAATGCTTTGAAAATAATTTTTAAGATAATCTTGTCCTACTGCTTCAATCATTTCAATTGAAGCAATTGAATTATATTTATTTTTTACATCTCTATAATCCTGCATTTTAATATTGATTTTTTCATTGAGACCTATTTTGTAAATTCTATTTTTAGCGTAATCGAATTGTTTTTTTGAAATTGTTATACAATCTAGTTTGACATCATAATTTTTTCCTATGAATTCTGCGAAACCGCCCCATCCACAACCTATCTCTAAAACCTTGTCACCAATTTTAGGCTTAATAAGTGAAGTTAATTTTTTATATTTATTTATTTGTGCATTTTCCAAATCTAACTTATCATTTTCGAAAATAGCACTAGAGTAAGTTAAAGTATCGTCTAACCAAAGGGAAAAAAACTCATTTCCTAAATCATAATGTTTTGAGATATTTTTTTTACTATTAGATTTCGTATTCTTATTAAAAATATTTTTTACATAATTAATAAAAGACAGGTCTAAAATACCTGAAAACTTATGTACAATTTCAATATTTTTAGCAGTTAATTCTATCAACTTTGATAAGTTGTCAGTTTCAAATTCGTTATTCATGTAAGCCTCTGCCATACCGATGCTACCTTTTGATATTATTTTTTTAAAAAAATCTGATCTATTAATTTTTACAAAAACAATTAAATTTTCATCGTTACCAAATATATGATTGCTTTGATCATAATCTGTTACAATGATCTTTCCGTACTTAATCATTTTTAAAGCTGAAAAAGCAATTTTTTTTGAAAAATTATTAATCATTAATTTTCGTAACTTGTATTGTTTTTAATTTTTAAGTTCTTTTTAACCAATTTAATGCCTTTGATCCAAAGTTTTAATGCCTCATAATGTATTGCTGAAATTATTTTGAGAGTCATTAAAGGATGTTTTAAATAAGATATAAGCAGATTTTTTGAGGTTAATTTTACTCTTTCGCCATCTTGTGAAGCAAATAATAGTTTTCCCTCTTTGTCTCTCTGATCGATAATTACCGAGAGTCTTTCATCGGGAATCATCACCTTAAAAAAATATTTTGATTCTAAATCCATAAAAGGTGATACATAAAATTTTTTTTTACAATTATTAAAGATCTGTTTATTTTTTATGTCAATTTTAAAGACATAAGTATGTTGCTCCCCAAAAGTATTTTTAACCTCGTATAATATTGCTATTAGGTTTGAATCTGAATCGTAGATAAAAAAAATACTCAATGGATTAAAAACATACCCGAATATTCTTGGATAGCATAATATTTTAATTTTAATATTTATTGTAGAAATATTTTTTTTTTTTAATACATGAATTAACCAATCTTTAATTGACGAACCATTTCTATAACCATGGTCTTTATCATAAAAACTTAAAATATTAAATTTATTGTATGAAAAAAAAGGAATTTTCTGATCAAGTTCATTTATTTCATCGAGATCTAAGAAAAGAGAAAAAACGCTATATTTAAAAAAATGTTTCTTAGGTTTAAATCTTTTATGAATTACGCTACCAGTATAAATACAAGAATTATTGATCATTCAAAAATTTAATCATTTCTAATGTAGATTTAATGCCATCTTCATGAAACCCATAACCAAAGTAACTACCACAAAATAGTATATTTTTTTTATTTTGTATCAAATGTAAATTTTCCTGATTTTTTAGTGTATTATGATCATAATAAGGGTGAGTAAATTCAACTTTTTTTATTATCTTATCTGTATTAATCTTTTCAAAAGGATTCAGAGTTAAAAAAATATTTTTATTTATTTCGAAATTTTGAAGTAAATTTAACCAATAAGTCACAGAACTATTTTTTTTAGAAATTGATGTATTCCACGCAGACCAATTAAATCTCTTTTGAGGCATAACTACTTCATCTGAGTGAATTATGGCTAAATTTTTTTTATATTGAAAACTCCCTAAAATTTTAGCTTCTTCTTCAGATTTGTCCTCTATCATTTTTTTTGCTTCATCAGCATGAGTAGCAATAATAACTTTATCGTAATCAAAATATTCGTTTTCTGAACCATAAAAAACTCGCACAAAATTTGAAATTCTTTTGATTTTCTCAATTTTGTAATTTTTAAAATGTTCACCGCTAATTTTTTCTATTACTTTATTTACATATTGTCTGCTTCTGTTTTTTACTGTGTACCACTGTGGTCTTTTACGTAAATTAAATAGACCATGATTTTGAAAAAACCTCATAAAAAATTTAATTGGCATTTTTTTTGCATCATAGGGTGGCATTGACCAAATTGCGGATACCATAGGAATTAAATGGTAATTAATAAAATATTCGGAATGTTTTTCATTAATTAGATATTCACCAAGACTTATATCTTCATGATATTCGTTTAATTTAGAACTTTTTTTATAAAATTTTAATATTTCTAAAAACATTTTAAAAAAATCAAAATTAAATAAGTTTTTTTTATGCGAAAAAATTCCTTTTAAACCTTTTCCGCAATATTCTAAATTTATGTCTTTAGACATAAATGATAAGCTCATATTGCTTTTTTCTATGTCCACGTCTATTTCTTTAAAAAAATTAATTAAATTTGGATATGTTTTTTTATTAAAAACAATAAAACCAATATCTGCATGAATTTTATTTATATCTTCATTTAATTTAATATCAATTGTGTGAGAGTGTCCTCCAAAACGATCTTCTTTTTCAAATAAATCAACTTTATATTTTTTTGATAAAAAATATGCAGCACTAAGTCCCGAAATACCTGAGCCAATAACTGCAACTTTCATTAATTTTAAGCTGCGTCTTCTTTAAATTCATCCATACTTGGACAAGTACAGAATATATTTTTATCTCCATATACGTTATCTACTCTAGCAACAGGTGGCCAAAATTTATTGCTTTTCAAATATTTAGATGGGTAAGCTGCCTCTTCACGTGTATATTTATGGCTCCAGTTATCAGACGAGAGCTCTAAATCTGTGTGAGGTGCATTCTTTATAGGATTGTCTATTTTATCAAATTTACCAGATTTTATATTATCAATTTCAGATTTGATCTTAATAAGTGTATCACAGAATCTATTTATCTCTCTCAAATTTTCACTCTCAGTTGGTTCTATCATCATAGTGCCAGCGACAGGCCAGGACATTGTTGGTGCATGAAAACCATAATCAATTAATCTTTTAGCAATATCTTCCTCAGTTACTCCTGTATCTGATTTAATATTTCTAATATCAATAATACATTCATGTGCCACATTGCCATTTGACCCTTTATACAAAATGGGAAAGTGATCTTTTAATCTGTGAGCTATATAATTTGCATTAAGTATCGCAACTTGAGTAGCAAGCTTTAATCCTGCTGATCCCATCATTTTAATATACATCCAAGAAATTGACAAAATACTTGAACTTCCCCAAGGCGCTGCAGAAACTGCTCCAATTCCAGATGTTGGTCCACAATCTTTTATGACTGGGTGGTTGGGCAAATAAACTTGTAAATGTCTTTTACAAGCAATGGGTCCCATTCCAGGTCCTCCACCACCATGAGGAATACAAAACGTTTTATGTAAGTTAATATGACAAACGTCTGGACCAAAATTTCCTGGTTTAGCAATTCCCACTAATGCATTTAGATTTGCACCATCCATATAAACCTGACCACCGTGTTTATGAACTAGCTCACAAATATCTGATATTTTTTCTTCAAATACTCCATGAGTGGATGGGTAAGTTACCATCAATGCCCCAAGGTTTTCAGAATGTTGTTCTGCTTTTTTCTTTAAGTCATCAAAATCAACATTTCCTTCTTTATCACAATTAACAACAACAACTTTCATTCCAGCCATTTGTGCACTTGCTGGATTAGTACCGTGTGCTGAACTTGGAATTAAACATATGTTTCGATTAGCCTCATCTCTATCTAAATGATACTTTCGAATAACCATTAATCCCGCATATTCACCTTGAGCACCTGCATTAGGTTGAAGAGAAACACCTGAAAAACCAGTTATGGAACGCAACCAATTTTTTAGATCGGTAAATAGATCTCTAAATCCTTCCATTTGTTCAATTGGTACAAATGGATGAGGTTCTGCAAACTCTTTCCATGAAATTGGAATCATCTCTGCTGCAGCATTTAACTTCATTGTGCATGAACCAAGTGCAATCATTGTTCTATTCAATGCTATATCCTTATCTTCTAATCTTTTTAAATATCTCAGCATCTCAGTTTCAGAATGATATAAGTTGAAAACTGGATGTTCTAAATATTTTGAAGTTCTCAACAAGTTTTTTGGAAGATTGGGTAAACTTACAGAAGGATCTTCTTTTTTGATTGATTCAGCTGCGTTAAAGATTTTTAATAGTTGATTTACTCTATAAACATTTTTTCTTTCATCAAAAGAAACTGCGAGCATTTCAGAATTTACTTTACGTATATTAACTTTTTGATTTAAAGCATTTTTATAAATTTGATCAGTTTTTTCTTTAGTAATAATTGTAACAGTATCAAAAAAATAATTGGAATAAAGTTCATATCCAGACTGTTTTATTTTATCAGCAAAACTTTTTGCTAATTGTGACACTCTTTCAGAAATATTCCTAATTCCATCCGGGCCGTGATAAATAGAATATGCTGCTGATACAATTGCTAATAGAGCTTGAGCAGTACAAATGTTACTTGTCGCCTTGTCTCTTCTGATATGTTGCTCTCTAGTTTGTAAGGATAATCTATATGCCTTATTGCCGTGTCTATCAACTGACACACCGACAATTCTTCCTGGCATTGATCTTTTGTACTCATCTTTTGTTGCAAAAAAAGCTGCATGTGGACCACCATATCCCATTGGAATACCAAATCTTTGTGAGCTTCCGACTGCTATATCAGCACCAAGTTCTCTTGGTGTTTTTAATTTTGCTAATGCTAACAAATCACAAGCTAATACAGCTTTACCATTTTTTTTATGAATTTTGCTAATTGCTTCACTTGGGTCTTTAATATCTCCTAAAGTTCCAGGATATTGTAAAATTCCACAAACCAAATCTTCTTTTAACTGGTCTAAAACGTCATTTTCTTTACCAACCAATACTTTTAAACCCAACGGTTCAGCTCTAGTTTGAATTACATTTATTGTTTGAGGATGACAATCCTCAGATACAAAAACTAAATTACTATCTTTTTTGTTCAATCTGTGACTTAGGCCCATAGCCTCTGCTGCTGCTGTACCCTCATCTAATAAAGAAGCATTAGCGATATCCATTCCTGTAAAGTCAACGATCATTTGTTGAAAATTTAATAACATTTCAAGTCTTCCTTGAGCTACTTCTGGCTGATAAGGCGTATATGAAGTATACCAACCTGGATTTTCTAATATATTTCTTAAAATTACATAAGGTGTATACGTTCCGTAATAACCCATACCAATAAAGTTTGAGTAAACTTGATTTTTTTTTGAAATCGCTCTTAATTTTCTTAACGCTTCATATTCTGAATTTGACTCACCAATATTTAATTCGTCTCTAAACTTTATTTTTTCTGGTACTGTGCTGTCAATTAAATCATCTAGTGATTGATAATTTAATTCTTTTAACATTTTTGATTGATCTTCTTTAGAAGGTCCAATGTGTCTCTTTAAAAAATCTTTTTCTGAATTTGGTAACATTATGCTGATGTCTCCTTTGCAAATTTATCGTACTCTTCTTTATTCATAAGAGTATCGAGTTCTGATTTATCTTTTAACTTTAATTTAAAAAACCATGCTCCACCCTCTGGGTCAGCATTGATTTTTGATGGGTCATCAACAATTGATTGATTAATTTCTACAACCTCACCACTTACTGGTGTATATACATCGCTAGCAGCTTTTGTTGACTCTACCACTCCTGCAGTTCCATCTTTTTCAACATTAGATCCTTTCTCAGGTAATTCAGCAAAAACTATGTCACCTAACATTTCAGTTGCATGTTTTGTAATTCCAATTGTACCAACCTCCCCATCTAGTGTAATCCATTCATGTTCCTTTGAAAATTTTGTATTAGACATTAACTTCTCCTTTCACATAACTTTTTTTATAAAATGGTAAATCACAAACATTGGCAGGTACTTTTTTACCTCTTACTTCCAAGTAAACTTTTGTATCTGTTTTAGAATGAGAATTTAAAATATAGCCCATCGCGATCGATGCATTAACACTTGGCCCAAACGTGCCGCTAGTAACTTTTCCAATCTCATTATCTTTTTCATCAAAAATTTTTGTTGACTCTCTTGCTATAACTCTAGTCTCTGGTTTAATCCCAACTCTTAATTTTGATACACCCTCTTCTATTTGTTTTTTTATTTTTTGTGATCCTGTAAAATTATCGTTGATTCTGTTTTTTGAAATAGCCCACTTTAAATTTGCTTCTACTGGACTGGTATTTTCATTTATATCATGACCGTACAAACACAAACCTGCTTCTAATCTTAAAGTGTCTCTTGCACCTAACCCGATTAAAGTTGATCCTTTAGAAACTAATTCTTCTACAAAAGAGATTGCAATTTTATTGGGTAATGATATTTCAAACCCATCTTCACCTGTATATCCAGATCTTGTTACAAAGATTTGGTTATTTTTGAAAGAAAAATCTCCTCCATTCATAAATTTTAATTTTGATACATTTGGAACTACATTTTCAAGAATTGTTTTAGACTCTGGACCTTGTATCGCTATAAGAGATAAATCATTGTTCATATCCAAATTTTGATCATTTAATTTATTTTTAATAATCTGAAGATCGTTTTGTTTACAAGCGGCATTTAAAATAATCATATACTGATCTTTCATCCTTGTGATGATAAGATCATCATATATTCCCCCATTCTCTTTCATTAAAAACGAATACTTGCTTTGATTAATTTTTAAATTTTTAAGATCAGTCGGTAAAATTTCTTGGAGTTTATCTGTTATTTCATCATTGTAATTAATGAATAACTGCCCCATATGCGAAACATCAAAAATTCCAGACTTATTTCTTGTAATATTATGCTCTTTTACAATTCCTTCAGAGTATTGAATTGGCATACTATAACCAGCAAATTCAACGAACTTCGCATTGTGCTTTTTGTGTAATTCGTACAGTACAGTTTTTTTTGCATTCATATTAACTCTTCAAAACCCCCTCTGTCGGTGTGCCTGAGAGATTTTGGCTCCTTCGGCGAGAATTTATCTCTTTCCAGAGTTAATATGTACGGTCCTTTTGCCTGAGAGTTTCCGGGGTGGTTGCTCCTTCGGCGCTACAACAAAGTAGTCTCTCCCGTATGAACCTTTTATAGCACATATATTTAAAAATAATACAAAAAAAGAGTATTAAGACTAAATTATTAAGTGTATTTTGGCAAAAATGTGTAATTTAAATAATTTTAATCAATATAATTAAAATTTATAACAACTCTTCTAAGCGAATCTGTGCAATCTACGCCACAATGTAAAGTTTTGCCGTCAAAAATTACAGCTCTATTTTCTTTACTTGATACTCTTTCACCATTTTCAAATAATGTAGATCCATTATTAGTATTACAGTAAAAAACTGCTGTTTTAAATTTTTCATCATCTTTTCTTTTTACATCTGTGTGCATCTCAGATTCTATATTCGATGATTTTTTAAATGTTTTATTAGCTTTAATTCTTATAACTTTTTTCATATTAAGTTTCTTAATAAAAGGATCTAGTATTGCTAAAAAATGTGATACCGGCTTTCCAGACAATATAAAATTGTGGCACATTTGAAAATTACCATCTCCTGAGTGAACTTTATTTGGTAAGAAATACCAAGGGAATTCAGAACCCAGCATTACATCTGTAAGTTTTTTAAATTCATCCTTACTTAAAATGTCATCTACAATTTTTACCATTAATTAATTTTAGAATTTATTTATAATATGTCAATTTTTAAACTTCTAAAGAGTTGTTTTTTTTGCTTGCTAATAAAAATTGTAATAAAACTGCAAAAATGATAATACACCCTCCTATTAGAACAGTTGATGGTGGATTTTCATTCGCAAACATCCATGCCCACAGTGGGCCAAGTACTGCCTCTGTAATCATGATAATTCCTACCACTGCAGATGGTGTATTTCTTGCACCTATTGTAATAAAAATAAAACCAAATCCTAATTGAAAAAAACCAGCTAAAAATCCTAAGAAAATATCATGATAAGAAATATTTATTTTTCCAGCTATAAAATACCCAACTATCATTGCAACTATCCCTGCTATCAATTGCAATGGTATCATATCCACATGTGGATATTTTCTAATTATCAAAATTAAAATCGCGAAAGATATTGGCATTATAAAAGCTGCTAAATTACCAGTCATTTGTCCTGGTGATAATGATGAGCCAATCATTAATATTACACCACCTATTGCAAGAAATATTGAAATTAGAGTTATTATAGAAATTTTTTCTTTTAAAAAGATATATCCAAAAATAGCTAGAAACAAAATCTGTGTTTGTATTATAAAATTTGTATTAGCGACAGTTGTGTTATACATTGCAAAAACATATCCGCAAAAGCCAGATGATAAAATTATTCCACCGATTAAACCTGGAAAGCCTGATTTTTTAAAAGCATATAGAACTTTAGATTTATAAGTTATAATTAAAAAAATACTCACGATAATTATAAAAAATAATGATCTCCAAAACAAAATTTGCCAAAGTGTTGCTCCTTGAAATGATTTTACAATAAGTCCTCCAAAACTTAAACTGCATGCTCCTAAAAATACTAAAAATGGACCTGGTAATTTGCTTATAAGATTCATAGTTACTCTAACTCAATAGTACTCGGAGGCTTTGAGGTTACGTCATAAACTACTCTATTTATACCTTGGATATTATTTATAATTTTATTTGATACATTTTGCATGAACTTTTTTGTAAAATCAAAATAATCAGCTGTCATCCCATCAGATGACGTTATTGCTCTTAAAAGACAAATATATTCATAAGTTCTATTGTCACCCATAACTCCTACTGTTTTGACTGGCAATAAAGCAGCGTAGGCTTGCCAAATTTTATCATATAAATTTTCTTTTTTTAATTCGCTAATAAAATAATCATCGGCCTCTTTCAGAATTTTTATTTTTTCTTTTGTAATAGTGCCAGGCATTCTAATTGCTAATCCAGGTCCAGGAAAAGGATGTCTAGAGATAATTTGTTTTGAAAGTTTAAGTTCTAACCCCAGTTTTCTCACCTCATCTTTAAATAAAAGTCTAAGAGGCTCAACTAATTTCAACTTCATTTTTTTTGGTAAACCTCCAACATTGTGATGTGATTTTATTTTAGATGTTTGAGAACCAGTTACAGATTTGCTTTCAATTAAATCTGGATATAATGTACCTTGTGCTAAAAATTCAACATTTTTAATTTTTTTTGCATACTTTTCAAATATCTTAATAAATAAATTACCAATAATTTTTCTTTTTCTTTCAGGATCAGAGACATTTTTAAGTTTTTTTAAAAACTGTTTTTCAGCATTAATGTATATAAGGTCAATTCTTAATTTTTTTTTAAAAGTTTTAATTACTTGTTTTTCCTCATTTTTTCTTAAGAGCCCAGTATTAACAAATATACATTTTAACTGTTTACCAATAGATTTGTTTAGAAGTTGAGCAACCACACTACTATCTACACCCCCTGACAAAGCGCAAATTACCTTTTTCTTACCAACTTGGTTTTTAACATTATTTATAAGTGTATTTTTTTGATGTTGTGGCGACCAATTTTTTTTTGCCTTACAAATCTTAAATACAAAATTTTTAAGTAAAATCTTTCCCTTAATAGTATGTGTTACTTCTGGATGAAATTGAACTCCAAATCTTTTTAGCTTAAAGTTTTCAATAATTGTAAATTTAGAGTCTTTGGTAGACGCAATTTTTTTAAAATTTCTTGGGATTTTTGTAACATGATCTGCATGACTCATCCAAACATCATTCGTATTTTTTTTGTTAAAAAAATTTTTGGTAAGTAAAGAATTTTTTATTTTTTTAATACTTGCAAACCCAAATTCTCTTGTTTTTGAACTTTTAACTTTACCCCCATAAAATTTGGATATCATTTGATGGCCAAAACAAATTCCTAAAATTGGGCAAGTAAAATTAAAAATATTTTTATCAAATTTAATTTTTTTATCTTGATATACGTTAAGTGGTCCTCCAGATAAAATTACACCAAACAATTCTTTTTGATCTAATTTATTCAAACCTTTGTGGCTAACAATTTCTGAAAAAACTCCTATTTCTCTTATCCTTCTAGCAATTAACTGAGTAAACTGTGAACCAAAATCAATTATAAGAATTTTCTTAAGCTTAGTTGGTCTTTTCATCTTTTGCTTCAATATCTTGAAGAGACTTACTTATTTCTATTTTCTTGTTGCACATTGATTTACAAACACTTGAAAATCGGCTCATTAATGTATTTGCCTTTTCAAAGTTAGATCTATCTATTTGTATATTAAATAACATATAAATAGCTTCCTCATTATCTGGTTGTAATAAAAGAGTGGTATCTAAATTTTTCTCCTCTTCCGTCTGATTTTCCTCGGTTTTAAATATTTTTGCTAGATAAAGGTAAGATTCAGCATTTTTTGGATTAAAAACTATATTTCTCTGAAATAGAAACTTTGATTTTTCATAATCTTTTTTTTCAAAATTTTTTTTTGCTTCTTCAAATAAATTTTCAGATCCAAATGAATATGATTTTAAAATTAAAATTAAAATTAATGATAAAATAATTGTTTTTAAGTTTTTCATAAATATTCACTATTTTTTTTTACTTCATCAATACTATGTACCATACTTTCGTAAAATCCAGCTTTGGTAATTTTTACAAATTTAGCTTTTTTGCTAAGTAATTTTATTTGTGGCGCACCTAAATAACCCATTGATGATCTTAGTCCACCAGTAAGTTTATGAATAGTCTTGATAACATCTCCTTTATATTTAATTAATCCCTCAACTCCTTCGGGCACATATTTTGATTTATCTCTCTGTTTTTTTTGAAAATATCTATCTGCTGAACCTTTGTTCATGGCGCCAACTGATCCCATGCCTCTAAAAACTTTAAATAATTTTCCTTTTTTTTTAATAATTTTTCCTGGTGCTTCTGAAGTCCCAGCTAACATTGAACCAATCATCACTGCATCAGCACCTGCTGCTAATGCTTTTGCAATATCTCCAGAAAATTTAATTCCTCCGTCAGAAATTATTTTTACTTTTTTGTTCAACCCTTTTTTAACATCTAATAAAGCGCTTAACTGTGGGACTCCTATTCCAGCAACGAGTCTTGTTGTACAAATTGAGCCTGGTCCAATACCAACTTTTATTACATCAACACCAAGTTTGCATAAAAATCTTGCTGCTTCTGCCGTTGCTATATTTCCAGCACATAGTGTGGTTTTTTTTGACTTAATTTTTTTTATCTTTAATATTATTTCTGCAACTTTTTGGCTATGTCCGTGAGCAGTGTCTACAACAATTAAATCAACATCATGTTTAAGAATATTCTTTACTCTATTAAATTCACTTTCATTAGTACCCACTGCTGCTCCAACTTTTAAATTTTTAGATTTAACTTTTTTTATTTCTCTAATTTGCTGGGCTATTGTTAAATTTCTATGAATAACACCTATTCCTCCCTCTCTAGCTAACGCAATAGCCATTTTTGACTCTGTTACAGTATCCATTGCAGATGAAAGAATTGGGATGTCTAGTTTTAATTGATTTGATAAATAAGTTTTTGTAGACACATCTGATGGTAGCACCTTGGAGTATTGTGGTGCCAAAGTAACATCATCAAAGGTAAGTGCTTCTTTTATAGGATCCATGATAATTTATATATGATTCTATAAATTTTTAAAGCGTCTATCTGATTTTTTTACAAATAATAAAGCTTTCTTTTGAATCTTTTCTACTAGAAGGTGGTTTGAAAATTTTGACTTCTTTAAAGTTTTTTTTGCAATTTCCAACGATTTCGTTAAATGTTGATCCCATAAAAATTTTAGAAACAAAAGACCCATTTTTTTTCAAATTTTTGATTGAAAAATTCATTGCATTAATACTTAATTCACCAGTAGAAATTGCATCCAAATCCTTATTTCCTGTTGTATTGACTGCCATATCGGACACTACTAGGTCCAATTTATCATTAAAAAAATTAGTCAATTTTAATTGGTTACTTTCTTCCAAAAAATCTCCAACTAAATGTGAAACATTAAAAATTTCTTTAACCTCTTTTAAATCAATTGATAAAATTTTTGAGTTTTTTGATTTTTCGGATAAATATTGTGACCAGCTTCCTGGGGCCGAACCCAAATCAACAATATTGATACCATTTTTAATTATTCTAAATCTTTCATCAATTTCTTTGAGTTTGTAGATTGCTCTTGATCTGTAACCTTCTAATTTTGATTTTCTAACGTAAATATCTCTTTTTTGTTTATTGATCCAGCTTTTGGAAATCTTATTTTTTTTCAATTTTTTTCAAACCTTAAACTTTTAATAACAGTATTATTATCAAGGGATTTAATTTCAATTTTGATACTATTATCTAATCTCATATCTCTACCATCTTTCCAGATACCAGCTGCTAAATGCATAATGCCAATTTTATAATTTGGCAAATATGGTTCCACAAATTCTTTTGTATTTTCATCAAATTTTGGTAGGAGGTGACTTGTAATCCAATTACATCTTAATGGTAAAAACTCTGTTTCAACATTATCAACATAAACACTTAGGTTAATTGCCAAGCCTTCTGAACCAAATATTCTTCCATATTTAATTGTTTCTTTTAAATTATTTTGCCAAATTTCCCAACAAGATGAATTTTTTTCTAAAGAAAAGACTCCAATATTTAAATGCGGAGCAAATGCAATTTTTCTTGCTTTATTCATGCTAATTTTTGATGAAATTGCGTGTTTAAAATTCTGTGACTTTACAATTGCCAGTTTTCCAAATATCCATTTTACTTTTGCAAGTATTTTATAACCTGGGCCTATTGACTGAGTTATACCCAATTTACCTTTTTCACAAGCTTTTAAATAAAGTTCTACTGAATTCCAATCATTTACCCAGGCATCACAATCTATCCACAAATATTTTTTATAATTAGGAAAATATTTTGGTAAAAAAGCTCTGGATACTTGACTTTTTAACCACTCTTTCCCTCTTACTTTAATTGTTGAAACTTCAATATCCCATTCTGCTTTTTTAATTTCGTCGACTTGATCTTTAATTTCATCTACTTGAGTTTTATTTAGACCGGCATCAAGCACACAAAATGCTATATTTTTACTCTCAGGAAATCTTTTTATAGAATTAATTAATTCTTTAAGTAAATCAAAATATTTTTCATCTGCTAGGGTAACAATTGTATTTTCTTTCATTAAAGGACGTCTTCGTGTTCCTCATTATCAGTATTTTCTATTATAAATTTTTTGTTTAAACTTTTAAAGTGGTAAATGCTTAAAGGAATTAAAATCATGTATAATAAACTTGATATCACAATAATATTATATGTATAAATTAAAAGCAGACCAAAAAACAAGACTACACTGAATAAAAGAAAAATAGTTAATCTTCTTGGGACTGTAATTTTTTTAAAAGAATATGTTGGAACTTTGCTAATTAATAAAACTGAAATTAATATAAATAAAATTGGAACAAAATAATTATAATCTATATTGAAAAATTGTAATTCACTTTGACTATATATTAATGGCATTAAGACTAAAATACCTCCAGCTGGTGATGGAACTCCTTCAAAAAAATTATCTTTCCAAGAAGATTGTGTTTCAGAATTTACGTTAAATCTTGCAAGTCTTAATGCTACGCATATCACATAAATAAGACATATTAACCACCCAACTCTTCCAAGTGTATTTAATTGCCAAAAGTACATTATAAAAGCTGGGGCAACACCAAAACTGATAACGTCTGTTAAGGAATCCAACTCTTTTCCAACCTTTGATGTTGCTTGGATTAATCTTGCAATTCTGCCATCTAAACCATCAATCAAACCAGCAACAATAATGCATAAAACTGCTAGTCCAAATCTTTCATCAAATGCAAATTTAATAGAAGTAAGACCAATACATACGCCTACTAAAGTAAACATATTTGGTAATATTGTTCTAGTCTTTTTATTTGAGACAATTTTAAATTTTTTATCAGATTGCTGCATCTTTTATCTTTTTGCTATTAAAGTTTCTCCAGCAATTGTTTTTTGATCAATTTTTACTAAAGGTTTATAATTCTCAAAATATAATTCTGCTCTACTTCCAAATCTAATCATTCCAATTCTAGATCCTTGTTCTAATTTTTCACCTTCGGAAGACTCTGTAACAATTCTCCTCGCAACCAAACCTGCTATTTGAACAACAACAATGTCCTCACCAAAATTATTTTTAATTTTGTAGTAATTTCTCTCATTGTCTTCGCTGGCTTTATCTAAAGAAGCATTTAAAAATTTACCAGCTACATATTTTATTTGTAGTATCTCCCCACTACACGGAATTCTATTTACATGGCAATCAAATACATTCATAAAAATACTTACTTTGGTAAATTTTTTATTGTCTAAATTTAATTCCTTTGGACCATTTGTCTCCATGACTTGCAAAACAAGTCCATCAGCCGGGCTAACTAAATAATCTTCGTCATTAATTGAAACTCTATCTGGATCTCTGAAAAAATAATATACCCAGATAGTAAGAACAATTCCAACTAATCCAAGAAAACCATTTATTAAATATAATACTAGTGTTGCTAAGCCAAAAATAACTAAAAATTTATAGCCTTCGTTGTGTAATTTGGGAAAAATTTTATCAATCATAATACTTTTTTTTGCTAATTTCCGATTAATATGTATATAAAAAGCAAAAATTCAATTAATAAGATTTATAAGTAAATATGAGCAAAATTAAGGTAAAAAACCCGGTCGTCGAGTTAGACGGTGATGAAATGACTAGAGTTATATGGGATTTTATTAAAAAGAAACTAATACTTCCATATTTAGACCTAGGTATAGAATACTACGACCTAGGAATGAAAAACAGAGATGATACTTCAGATCAGATAACAATTGATTGTGCTAACGCAATAAAAAAAGTTGGAGTTGGAATTAAATGCGCAACGATTACACCAGATGAAGCCAGAGTAAAAGAATTTAACTTAAAAAAAATGTGGAGATCTCCTAATGGTACAATAAGAAATATAATTGGAGGAACTGTTTTTAGAGAACCAATTATTTGTAAGAATGTTCCAAGACTTGTGCCATCTTGGACAGATCCAGTTATTATTGGCAGGCATGCATTTGGTGATCAATATAGAGCAACTGATTTTAAAGTGCCAGGGAAAGGAAAATTAGAAATTAAATGGACATCTGAAGACGGGAGAGATAGTAAAAATTATGAGGTATTTAATTTTCCTGGATCTGGAGTGGCATTATCTATGTACAATTTAGATAAATCTATCGAAGATTTTGCAAGATCGTGTTTCAACTATGGTTTAATAAAAAAATGGCCTGTATTTTTATCCACTAAAAATACGATATTAAAAACATACGATGGTAGATTTAAAGATATATTTCAAGCAGTTTTTGAAAAAGAGTTTAAATCTGATTTTGGTAAACATAATTTAACATATGAACACAGACTAATTGATGACATGGTTGCTTGTGCAATGAAATGGAGTGGAAAGTATATCTGGGCATGTAAAAATTATGATGGTGATGTTCAGTCTGATACTGTTGCTCAAGGTTATGGCTCGCTTGGATTAATGACTAGTGTATTACTGGCCCCTGATGGAAGAACAATGGAAGCAGAGGCTGCACACGGAACAGTTACACGTCATTACAGAATGCACCAGCAAGGTAAAGAAACCTCTACAAATCCAATTGCATCTATTTTTGCTTGGACTAGAGGATTAGCTCACAGAGGTAAATTAGATAACAACGAAGAATTAATAAAATTTTCAAAAACTCTTGAATTAGTTTGTATTGAGTGTGTTGAAACAGGTTCAATGACTAAAGATTTAGCAATTTTAATTGATAAAGATCAAAAATTTTTAACTACTAATCAATTTTTGGATACAATAGATGGTAATCTCAAGAAGAAATTGAATTAATTAATCTGATTTTTTTTTTCGCCAAATTAAATAAAAAACATAAGGTATGGTTGCTGGTATAATTCCGAACCAAAACCACTCATCCCATTTAAAGCTTTTATCTAAGCCTACTGCTTTAATTCCATTCCACCAAGTTAAATATCCTATAAACAAAACCCAGCCAATACTCGCAGACAGGCAAATCTTTTGTTTTTTCTCTAAATCGCCTGATTTAATTTTTATAAAAAAATCTTTAATAATTTCTTTAAGCATTAAGTTTTAACAATCACTTGCTTTTTTTTCAGATATTGCTCCAAACTCATTCATCAATAATATACATTTACCACCAACTTCTTTTGCAACAACTTTAAACTTTGTCTTTGTATTATCTTGGTGAGTACAAAGCTCATAACCCATTTCTTCGTTTATAGAGTCTGATCTTCCTAAAAGATTTTGTTCTATAGAATTTGAAGAATTTGTATTAGGGTTACATTGTCCAGTTGATTGACTAGTGTAATAATATTGTCCGTTTTGGGACATATATTCAGATTGCCCTAGTGACACTTGCTGCATTACATTTCTCGCAGATTGTTTTTTTGTACCAGAGATGTATCCTGAATATGCGTTAATACCAAGTGTTGCAATGATTCCTAGTATTGCAACAACTACTAAAAGCTCGATTAACGAGAAACCGAGCTTATTAGTATTCATTAAAAATTTTTTAGTTTATTCGATAGTTACAGTCGAAACACCAGAAATGTTGTCTCCTGAGCAAGCTACTACATAACAAGACTTAATAGTTATGACCTTACCGCTACCACTAACACTTACTTGACCTTCTACATAGCTGGTCGAACTTTTAATCGCTTTTTCTTTATTGTCGTATGGGTTTTTATCAGTAGAGTTTGCAACTAAATCAGCAACTGCTTTAACAGCACCAGTATTACCATTAATTTGTCCACAGTTTGCAGTTGATGATCCAAATGCTTTACCGTTAGATCCTTCAAGGGTACATTTTTGTACTTCTGCTGAAACATATTTTAGTGTTTGTGCATGCATAGTTTTAACTGCATTTTTCTTTGCTGAAGCCGTGTAACCATTATACGCAACTACACCAACTGCAGCTAAAATACCGATGATAGCTACAACAACAAGTAGTTCTATAAGTGTAAAACCTTTTGAATTTTTTTTCATTTAATAACTCCTCAATTATTGCTTAACTTTATCTTTATTAAAACGTATTTTAAAGCCTTTTTTTATTCAATTTCTTGATATTTTCAACAAATTTCGTGTTAAAATTAGGCCAAAACACCTTTTTTTTTCTTAATTTAGCCTCTATAAGGCATATATACCTATGAGGGAATATTAAATTTATGACATATAAAGTCTCAGAGGAAGGAAACATATCTACCGTTTTTTTAAATGGAGAAATAGATATGGACGTTGTTGATAAGGCTAAAGAGTTAATTATGCCTTTAATCGAAGCAAAGAAAGAAGTTCATATAAATTTAAAAGATGTTCAGTACATGGATTCATCTGGAATATCTGTTCTAATTGAAAGTCACCAAAAAGCATTAGAGGTCGGCACTAAAGTTATTTTAAAAGAAATTAGTAAATCAGTTTTGAAAGTAATCATGATGGCTAAGCTAGAGCAGATTTTAAATTTAGATTAAGCAAATTAGATGAACGAGACAAATAAAAGTGAAAACAAAATTTCCGAGAAAAGAGAATTCATCGTTAATTCTGCAAGTTTAAAAGAAGTAAGGTCTTTTTCAAGAGAGGTTTTTGAAAAAATTAAAATTGATCAAGATTTGAAAGATGAGCTAGTTTTAGCCATTGCTGAGGCAGCTCAAAATATTGTTAAGCATGCTTACAAGGATATTGAAACTAATAATGATAAAATGGAAATAAAAATTTCACTGGGAAAAAATGATGAATTAGAAATTGGTTTTTTTGACAAAGGTAAACCAGTTGATGGTGCAAAAGTAAGACACAGAAATATTGATGACGTTAAACCAGGTGGATTAGGAACTTTTTTTATTCAACAAATTATGGATGCAGTTGTTTTTAGAGAAGGCGAAAAACCTTGGATCAACCATTTAATTCTTACTAAACAATTATAAATTATCCAACTATAGAACCAACATTGAATATTGGTGAGTACATCGCTATCATTAATCCACCAATCATAGTGCCCATAAAAACAATCATGATCGGTTCAATTAAACTGGACATATTGTCTACCGCGGTATCAAATTCTTCCTCGTAATAACTTGAAACAGAAGTAAACATTTCATCTAGATTACCAGTTTGTTCACCAACAGAAATTAATTGGCTGAATGTAGGTGGAAACACTGGCTCTTTCAAAAATAGTTTAGTTAAAGTGTCTCCGGAGAAAACTCCTTTTTTAACATTTTCTAAAGCTTGTGTAACAACATCATTATTGCTAACTTGTTTTGCAATTTCTATACTCTCTAAAAGGTTAACACCTGCTGCACTTAAATTTCCCATAATTAATGATATTCTTGCAATAAGAGATTTTAGTATCATATCTCCAAATACTGGCATTTTTAAAACCTGTTGGTGCCACTTATATCTTATTGCAGGAATTTTTGTTGTCGTATATTTAAATACAGCAAAACCGATCACTAATATAATAAAAAGAGTTAAACCGCCTGAACCTCTCATAAAATTACTTGCGTTCATAATAACAGCAGTAGGAGTTGGTAAGGCAACACCCATTCCTTCATACATTTTAGCAAATACTGGAACTACTTTTATTAACATGAAAACCATAACTGTTATGGCCACGGTGAACATAACTGTTGGATATGTTAAAGCACCTTTTATCTTCTTTTTAACTTTTTCTCTTTTTTCTAATGAGTCTACTAATTTAAGTAAGAAAATATCTAGCTTACCGCTGGCCTCTCCTGCTTTAATTAAGTTGATATAAATATTATCAAAAACTTTTGGGTATTTTTCAAAGCATTTTGAAAGAGTTATACCGCCTTCAAGACTTTTTCTTATGTCTTCAATAATCTCTTTCATTGTTGGATGTTCAATTTGATCTCTTAACATAGTAAGAACGTTTAAAATTGGAAGTCCTGCTTTAACCATTGTTGCAAATTGTTTTGAAAAGATTACTACGTCTGCAGGTGTAATTTTTTTCTTACCAAATGAAAATCCAGAGCCTTTTTTCTTCTCTTTTTCAGCTTTTTTCTTCTTAGTTTTAACTAAATTGGTTATTATTATTTTCTGCTCTTTAAGCTTAAACGAAGCTTCTTCTTGATTAAGAGCCTCAATATCTCCCTCAACGTATTTTCCTGCAGATATACCTTTATATGTAAATGTTTCTGATGACATTATTGATCTCCAGATATAACTCTATCATATTCTCTAAAATTTAAATCACCAGTTAAGATTAATTCTCTTCCCATGTCTTGCATAGTTCTAAAGCCTTCATCTGTTGCAATTTTTTTAAGTTCTGGTGTTGTTGCTTTTCTTAAAATAGCTTCTTTAATAGGTTTAGTTACATTTAGAATTTCATAAATACCCATTCTTCCTTTGTAGCCTGTGTCTTTACATTTTGGACACCCTTTTCCTCTTTGAACTTTTGCTCTTGAAGCTTGCTCTACAGTAAATCCAAAATCTGCTAGAGCTTTCGGGGTAATGTCAGGGTCAGCTTCTCTACATTCCATACAAGTTTTCCTTGCAAGTCTTTGCGCTAACACAAGAGTAACTGCTGCACTAATTAAATAATCTGGTGTTCCCATATTTTGTAACCTTGTAATGGTACTTGGTGCATCATTTGTGTGAAGTGTACTAAAAACTAAGTGACCAGTAAGAGCAGCTTTCAAACCTATGTCCACTGTTTCTTTATCTCTCATCTCTCCAACTAAAATAATTTCAGGGTCTTGTCTTAAAAAGGATCTAAGTGCTGTTGCAAAGCTAAAACCAATGTCCTCTTTAACTTGAACTTGTCCAACTCCATCTAATTCATACTCAACAGGATCCTCTGCTGTTAAAATATTAAGATGAGGTTTTGAAACTTCTTTTAAAATAGAATAAAGAGTAGTAGTTTTTCCTGATCCAGTTGGACCTGTAACTAAAACTAGTCCTTGAGTTCCATGAATTGCTTTTCTAAGATTTTTTAAATCTGTTTCCTCGAAATTTAATTGTTCAAGACTAATATCTCCTGCATCTTTATTTAAAATCCTCATTACAATTCTCTCATTATTTGCAGTAGGTAAAATTGATAAACGTAAGTCAACAACCTTACCATCAATCTTAAAAGGAATTGCTCCGTCCTGAGGAAGTCTTCTCTCTGCAATATCTAGTTTTCCCATAATTTTAAATCTAGTTACAACAGCTCCATAATTATCATGTAAAAATTTCGCAAACTTTTCTTGGGAAGCTAAAATTCCATCAAGTCGATATCTTACTCTTGAAGAAAATCTATATGGCTCAATATGAATATCTGATACACCCATTTTAATTGCCTCTGCAACAACAGCTGTTGAAAATTTAATAACTTCTGATTCATTTTCTATAGCTTCAATATCTTCCTCAGGTTTATTTTCTAATACTTCACCTGCTTCAGCTAAATCAGAGTCAAATGTTTTAGTTCTATCTTTTCTAGCGTTTTCTTTTTTAATACTTTTAAGTGTTGTTTCATTTCCTTCTAAAATTTTTTCTATATGTCTTGATATTTGAGTAATTTTTGCTGCATGTAATTCTATATCTTTTTTAGTTATAGTTTTTAAATTTCTCATTAAACTTAGTTTAGATATATCTGAAATAGCTATATGAAGAACCTTGCCTTCGATCTTGAAAGGAGCAATAAAATTCATATTTATGTAATTTGCAGGAAGCACAGTTTTTACTTCATCTGTAATTTCCATATTATCTAATTCAACAACATCTAAATTTTGGTCTTTTACTAATAAATCTAAAATTTTGTCTTCATCAGTTAAATTTAGATCAAACACTGCTTCAAGTTGTGTTTTCTCTCCCTCAGAAGATAGTTTTTTGATATTAGGTAAATCTTTTCCTGATATAACATCTTGATCTATTAAAACGTTGATCAAGTTAACTTCAGACTCTCGACTAATTTTTATCATATTATAATACCCTTGGTGCTATAAATACCAGCAGCTCACTAAGGTCATCAGTATTTGCTGTACCTTTAAAGAGATTGCCTATTACAGGAACATCACCAAGTTTCGGAGTTTTGTCAACCCTATTGGTTACTGAGCTTTTTTTAATTCCACCAATCACAACTATATCGCCATCTGCAACTAATAGTCGTGTGTCAATTTCCATTTTATCTAATGGAGGTTCATCAGCGGCATCTGCTCCCTCTTGAACAGCATCATTATTTACTTTAATGGTCATAAGTACATTTCCGTCGCCTACAATACTTGGAGTAACTTCTAATTTCAACGCTGCCTCTTTAAACGATGTGGATGCAGCTCCATCTGATATGGTTGTATATGGTATTTCTGTACCCTGTGTAACTGTAGCTGTCTGATTATCTAAAGTGAAAATTTTGGGATTTGAAATAATTTGCCCTAAACCTAAACCCTCTAATGCAGTAATTTCTGCTTTTAAAACACTAGCTGTTGTTCTTCTTAGCACTCCAATTCCACTAGAAGGATTGCCAACTCCAAAATTAGTTAAATCTCCTGCACCAGCACCTAGACCAATAACTTCGTCTGTATTCGCACCACGTGCAGTGTCTCCAAAACCTCCTGCTCCTCCTGATATTATTGGCCTCCCAGTCTGATTTTTATTAAAATATGCTCCAAGTCTTGTTCCAAGCTCTCTCTCAAAATTAGAGTTAGCTGTTACAATAAATGCTTCAATTAAAACTTGTTTCGTTCTAACATCAATTTCTTTAATTACCTTATCAACAACATCTAAATCTTTCTCTTTACCTCTAATAATGATTGATCTTGTTGTTTGCTCCTCTGTTATCTGCAAAGATGAAAAAGCTGCTTCACCTTCGCCTGAGGAAAACAATTCCTCGAGTGTTGCTTTAGCTTGAGCTGGTGAAATATAATACAATCTGAAAATTTCTGAGTAAATCGGTTCAACACTATCTTCTAACTCAACTTTTTTTCTAACTGCGGAAGCTCTTTCAGATTTATAAGTTTCTTGTGCTGTTAATGTCTCTGGAGAATGAACTCTTATTAAATTACTATTTACATCAATATCAGATGCATAGTTTTTCATATCTAAAAGTGCTTGGAATGCTTTATCCCAAGGCACATTAATCAACTCAGCGCTTATAGCGCCTGCAACTTCATCTCCAACAAGTACATTAATTTCTCCAATTTTTCCCATAAGTTTCATGGTCTCTTTAAAATCTAAGTTTTTAAATTTTAGAGTTACTCTTTGTTTAAGCATTGGAAAATCTTCAGGAATTAAAAGATAATTTCTTTGTGCTTCAGAAGATATTTTTTTTCTTTTTTGCAGTTTTACAATATCTCCTTCAACTGGTTTTGGTCCCATCTCCAAAGTTTTATCTATTTCTGCCCTACCTTCGGCTTTAATGTCTTTTTTTATAAGTGGAGTGTTGTGTTTAAAAGTTTTTATGTTTTTTTGTGGTTTTGCACATCCTGATACTATTAATAAAATTAATAAAATAACAGTTGGGTATAAAATTTTTTTAATATTCATTTACTTCTCGAATTTGGTTATTAAAGTCTATGATAATATAAGAATTGTCATTTTTTTCAAATATTGCCTCATGTATTCTCATATCCACTAATTTTATTTCTCCTAAATATTGAGATAATGATAAAGTAATAACTTCTCCAGATGCATCTACTAAAGAAATATAACTATTTTCTTCACCAGAAATTATACCAACCAATTTAAAATTATATAAACTCATTTCATTTTCCTCTTCGCCATCTGGAATATTGGACATGCCAGAGCCAGACTCGTTTCCAGCAAATGGATCATTTAAAGGAACCTCATCTTCCTCATCTTCGGGTAATGTTGCTTGGTCTGTTGGTTGTTCTATTGTTTGATCTGTTTCTTGTTCTGTTACTTGTTCAGTTGTTTGTTCAGTTGCTTGTTCTTCAACACTTTCATGTTGATCAGCAAATGATGCTTGGGAATAGATTAATATTAGAGTAATAAAAAATATTTTAAAAAAATTCATTAGGTAAACCTACTATTGTTAATTCTCCCTTTGCAATTATTGCTCCATTTGCATCGTTTTGTACTAAACTTATAATTTCTTTATCAAAGTTCAACATTTTATTTGATCTTGCTAAAGCTCTTTTAAATTTTATATATCCAAGAAAGTTACCTTTTATTTCATAGGCGACTGGAATTTTGAAATATTTAACGCTTTGGATTTCTAAATTTTGATCAGCCTGCTCGGTTGCTCCCTCTACGAGAACGGGTTTTGGTTTTTGTTTCTCAATTTTAGAAATTACCAATCCATTTACGCCAGCATATTTACTTAAACTATCGTACAATCCCTCTACCTCAGCTTTTGTGTGAAATAGCGATGAACTCTGCTCAAATTCTGGGGTTTTGTTTGTAATCTCTGCTTTGAATTGAGTGATTTCATTACTCATTTGCATAATTTCATCTTGTTTTAGGACTTTATCGTTATATTTTTCCTTCTTCTCATTAACTATTGGGCTTAAAATAGCATAATAACCTATTAAAAAAATCAATATTGCTGCAAAACCTGAGCCAAACTTAATTAAAGTTTTTTTATCTACATTTTGTAACTTTGCTTTTAGATCTTCAATATTTATATTTTTTAAGTCAATATTTTTTAAATCCATTATATGCTCTCCACGGTGCAAGCTACTTTAAAACCTTTCATTTTAGGTTTAGTTGGATCATTACCCTCTGGTAAAGTCATACTAGCTAAAGATGCTTGAGATATAAGTTTTTTTTCATTTAAGTTACCAATTAGTTTTAATATATCTTGGTCTGTTGATGCAACTCCGTTTATAATAACTTGGTTTTGTCCATCAAAGTCTATTGAGTTAAATTTAACTCTTTTTGGAACTGAGGATGCTATTTGAGCTAAAATTCTAAAACTTATTTTTTTATTCGACTCTATTGATCCACTTAATTCTAAAGATTTATTAATAATTCCTAATTCTTTTGCAAATTTAGCTTTTTCTAAAGTTTTTAACTGATGTTCGGAAACAATTTGATCATAGTCAGTTAATTTTTTGTTGAGAGAACTTATTTGCCAAAACGATAATCCAAAAAGAATTATGTATATTGCTCCAACAACGCCAACTACTCCCTTAAAAGCAAAATTTGAAAATATTTTTGCTTTTTTCTGTGCAATCATGCTGTCTCTATTTGGTAACAAATTTATATTTTTTACAGCTGTTACAAATTTATAATAACCAAATACATCTAGTTTTCTAAAAGCTAGTCCAATTACTGTCGAAAGGTATGATCTATTTGCTAGTTTAACACCTTCAGATAATTGAGCTGGAATTTTAACTTCAGAAATTGGATCAAATAAATTAAAACCAGTGTTAGCTAAATTTTTTCTAAAACTTCCTAAATACGAATCTACATTTGGTAAATTTGAAACTACTTTTAAATTTCTTATTCTTTTCTCATATTTTGTTTCAAAGTCTTGGATAGCTTGTTTTACTTGAGTCATATATCTTCTTACTAAACCATCCATTTCTTCCTGATTGTCAGATTTCTGCAAAGTGGTTCTATCCTGACTTCTTATGAAAATGTCTGTAATAATTGGATTGTTTTCGTAAAGAATCATTACATAATTTTCATCTAAACCAAATTCTAAAACTGCAGTTAAATTACTTTCTTCAATTGAACCCTTAATTTGATTCATTTGGTCAACCGCAGACTTTAGAGCAAAACATTTAACATCAATTATGACGGCATTTAGTCCACCTTTTTTAATAATTGATGTGTAACCATTTATATCTGATAATTTTGAAGCTACGAAAAGAATATCCATAGTATTTCTCTCTTTGTCTCTATTTATTACTTGGTGAAATATAGAATAATCATTTAAATTATCAGTTAATTGAACAAGATTTTCCCATAGAGAATCTGTATCAATTGCCTTTCCCAACTCTTCATCAGTCATTAATGGAGCAGTTACAACTCTTATGATTGCACTAGTCACTGGTATTGCAATTGCAGCATTTGTTGTTTCTATTTTAGATTTTTGAAGAGCTATTTTAAGCTCATCTCCAATTTTATCTGGATGTTCTAAAACTGATGCATTTTCTGGTAATCCTTCAATGGTATGTACAAAAAATTTTTCTAAAACCCACTCATTATTCTTATTATTGTTTAATTGGGCTAGTCTTATTTCGTATGGCGTTAATTCTACACCTACGATTTCTTCACCTTGTATAGCTTGTTTTCCTAATTTATTTTTTATACCAGAACTAAATTTAGATTTTATTTTTTCTATTAAAGAATTGATTTTTTTATTGCCTTTTTCCCCTTCATCTTTTTTTGGAGAGGCATCTGGATTATTTTCTTTTTTTTTTAAAATATTTTGTAAGAAATTTTTCATATTTAACGTCTACTGGTATACTTAACTTATTCGTTTATATTAATCAACTTAGACTAGAATAATTAGACCCAGAATAATCATTGGAAATTTTGCGTTTTTAGGCTTAAAAAGGCTATATAAGAAAGATAAATTTAAAATGTTTGAAAAACTCGAGGATCTTGCAAAAAATAATAAAAAAATTTCTGATTTCCATATTAGATCTGGTTCACCACTTGCATATCGTCAAACTGGTGAAATTGTAGTAGTTAAAGACGTCCCAGTTAAAGCTCAAGATTTAAAAGATTTAATGTCAATGAATTGCAATGAAGTAGAAATTGAAAGATTTGAAAAAACTCACGAGTTAGACTCTGCAGTTATGTTAAGTGGTTTACGATTTAGAGCTAACTTTTATAAAACAATTAATGGGACAGCTGCGGTGCTTAGAAGAGTTGAAAGTCAAATTCCAAACATGGATCAGTTTAATTTACCTCAGTCTTTATATGATGTAGTTGATTTTCACAAAGGCTTAGTGCTTGTTACCGGGCCAACTGGATCTGGTAAATCAACGACATTAGCTGCTATCATAAATGAAATTAATAAAACAAGAAGTGCAAATATTATTACAGTTGAAGATCCTGTTGAATTTATACATAAAGATAACAGAAGTATAGTTTCTCATAGAGAAGTTGGTAAACAAACCAAAACATTTGCAGCAGCACTTAAAGCAGCATTAAGAGAAGACCCTGATGTAATTTTGGTTGGAGAGATGAGAGATTTAGAAACTATTAGTTTAGCGCTAACTGCAGCTGAAACCGGGCACTTAGTGTTTGGAACTCTGCACACAAGTGGTGCACCTAGTACAATTAATAGAATTATAGATGTATTTCCACCTGAACAACAAGAACAAATTAGAGCACAGATATCAACATCCTTAAAGATGGTAATTACCCAAAGACTACTTAAGACAAGAGATGGTGCAGGAAGAGTTGGTGCATTTGAAGTTATGAAATGTACATCTCCAATTCAAAATTTAATTAGGGAAGCTAAAATACATCAAATACCAAGCATTATGCAAACTGCGGTAAGAGATGGCATGATTACTATGGAAAAATCTTTGGAAGAATTAGCAAAGTCAGGTAAGATAGATCCAGGTGCAGCAAGATCAGAACATTAAAGGTTTTACACTTTTGGAATTACTAGTTGTAATTACAATTGTTGGAATTGTATCAGCAGTTGGAATTCCAAACTTTATGGAATGGAATGCTGATCGTAAAATAAGAGTGTTGGCTGAAAAAGCCTCTGCGATGATTAATTCAGCGACAACACAAGCCCAGAGAGGAAGCTACCCTTTTATATCATTTTACATGTCTCAAGCTAATGGGGATATTATTTTTCACACAAGAGGATTTACTAAAAAAAAACTTTCTGAAAATTTAAATTCTGGTTTATTGCCTCAATGTAAAACAGGTAATAATTATTATTCTAAAATAAATGGAACATCAGAATATATAGACTACTATGAGGGTGAGGGTGCGGCACATTATAGTCCATTACCAGCAGAGGCAGCTGTATGTTTTTCACAAGACGGCTCTTATTACTCATATAAAAATTTAGCGAATAAAAATGTTACTTTGGAAGGTAGAACTTCAAATCAATATGTAATTTTTTGTAAAACAACCATTGCCGCTAAAAATAATAATAAATGTCCAGTATCTGCGCCAGCATTGGAACAACCTGCGTACTTGGTAGAATGGTCAAGATTTGGTAATGTAACAAGGTATAAATTTAATGGAAAAACTTGGTCAAGACAGTAAACGATTTTTTGAGAGAGGGATTACACTTATTGAGGGGTTAATCTCTACAGTTATAGTTGGTATTGGTTTTATCGCTGTTTTTCAAATGGTCAATTATTCAGTTCAATCAATTGATGTATCAAGTGAGAGAACTAAAGGTACTTATTTAGTTAGTATGGTTGCCGAGGACTTATTAGGAAATTCTCAAGCAGAAAAATCTAGTCAAAAGTTTGTTGATATTTTAGTTAATAATAGCAAACAAGAAAATAGCACCGGGGATAATCAGTCTTGGGGTTCGAATAGCTGCTCAACAGGTTCCAGTTTAAACACAAATTTTACTAACATAATAGATAAAAAAATAAACAAATGGGATAATCGATTTTCTGAGAGAAGACTTAAATGCAGAAAAGATGGTTCAGGCACAAAAGAAAAGAAATTTTTGAAAGTGTTTGATATCTGTCCTTCAGGATGCAGGTTCAAAAATGATAAAGTTTTTGACAAAATGTATATAGCTAAATTTCAAATTTTTTTAAACAATGGTGACAAAGATAAATTTATTTATTTTCCTGTGCACGTTGATGTTAAACCATAATGAAAATATATAAAAAATCTATCCTAGGAGTTACTTTAGTTGAAATATTAATTGGTATAGTGATTTCATCAATCATGATGGCGGCAATGTACGCTTCTTACACTGCTGTCAATAATTCTTATCAAAAAGTTACAGATAAAGTAAAAATGAGTCAAACCGGAAGAGTAGTTCTTAATATGTTGGTCAGAGATATCCGTATGGCAGGTTTTAAATATTATGGAGATGACTTGAAAGTTTCAGATCCACCAATATTAATTTCTAAAACCTCAAACAAGCTGAAGGATTGTGATAAAATTGATATTGTTTATGGTGATGTAGAATATAAGCCCAACGAGGCTGATGTAAATAAAAGGTATACATTTATTAGATATAAAGTCTCCTATTATTGTAAACCTTCAATTATAAAAGATAAATTAACAAATAATAATATTGATGCATTTTCAATTTTCAAAACTAAAGTCAAATGGAGTAAACAAAAAAATACTTGGGACAATCCTGCTACCGATACATACCCTAATAGTAGTAAATTAGATGAAAGAACTTACTCAGAACAATTTATTGAAGGATATGTTCAAGATATGATTTTTAATCCAGTTGATGCAAATGGAAATCTTCTTAAACCACCACCTTCACCAACAAACTCTAACAAAGATAAATTATACGATATAAAAACTGTAGACATAGCAATAGCAGTAAGATCAAAGAATCCATTTTATAATGATAACAAAAAAAAAACAATTTTTGCTTTAACAGATGCGACTAGAGATCTTACAAGATTTAATGATCGATTTTTAAGAGAGACTTTGACGGTAACGGCTTATGCCAGAAATGTGGGATTAGAATGAAAAATAAAAATGAAAAAGGTTTTGCGTTAGTACTTTCACTTGTTTTACTTCTTGTAATGTCTTTGATGGGTGGTGCTTTAATTGTGATTTCATCAGGCGATCATCAAAGTAATAATTATAGTGATGATTACCAGCAAACATTTTATGTGGCAGAAACAGCAATTATTGAGGGAGAAAATTATTTAAAAAATCATTTTTTGGGTCCTTGGAATTCTAAATCTAAAAAAAGAGATCTAAGTTTAAGAAAATTACCTGAAAACAAAGGTGGAAAAAGTACTGGTGGTTCAGGTTTTTCAGGTGCAATGACTCTTGCAAATTATAACAAAAGTTTTGGCAGTTATCAAAATACGAGTAATATATGTTTCAACAGTTTTCACGACTTAGACAAAAAAAATATAGACAATAAAGGAGTAGTTGTTGCACAAAGTTGGAATTTTGGAAAATTATTAAGGGATAGTTTTAAAACTGGTGCCAGCAAAAGTGAAAAGGAGGAAGCAGAAGATTTGTATAATTATTATTATGAGTTTTTTATTCAAAGAATCGGAGCTGTTCCTTATAAAGGATATGGCGGAAGTATAAAAAAAACCCAAACAGATGCAGGCCAAAATGGGATGGCTTATAGGGTGTATGGGTGTGGCCTTAATATGGACAGTGAAAAAATGGTAGTTTCATTAGAAAGCACAATTGTATTTCCAAGATGATTAAAAAATATTTATTTATCTGAAAAAATTTATTTTAAAATATTAAAATATTCGTCTATAATTATATAAATTTCATGATTTTAAGATTATCTATTTTACTAACAAGCCTCTTTATATCTACTGTAGCATATGCAAAATGTGACGTTGTATACAACATCGGTGATAATTTATCAAAAATGGAGAAGGAATATGGTCCCCCACCTCCATATCGATATCCAGGAATGAATATATATCCTTTTTTTGCAAAAGATATTTGTCCTGGAAAAGGATTAGATGAAGGGATTATGATCGAGTATAGATTTGTTAATAATATTCTTGTTGCTATAAATTTTGTTGCATTAAATGATGAAAATAACAACATCTCAAAAAAATTAACCCTCATGAAATATACTAAAAATGTATATGGTAATTTTGATACTACTCAAAATCCCGACTCATTTACTGGTTTTCATATTTTTGAAAAGTCAGATGAATTTGTAGTTTACCAAAGGTTTTTGGGTGAAGAAAATAAAATAGATGAGCAATTATATTTATCTACTAAGAAACACGATCAAATTTTAGCAGAACATATTAATAATTTTGAGTTAGGAAAAATTGAAGAAGAGTTAGAGAAATCACAATGAAAAATTTTAAATTTATAATTACTTCATTGTTATTTTATTTAATTTCTTTTGGTGTAGTTTTTGGAAAAGCGTTACCTCCTGGAACTGGTATTGGTGATGTGCCAGCTAATGTTTTAATATTATTAGATAAGTCTGGAAGTATGGGTTGGCGAATGAGCGGAGGAGCTTCTGGAATTAGTTTCCCTTACGATACTACAACAGATGCAAACGGTAATTTATATGTTGCACAATATGCAGCATATGGAATTAAGAAATTAGAATATGCAAACGCTAAAGTTGATGCAAGTTGGGGAGTAAATGGTACAGCCCATAAAGGAAATTGTCAGACTTATTATCCATATGGTATTGAGTCTGCGGGTGGAGTACTTTATGCAATTAGTTGGTCAAACAGAAGAATAGTTAAAATAAGAGAGTCGGATGGGGCGTGCTTAGGTTTTATAAATCTTGGAAGTGCCTATCCTTATAACCTTGCATTATTTCAGAACCCTCAAGGGAGGTTTATCGGAGTTGGAACTAGTCAGGGTTATTATCTTTATGATATTGATAGAGATAGATCAAGAAATTGTAATGTAAATTCCCAATTAAGATATGCTTACATGGTAGGTGCGGCTGATAAAAACTTTAGTTACATGTATTCTTACAGAAACAGTAGAATATATAGATTTCAATTTGATAGTAATGGTTGCCCAAGTATTAACGCTGGTAGCTATAGATATAATTTTGGAAATGATTTCGGTGGATTAACAGTTGATCCTAATAACGAACAGGTTCTTTATCATCTGAGCTGGGGTTCAAGTAGGCTGACAAAAGTTAGTTACGGTCAAAGTAATTATACATGGAGGAAAGGTGTTAGAAGCACTGCGGCTTCAACAAGTAGCGCTACTTACTTTTATTATCCTTGGGGAATTTCAATAGATAAAACTAATAGCAGAATTATTACAACAGGACTAAATAAAGCAACTGTTCAATCTTTTGATATGAATGGAAACTGGTTGAAAAATTTTGGTGGTGCACCACAAACAAGAATGCAGGCGGCTCACGAGGCTATCAAATCGATCGTAACTGATGCCTCTTTAACTTCAGGTGTTAACTTTGGATTTGCATATTGGGCGCATGGCTCATCTGGATTTAATAATTGGATTGGAGACATAACAACAGGACGTTCAACTCCATGCAACAACTACAATTGTTTGAAAGTTAGAGTTCATAAAGGTGGAGCTGCAAGAATTAATCAAATAATTAGCGGAGTAAACCCTGGGGGTGGAACAGATGCAATGGCTTTTATGAGAATTGCGCAACAGTATTATAATCATGGCAGATTTAGCCCAATAGATAAAAACTCACCATGTCAAAATAGTTATGCGATGGTAATCGGGGATGGAGATTGGTATAATCACAATAACGCAAAAAACGCAGCAAGAAGTCTTCGAACACAAAAATATCCGGTAAAAACTTTTGCTGTTGCTTTTGGAACAGGAATATCAGCAAATGGTTTAAGAAATTTTAATCAACTTGCAAAAGAAGGTGGAACAGATGCAGCAATTGTTGCTAAAACAGCCGCTCAATTAAAATCAGAACTTAAAGCGGCAATTTCGCAAATTATTGCTCAAAAATTATCATTTACAGCTCCTGCAATTACAGCAACAATTGAGTCATCAGGATCACTATTTCAAGCACAATTTGATTACAGACAAAACAAAGAGTGGGCAGGTACTATTACAAGAACAGCTATAGACTCAAATGGAAATTTAGATGAGAAAGATAAGAGTAATTGGTCAGCTGTGGATGTGATGCCAGCGCCTGATAGTAGGAAAATTTGGAGTGTTGGAATTCCTGGAACAAACTACAAATCTGACTATAACAATTTTACTAAAGCAAATGCGGCAGATATTGGTGCTTTATTTAGTTTATATAAAAATGCTATTGTCGACTTTCATAATGATAGTGATACGACAAATAATAGATGTGCGAACGAAGCTGGAGTTATAGATGGTAATTCAGACGATCAGGAAGGTTTAATAGAATTTATAAGAGGTAAAGACTATTTCGATTATGATGGTGATTGTAACTTAACTGAAACTAGAACCAATCCTTTAGGTGACATTTATCATTCGCAGCTTGTAGTAGTTGGTCCTCCAGGCGCAGATACAGCATTTTCTGGAACAAATCAGGAAGCTTATTTTAGAAGCATAAATAACTACCCTACTTTTGCTTCTGCAAACATAAACAGAAAAGAAGTAATTTATGCAGGCTCTAATAGTGGAATACTTCATGCATTCGACTCTAAAACAGGAAAAGAGTTATGGGGATTTGTACCGCCTTTAGTTGCTCCGAACCTTCCGCTTGTTATGAATAGATCACTCAATAAAAAACCAGGTGGAACAAATGCAATTTTTGGAGTTGATGGCTCTATTGTAGTACATGATATGTACTTTAAGAGTCCTTTAGATACAGTCAAAAAATGGCATACAATATTAATGGTGCCTTACGGTAGAGGTGGAGCTGGTTTTTCTGTTCTTGATGTAACAGATCCTGAAAAACCTTTACACTTAATGTCAATATATAATGACAACATTAACAGCACTGTTTACAGAATTGATCATAACGAAAATACACATCTTTATAAATATATTGCACGATCATATTCTTTAGCTAGTTTTGCAGAGGCTTTGGAAGTTACAGATAAATTTTCTCAAAACAGCAGTATATCTAATACATGTCAAGATACTAGAGATGGTAATGGAGAGCTTACTACTTCATGCTACAAAGGTAAATCATGGACGTTTCCAGTGAGAGATATATCAAAAAGTGATATAAAAGTTTTATTTAACGACAAGAATTACACAAATTTTACCGTCACAAAGGATGCAAATGGTGAGACAGTTTTAAACTTTGCTGATGATATGACTTATTCTGCAGATACAGGTGACAGCAATACAAGCTCAATACTTGGTGTCACTATCAAAGTAGGTGCTAAAAATACTGGTGTGACTACTCATCCAGAGTATGACTATAGTCTTCTTGGTGAGACATGGTCAGATCCAAGAATTTTTAGAATTCCAAACAATGGTGCGGGTGACAATAATATTTCAGATGATATTTATGTTGCTGCAATGGGTGGTGGATATGGTACTCAGTTTGAGGGTATTGGATCAAATTTAACAATTGTCAATCTTGAAGATAGTACAAATCCTGGAAGTCTTTATAAAAGAATAGAAATCACAGACATGGCCTCAAGTGACATTGTTAATTCAACCCCAGCTTCTCCAGTATTGATAACTCCTGATACAGCTAGAGGAGTAACTTACTCAGGTGGTCTTTTATATCTAAGTGATTTAGAAGGTAAAATTACAAAATTTAATTTAACAAACATGAGCGACGATGGTGCCGGAAATCAAATTAAAATATTCGACCAAACAACTTTATTTACTGCAGGATCAAATAAAAATAATGGAAGGTACATGTTCCATCCGATGGATGCTACTATTGGTAGATCAACAAATTCATTATGGTTGTATGCTGGAACTGGAGACTTTAATAGAATAAATGACACTTCAAATGGAACATCTAATTACTTAATAGGAATAAGAGACGAATTTTATCCTTTATTTAGAGATGTTGGTAAAGCAGCAACAGCAGATGATATTACTAAATGCAGAAATACAACAAAAGATATGCCTCCTACATGTCTTGTAGAAGATAAACACAGAGGATGGTACATAGTTTTAGATAATTCATCTAAAGTAACTGCAGAACCAACTGTTTATAAAGGTTTTGCCTATTTTCCTATATATGAACCTACACAATCAGTTAATAAGTGTAGCTTAGGTAACGCTTATATTTGTCAAGCTGATGATGAATGTGGAAGTAATAACTCTAGTCAATTAGGAACTATAAGAAAAGGTGAAGCGTGCTATTATGTTGGTCAAGGTGTTTTATCAAAAATTGTAGTTTTTGCTGATAAATTATTTGCTAACATCGCAGGTCAATCTGCAGGAAGCAAAAAAGATTTAGTACAGATTCAATCTGGTCAAGGAGCTTCTTCATCTTATAGAAATTCTTGGAAAGAAAACTTTTAAATTAGAGCTAAAAAATTCAAATTTTCTAAGGGTTTAAAAATTACATAATAAAAATAAATTACCCAAGAAAACATGGTAATCATCGTAACAAAAATTAAAGCTAAACCAATAATTGTTCCTTGTTTAACTTTATTTCTCCATTTTTTTGGAAAGAAATTATAAGAAAAAGCGTAAACGACAATAAAAATATTTAATGCTGAAATTAAAATATTAAAATATAGAAACTGATCCATATTTAGAATTATTATTTACAAAAAGTATTATAAATCGTTGCATAATTAGCGGCCGTATCTGCATACATAGTAGCTTTTTTTTCATTCTTAGTTTCTTTCCAGTGTTTGTCTGCTGCTTTTAAAAAATATGCTATACCAATATAAATTTCTTCACATGTTTTCTGATCATATTTTTTTTCCTCTGCTTGTGAAATCGAAAAAAAAGTTAAAATGATTAAAGTTTTTAAAATTAATTTTCTCATTAGATATATTAATCTGACCATTTTACCTCATCATATAATAGTTCCGTATCAGTTAAGTATGTAGAAAAAGTACAATATCCGCCTGTTTTATTCCAGATATACGTCCACCCTACTTTTCCATAATTACAGCATGTTCCTCCCCAAGCTTGATTATCTTGATCTTTCCCGCGCTCTACCGATGTTGCAGATGGGGATTTTATTTCTTTAAAATGATGCTGAAATGCTGGACAATCAAAAGCTAAATTTTTTCTGTTAAAGCTTTGGGTATTACCACCGTTAATTTTTCTCGATATACTGCCATTTAAATCATATTCTGTTACTAAAATTTGAAATTGTCTGACCATCATTTTATGATTTTGTTTAGCAACTGTTTTTTTTGCTGAAGTAGTGTATCCATTATAAGCAACTACCCCTACCGCAGCTAGGATACCAATAATAGCTACAACAACTAAGAGTTCTATAAGAGTGAAACCTTTATTTTTAGTCAATATTGATGACAGCGGATAGGTTGTTATTTGCATCAGTACATGGCTCCTTAAAACATGAAGTTAATCTTATATCATTTTTATCAAGAGGTGGCGAGGCTCCTGGATTAAATGTTTTATCATGTGATATACCATTTAAATGAATAGAACCTATACTGCTGGAATTTGTTGATGGTCCAGTATTTCTAACATAAGTCAAATCTGTATAAGCGCTGACTAGCTTTTTATCAGTGTTAAATAGTTGTTGTAAATGAGGAATGATTAATCCATATGTAATTCCCGAACATTTTAGACCAGTCCCACTATCTCTCTTCATGATTTGTGTTTCACCCAAGTCACATTTTGCTATTTCTGCAGACATAAATTTTTGCATCATTTTAAAATTGGCCTTTGTTGCTCCTGCTTTCGCGCTACTCGTATACCCATTGTAAGCAACTACCCCTACAGCAGCTAAAATACCAATGATTGCTACAACGACTAGAAGTTCTATTAACGTGAAACCTTTATTCATAATTTACATTTGACTCTATATATACAGTTGATCCTGTGCTATTTCCAAGGTTAGAGCAAATTTTTATAGTTGAAGCATTTAATTTAAATACTGAGAGATAGCCTCCCTGATCAGCATGTGAAGGACAAGAATTCATATATCCTGGGGGAGAACAATTTGTAACATTTAACCTGCACCACGAACCATATGGTGGATTTGAACCATAAAAAGGACTTTGCCAATTCATACCATATATAGTTTGGTTCATATGATTAATGAAGTTATCGATTGAGACAGGACAATTTAAATTTTGTTTATTACCCTTCGTATTAAGATATTCTACATCTTCTCCCATAGAACATTGAACTGCTTTAGCTCCAATCATCTTGGCAATAGTTGTGTGGTTTGCTTTAGTTGCGTTTATTTTAGCACTTTTAGTATAACCATTGTATGCCACTACTCCTACGGCAGCTAAAATACCGATGATAGCTACAACAACTAAAAGTTCTATTAGAGTGAAACCTTTATCTTTCATCGATCTATAGTATAAAATTTATCACACTTTCTTTAAAAACTATAAATAATAACGTTGCGATAATGATATGAGGACCGAAGGGAATTTCTGATGACATTTGTTTTGAGCTATTTAGCAAGCTTGGAATTACTGAAATTAATGCAATCAAAGACGATAAAAAAATAATAAATGGAATTGATATCCAGCCAAACCAAAATCCTATTACAGCGAATAGTTTTGCATCACCCAAGCCCATTCCTTCTTTTTTTCTAATCTGTTTGTAAAAATAAATTATCGAAAAAATTATTCCATACCCTAATGCACCCCCAATTAATGAATTTATATAATTTGGAAAAATATAACTCAAATTTGGATCAAAAGATTTTATAAATCCCAAAGCCATTAAGGGAAACGTTATTACATTAGGTATTATAAAGTGTTTAAGATCAATAAAAAAAATTATCAAGAAAGATAAAAACAAAATCCAAAAAAATAAAGTTGTTAATGAAATCCCAAAAAGAAAATATATTAATGTAAATGATAATAAGCTTAAAATTTCAACTATGAGATATTGAAAAGTAATTCTATAATCGCAATTTCTGCATTTCCCTTTTAAAATGATATAAGAGATTATCGGAATATTATCATACCAAACTATTTTTTGTTTACATTTAGGACAAAAAGATCTTCCTGAAACAACATTGCCCTCATTTGGTAATCTAAAAATACATACATTCGCAAAACTGCCCCAGAGTGCACCCAGGATTATTACAAATACTATATCCACACTTTTTTAGAGTTCTAAGTTCGAAGCAATATAAAGAAATCCGTCTATAATATACTCCACAATAAGCATTGCATCTTGAAGATGTATGTAAAGATTTGGTGTATTTATTATTAATTCCATTATTGTAGAATTTATCAAAAACTGTTTAAAATGCTAGTATAATAAATGTTTTTTAAATCCAAAAAACAAGAAAAAAATGAAACAGACAAGAATCTACAAGTAAATGTAGATTTGGAGATTGTCACTAAAATGAATCAAGAGTTTGCGGTCTCTCTTGATTTAAATGACACTTTAAAGACTGCACTACAAGTAATTATTGCAAGAATTAATGCTGAAGCTGCAAATATATTCTTAATTAATGATAAAAAAAAAAAATTTGAATGTATTGCGTCATTGCATCAAAATTATCTTGATGAATATGAATTAGATTTAAAAGATGGAGTAATGGGTAAGGCTGTGCAAGATAGAAAATGTGTAAGAGTTGGAAATGTGAGAAAAGATGTAAGAGAAATTGCAGAATTTTATTTTGATTTAGATAATAAAACAAATTTCACTACTTATTCAGTCTTGTGTTCGCCTCTTATTGCTGCAAACGATTGTATTGGTGTGATTCATTGTTTAAATAAAAAAACTAACGACAAATTATTCATAGAGGATGATAGGAAATTATTAGAAACACTTTCTGCTCCAGCAGCTTTAGCAATTAGAAATGCAAAGATGGCTAAAGAAATGATTGAAAAAAATAAAATTCAAAAAGAAGTGGAAATAGTTGGAGAAATTCAAAGATCATTATTATCTCAAAATAAAAAAGAAGATTTTCCAATAGCTGGGATAAACATTCCAGCTAAAGTTGTGTCTGGAGATTTTTATAACTTTTCTGATCTTGGTGAAGGTAGATATGGATTTGGAGTAGCTGATGTGTCTGGAAAAGGAATTAAATCATCTTTATTGATGTCCAAGGCCTCTAGTCTGTATAGATGTTTAAGTAAAACAATGTTTTCAACATCTGAATTATTAATGCTTCTTAATAACGAAATATGTGAAACAATTTCTAGAGGAATGTTTGTTACTATGTTGGTTGGTATTTACGACAGCAACAAAAAAGAGTTAAAATTATCAAGTGCAGGACATGAGCCGCCATTAATTTTAAAAAAAGATGGGAGTTTTTCCACATTCGAAGAGGCTGGGCCGCCCCTTGGAATAATGGCTAAGACGAAATATAATGAAACTACAATAGGATTTGATGAAAGCTCAATGTATATTTTCACAGATGGCATAACAGAAATTAAAGATCCTAAAGGTGAAATGTTGGGTTCAGATGGCTTTAAAGATTATATAAAAAAATATCAAGAAAAACCAAATAATGAAAGACTGAAAATTATTATCGATGACATAATTAACTCAGGTAAAATTCAAAAAGATGATTTAACAATTTTAGTAGTGGATTCAAAATGACAAAAATAATTTTATCGATCGGTATTGTTATTGGCTTAATACTTCAATGGGCTACAACTAGTGTTTGTCGTTATAATTTTACAATCGATAAGAAAACTGAGGCTTTAAAAATTATAAGCGATGAAGTAAAGCCAACTTTGGGTTATACCAATACATATTACTTTCATGAATTAAATTGTAATGATGCAAATTTCAGTTTTGATATAAGTAGATTAGAGAGAAATATTAGAGCTATTACAGTTATGGTTTATCAACAACTTACCACTGACATTAAAGGTAATAAAAACTAGTTTGAATAGTCATTTTTTTAAATAAGACCTTTTATCTCATTAAATGCATCGTCAATTTTATTTACTAAATTTCCTCCTGATTGGGCGAAATCTTTTCTACCACCCCCACCCTTTCCACCAATAATTTCAGATCCTACTTTAGCAAGTTTAACAGCATCATACTTAGTTGTTAAATCTTCTGTAATTCCTACTGCTAAACCTACTTTATTGTCTTTATGCGCAGAAACTACGACAATGCCTTTTTTTAAAAAATTTTTACCTTCATCAACTAATTTTCTTAAGTCTTTCGGTGATAAATTAGCTACTTTTTGAAACCTGACCTTTACTTTATTGATCTCAAAATCTTGAACTATATTTTTTGATTTATCCTCGAGAACTGTTTTAATATTTAATTGATCTAATTTTCTTGTAAGCTCTTTAATAACTAATTTTTTATCATCTGAAGTTATATTAACTTTGCCTCCTAATTTTTTAATTTGATCTAATAAATTATTAATATTTTCCTCATCTTTTTGAGTAATTAAATTTTTACTCTTTTCTTTCTCTTGTAAGTATTTATCCAATTGACTATCTCTTAAAGCTTCTACACGTCTAACGCCTGATGCTATCGCAGATTGACTTACAACTTTGAATTTTCCAATCTCACTTGTATTTCTTACATGTGTTCCTCCACATAATTCTGTCGAAAAATATTTGTTACCTTCTTCGCCCATAAACACTACTCTTACTTCTTCTCCATATTTTTCTCCAAATAAAGCTAAAGCACCATGTTCCATGCCCTCTTTAGGTGTCATTGATCTTGTAATAACATCACTTTTATTATCAACAATCTGATTAACAATATTATTAATTTTATCTAATTCACTTTCAGATATAGATTTCATATGACTAAAATCAAATCTAAGTCTATCAGGTGCAACCAGAGACCCTTTTTGCATTACATGCTTACCTAAAGTTCTTCTTAAGGACTCATGTAGGAGATGTGTTGCGGAGTGGTATGCTCTAATACTTTTTCTACGCTCAGAGTCTATATTTAATTCAACACTGTCATTCAAATTAAGTTTGCCTTTTTTTATTTTGCCGAAATGAATGAACAAATCACCAAACTTTTTTTGCACATCGCTTACAACAAAATTGTTATCCCCACATTTAATAGTACCAGTATCACCAAGTTGTCCACCTGACTCACCATAAAATGGAGTTTGGTTTACAACTATATATCCTTCTTCACCATCAGAGAGTGAATTGACTTCTTTGTTATCTTTTATAATAAATTTAATTACTCCCTCTGATGTGTTTGTTTCGTAACCTAAAAATTCAGTGGGTTCTGTTTTGTCCTTAATATTAAACCAAATTTCTTCTATAGATTTATCGCCTGAACCTTTCCAATTTTTTTTTGCAAGCTCTTTGCTTTCTTTCATTAAACTATTAAATTTTTTGTGGTCTAGTGTTAGTGATTTATTTTTTAAAATATCTTCTGTTAGATCTAGTGGAAAACCATAAGTGTCGTAAAGTTTAAATGCTACCTCACCTGATAATTTTTTATCAACTTTTTTAATTTCTTCATCCAAAATCTTTATTCCTCTATCAAGTAGAACTAAAAATTTTTCCTCCTCCATTCTTAAAGTCTCTTCTATTAGTGAGTTTGCTCTTTTTAGTTCTGGATAATTGCCTGACATTTCATCCATCAATGTTTTAAATATATTAAAAAAAATAGGCTTCTTAGATCCAAGCAAATGACTATGCCTCATACCTCTTCTCATAATCCTCCTTAATACATAGCCTCTCCCCTCATTAGATGGCAAAACCCCTTCTGCTAATAAAAACGAACTTGCTCTTAAGTGGTCTGAAATCACTCTAAAACTTGATAAATTATTTTTATTAGGTTTAACTTTTAACTCCTCAGAAATAGAACTTATAATTTTTTTAAAATGATCTGTTTCATAATTATCATGTGTGCCTTGTAACAGTGCTGCTATTCTTTCTAGACCCATCCCTGTATCAACTGATGGTTTTGGTAAATTAATTCTTTTATCTTTAGTAACTTGCTCAAATTGCATGAATACTAAATTCCAAATTTCAATATACCTATCGCCATCTTGGTCTTTAGTGCCAGGTAAACCACCTTTCAAATGATCTCCATGATCGTAAAATATTTCTGAGCAAGGGCCACAAGGTCCCGTTTCTCCCATTGACCAAAAATTATCTGATGTAGGTATTTTTATTATTCTATCATCACCAAAACCTGTAATTTTTTTCCAAAGATTAAATGCCTCATCATCTTCACTGAAAACTGTGAAATAAAGTCTTTTTTTATCTAATCCGAAATCTTTTGTTATTAAATTCCATGCAAGATGAATAGCTTTTTCTTTAAAATAATCCCCAAAAGAAAAATTACCTAACATCTCAAAGAATGTATGATGCCTTGGGGTATAACCAACATTTTCTAAATCATTATGTTTACCACCAGCTCTTACACATTTTTGTGAAGTAGTTGCTCTTTTATAATCTCTTTTTTCTAATCCCGTAAAAACATTTTTAAATTGAACCATTCCTGAGTTTGCAAACATCAAAGTTGGATCGTTACTCGGCACAAGATTACTAGACTCAACAATTGTGTGATCATTCTTCTTAAAATATTCGAGAAAAGTATTTCTTATTTCATTTAAAGTTTTCTGAGCCATATCTTTTTAAAATACAGCTTTTTTAAATGATGTCTATAATGTTAAAGGGGAAAAAGGCGTCCGATAGGACGCCTTTTATTACTAATAATGACTATTTAGCTAATTCTTTTTTGCAGGAGGAGTCTCTTCTTTTTGGCTCGCTTCTATTTTCTCCTGATCAAGTGGATTGCCTTCTATTTTTTTAGTGATCACGCCTGCTTTTTCTCTAATTGCCATTTCTATTTCAGCAGCAACTTTTGGATTTTGTTCTAAGTAGATTTTGGCATTTTCTCTTCCTTGACCAATTTTCTCACCTTTGTATGCATACCATGCGCCAGATTTTTCAACAATCTCTGCTTTTGCACCAAGATCAATTAATTCACCTACTTTACTAATTCCTTTTCCATACATTAGATCAAACTCAACTACTTTAAATGGAGGAGATACTTTGTTTTTAACAACCTTAACCCTTGTAGAGTTACCAATGATTGCATCTTTATCTTTTATCGCACCAATTCTTCTAATATCCATTCTTACAGATGAGTAGAATTTTAATGCATTTCCACCTGATGTAGTTTCAGGACTTCCAAACATAACACCTATTTTCATTCTGATTTGATTAATGAAAATCATCATTGTATTTGTGTTTGATATTGAGCTAGTTAATTTTCTCAAAGCCTGGCTCATTAATCTTGATTGAAGACCTACGTGATGGTCTCCCATGTCCCCTTCGATTTCAGCTTTTGGTGTTAATGCTGCCACTGAGTCGATAACTATTACAGAAATAGAACCTGATTTAACAAGTGTATCTGCTATCTCTAGTGCTTGCTCACCAGCATCAGGTTGAGAAATTAATAATTCCTCTGTATTTACACCTAATTTTTTTGCATATACTGGGTCTAAAGCATGCTCTGCATCAACGAATGCGCATATTCCACCAGATTTTTGAGCTTCAGCGATTACTTGAAGAGCAAGTGTTGTTTTTCCAGAAGATTCTGGACCATAAATTTCAACAATTCTTCCTTTCGGTAATCCACCAATACCTAGCGCTAAATCCAAGCTTAATGAGCCTGTAGAAATAGACTCTATATCCATTGCTTTTTTTTGGCCAAGCTTCATCACAGAGCCTTTTCCAAAGTTATCTGTAATCTGACTAATAGCTGCTTCTAGAGCTTTATTTTTCTCTTTATTTTCCAAATCTTTATCTTTTGCTGATTTAACTACTTTTAAATTATTTTTACTCATATTTTTCCTCTTTTTTTGTGTTTTTTAACATACGAATCATACTAATAAATGTACACATTTTGTTCTCATTGGCAAGAATTAAAAATAATAGTCCATTTACTTAACTATTTTGAGATATTTAGCGTTCAAAAGTCCAATAGACTTTAATAGTTCCAGCTGAGATAAGAAAAAGTTTCTCTCTGAATTAGCTAAATTAATTCTTGATGTTAGTAAAATTGTATTTGATTGAATAACATCTAGAGTAGTTCTTCCAAGACCTGTCTCGTACTCAACTGTAATACCTTCGTTTGCAATTTCTGCTGCATTAACTTGGGATCTAACAGATGTTAAGGCGCTCTCTGATGATTGAAAACTTGACCATGCGCTTGCAACATTTGTCTCATTAGTTCTTAGCGCGTTATCTAAAAGTAGTTTTTTTCTGTTGTTCAGTCTTTTACTTCTTTCTAAAGAAGCTGAATTTTTGCCTCCCTTAAATAGGGGCCAAGTTATTTCCGCTTTAAGAGTATCTTGATCTCTCTCGTCCACAGTAGAGCTTAAATCATTAGTTTTGGTGGACTCGGCTGACAATTTAGCGGTTGGTGAAAATTCAGCTAATGCTATTTTAACATCTTGTTGTGATTGCTCATACTCTAATTTTGCGATTTTTAAATCTGGGTTATTACCAATAGACAATTCAATAGCTTTATTTAAACTTTCAGGAACATCAAAATTTAAATTTATACTTCCATTAATTAAATCAATGTCATCTAAAGGACCAATGATTTTTTCATAAGTTAATTTTGCTGTTACTAAATCATTTTTTGAATTGATAAATTGTGCCTCTGCTCCTGCAAGGGAAGACTCGGATTGAGCTAAATCAGCAAGTGTTATTAAACCGTTTTCCAATCTATTTTGGTCTGTTTCAACTTGTCTTTCAAGTAAACTTAAATTTTCTTTATTAATATCTAGCTTTTTTTTTGCAAAAGTAAGCCCGCTATAAGCTTCCGCAGCTATCAAGATTATTTCTTGTTCTTTCTTTAATAAATTTGCTTCCGCTAAATCTATTCCAATCTTGCTTTTATCTAAATCAGCTTTTCCACCAAGTCCTTGAAATAAAGTTTGTTCTATAATTATTTTCTGAGTTTCGGTGTCTACATCTGTAATAGCCGTATTATTTCCAGATCTATCTGTTAATTTATCAGTGGTTTGTTCACTTTTGGATCCGGTAATTGTGATTGATGGTAAAAATTCACTTCTTGATATTTTAAGATCTTCTTTAGAAACTAAAATATTTTCTCTTTCAGCATTAAGTTCTGGATTTTTATAGTATGCATCAGATAATGCCGTCATTAAATCATCAGCATTAGATTGCCCAAAAATTGAACAATAAAACAAGATTAAAAATATTTTTTTATACATTTTTAAATTTAACTCTTTTTATTTGATGCCTGTCATTTAAGTCAATAATAATAGATGAGTGTTTTGGCGCAATTTTAAACATATTTTGTGTAATCCTTTGATATGTCATCATAAAATTTAAAACTTCAGAATTATTCATAATTTTATTATTTTTTTTTCTTTTATTTTTTAATTTAAGTTTTTTTTCTTGTTTAATTCTCCAACGTTTGAGTAGATTAAAATTTTTAGCCTTTAAATATAATAAACTGTCAATTTGATTAAATAGCTTGGAATATTTATTTTTTAATTGATTATTAACATACAGTCTCCACTTTTTTTTACTATCTAAATTTTTCTCTAATTTGTTGATTGACTTATTTAAAGTGTCTCTTTTCTCTGGTTTTGCTCCAACACACCACCCCTCTAAAATCAACACATCAGGTTTTTTCTTTATCTTGTACCAAAGTTTTTTGTTGCACCGATCATCTATTGATTTATCAAATTTTGGTATCAACATACTATTAAATTTCTTTTTTTTTACATTATAAAAAAGTGTATTAATCATATTAACGTCATGTGTTCCTGGCACACCTCTTGTTAAAAGTAGGGGATGTTTTGATTTTGATAGTTTTAGTCTCTCTTTTCTAGTTTTATAAAAATCGTCAATAGAGACTTTAAATACACTAAATTTAAAATAAGTTGATAATATTAATTTTATTAAAGAAGATATAGTTGTCTTACCAGTTCCTTGGCCACCGGCAAGTCCTATAATAAATGTTTTATTTTGTGGTTTATTTTTATTAATCCAAAAACAAATTGGAATTAAAAAACTTTTAATCATTTTTTCTTTATTATTAAATTTTTCTTTTTTAGTTTCCTGTAAATTAATAAATTTAAAACACTTTTTCTTTACCTTTTGGTAACAATCTAAATGATTAAGCATTAATTCTTTTGATCTAGTGGATGGTTTTCACCATCATTAAGTCCAACATTTTTTAATTCGAATGGATCTATGCCCTCTACACATGCTACATTAATACCAAATATTTTAGGATTTATTCTTGGTCTATTGTGTGTATGAATTCCACATATTGAACAGAAATAATGTTTTGCGGCTTTTGTATAGTACTGATAAAGTTTTAAAAACTTTTCACCTTTTATAATTTTAAAGTCATTTTCACCTAAAACTCCGATTACGTAACCTTTTCTCTTACATAAAGTACAATTACATCTCATAACTTTTTCGATACCATTTTCAGGTATTGTTACTTCTGCTTCAAATTCTCCACAATGACATGTTAATTTTTTTTTCACAATTATTGCCTATCCATTATATGATTTCTTCCATCATTTATTCTTACTTTAAAGTTAAATAGTTCATTTGTAGATAAATCATCGATACACGCAACATTAATACCATATGTATTTGGATCTCTTCTTCTTAGATTATGAGTTTGAATTCCACAATTAGAGCAGAAATAATGTTTTGCTACCTTTGTTTTGAATTGATAACATTTTAATTTATTCATACCTTTAACTACTTTTAAATCTTCTTTGTTTACAATTGCAGTAATTGCTCCTTTCCTAATGCACATTGAACAATTACATCTGTATAAATCTTCAAAACTATCTTTTATATCAATCTCAATTTCTATAAGACCACAATGACAGATTAATTTTCTCATTTCATTTAGTCTATCTATTGTAAAAGTTATCCACAACACAACAATATCTAGTTTGAATGTTCACCTTTTGATTCACTTTTGATTCAATTTCAGACTCAAAATACAACCTATTTGACTACATTTAATTATTAGGCTATAAATATTAAAAGAACAAAATAAGAACATTTATGAAGATTACAATACCTTATTATTTACACAAAGCTGGGGCTGGTTTTCCGTCTCCTGCTACAGACTACATAGAAGAAGATATAGATCTTAATGTTCATTTAATAAGGAATGTTCCAGCAACTTTTGTGATTAGAGTACAAGGTAAATCTATGACTGATGTTGGTATTAATGATGGGGATATATTGGTGGTTGATAAAAGTTTAAAACCAAAAAATTTTTCAACTGTAATTGCGAATGTTCACGATGAGTTAGTTGTTAAAAGTTTTGTCCAGGAAAGAGATAAAAAATTTCTTACTTCAGGATCTAAAAACTTTAAAGATCGAATTTTAATTAACGAAGAAGAAGATATCTTTATTTGGGGAGTTGTAACTTATGTCATCCACTCGGTTTACTAAAAAAATAGCACTGGTCGATTGTAATTCTTTCTATGTATCTTGTGAAAGATTATTTAATCCTAAAATAAGAAAAAAACCTGTCGTTGTTTTATCCAACAATGACGGCTGTATTATTTCAAGATCTAATGAAGCAAAAGCTCTTGGAATAAAAATGGGAGAACCATATTTCAAAGCAAAAAATATAATTATTAAAAATAATGTACAAGTTTTTTCTTCAAACTATTCTTTATACGGAGATCTATCAAGAAGAGTAATGAGAACATTAAAAAGATTTAATTCTGATATAGAGGTGTACTCAATAGATGAAGCGTTTATGGATTTGTCTAATTTTCCAGACAATGAAATAACGGATGTTGGGAAAGAGATAAGAAATACTGTGCTGCAATGGACTGGTATTCCAACCAGTATAGGAATAGCGAAAACTAAAACTCTGAGCAAAATTGCAAATCATATTGCAAAGAAAAAACAATCAGGTGTTACAAGTTTGATTGGCGTTGAGAATCTTGATCCGATATTGGAAAAAATAGAAATAAATGATGTATGGGGGGTTGGTAGACAATTAACGAAATTTTATCAGAAAAATGGAATATATAATGCTAAACAATTAAAAAATAAATCTAACACCTGGATAAAAAAATCTTCAAATGTTTTAAGTTCAAGGACAGCAATGGAACTAAGAGGTGTGCCTTGCATAGATCTTGAAAAAACTACTTCAAAGAGAAAAAGTTGTGTAGTCTCACGTTCTTTTGGAAAAAGGGTTGAAAGTTTTCAAGAATTAAAAGAAGCAGTTGCAAATTATTGTCTGAATGCTTCTGAAAAGGTAAGATCAGAATCTTTGGTTGCAAAAGCAATAACAGTTTTTGTAAGAACTAGCCCTTTTCAAAGAAACTTTGGATATTATTCAAATTCCAAAACAATAGACTTTCCAATTGCAACAAATAACAGTATCGAAATAGTGAAAGCAGCTATTTCTATTTTAGAAAATATTTTTAAAAATGGTTATCGTTATCAAAAAGCAGGAGTAATGCTAACAGGATTGTCAAATGATATTGAAAAGAAAAATTTGTTTTCATCAGAGAGGGATGAAAAAATAAATAAGTTAATGAAATCAATTGATAATACTAACTACCGATATGGCAGGTCTACTTTGAGCCTTGCAAGTGCTGGGGTGCATAAAAAATGGAACATGAGAAGAGAATATTCGTCAAAAATAGATACTGCAGATTTTTACTGTATGCCAAAAATTAGAATTGGGTGAAAAATTATTTTCCGATAGCTAAAACAGTTAAATCATCACTTAATTGATGATTTTTAGCGTTAGATTTTATTTCTTTAGCAATGTCATTAAGTTCATCTTGCAAATCTTTATTAAAATTTTTATTAATAACTTCTTTAGAGCCCTCAATACCAATCTCTTTATTATTTTTATCCAGGCTTTCTGATAAACCATCAGTAAAAGCGTAGAACCTATTTCCATTTAGATTAGATTTATTGATAAAATAATCATTTTTTGAGTTTTGTTTTACAACTCCTAATGGAGGTGATTTGCTCGCAAACTCCTCAAAATTACCTTTTTCATCTCTCAATAAAGCGGGCTGATGGCCAGCATTTACCCAATTTAATTCTCCACTTTTAACATTATAATTGCCTATAATTGAGGTAACAAACATCCCGGCTGTTTTTGTTATATGTAAATCATTATTCATGTGGAAAGTCATTTCATCAACGTCAACTTTATCTCTCGACATTATTTCAAAGAGAGTGGAGGCTTTAGCCATAACCATTCCTGCATGAATTCCTTTTCCAGCCACGTCTGCAATAATGAAATAAACACTTTCATTGTGTGGATAAAAACTAAAAAAATCTCCAGAAACCTCTCTGGCAGCAATGTTGATACCATGCACAGGATAATTATCTAAATTTCTTTTAGGAAGAAAGTTTTCTTGAACTTTTACTGCAAGTTTAACTTCATTTGTAATTCTATTTCTCCACTTTTGTTTTTCTATTTCACTAGTCTCTAGTTTGCTCATTAGTTTGTTATAATATAAACCTATCACACCCCCTGCAGTAAATGGGTCTTGCGGTCCTCTAATAGTTAAATCTCCACTCTCAGATTGTTTTTCTAAAATAGAAATTAAATCATGTTCTACTGAAGTTGCATTATGCTCTGCAATATTAAGGCCGAGCTCTTCTTGAATAGGGCTTACTCGTAAAGGATAAATTTTATTTAAAATATTTAAGATAATATAGGAACCTACGAAAGAAAATGTTCCAATTGAAATTATACCAATTAATTGTGCCTCTATTTGCTCAATTCTACTTAAACCAGTGCCTAACAAATCTAAATCGCTAAATAAACCAACGGCTAAAGTTCCCCAGACTCCAGCTGCTAAGTGAACTGGTATAGCTCCTACTACATCATCAATTTCGTATTTGTGCAAAATTTCATTAACTAGTATCGCAATTATGGCGCCAACTATTCCAACAAATATTGAAACAACGGATGACATTGAGTTGCACCCAGCAGTTATAGCAACTAAACCTGCTAATGGCCCAAGAATAACATAATAAGGATCTGGTTTTTTAAATAAAGTAAAAGAAATACCAAGCCCTGTCAGTAAACCAAATGAAGCTGCTAAAAAGGTATTAATTAATATTAGTGGTACAGCTTCATCCATTGCACCATTACTTCCACCGTTAAAACCAAACCAACCAAACCAAAGTATTAATGTTCCTAATACTGCTAAAGGAAAACTAGAACCTGTAAACTTTCCTTTGTTTGCTTTTGAATACTTTCCTATTCTTGGTCCCAAAATCATAACAGCTGCAAGTGCCATCCATCCACCAACTGAATGGACAATAGTACTACCAGCAAAATCGATAAAACCTATTTTACTTAACCACCCGCCTGTACTTATTTGGCCAGTTATCTCCAACAATTGTCTTTCAGCATCCATATTACTAAGATAGCTTGAGGACCATGCCCAATGGCCTACAATTGGATAAATTATTCCAGTTGCTAATATTGTAATAATTATGTAACCATTGAACTTCATTCTCTCTGCAACAGCACCTGAGATAATAGTTGCAGCAGTAGCAACAAACATTGCTTGAAACACAAAGTAAACCATATATTCAGCTATATCTGTCTTGAATAAAAATAAGTCTGTTCCAAACAATCCATTAAAGCTTTTTCCAAACATTAAACCAAATCCAAAGATCCAAAAAACAACGACCGCTACACCAAAGTCTGCAGCATTTTTTAAGGCAACGTTAATGCTATTTTTGTGTCGTGATAGACCAGTCTCCATGCACATGAATCCAGCTTGCATAATAAATACCAGAATAGCGCAATCTATTACCCAAAGCGTATCTACAAAAGATTTTACAGTACCCAATTCAATATTCTCCATTACAAAATTTTAGTATTATTTAATGATTTTTACATCAAAAATATTCTTAATTGAGTTTTTATAATCCTCTAAATTTTCCCTTTTAGAGACTATAAATACTAATAAATTGAATATAATTATTAGTAAAATAGGTATTAATGTAATTACCGAAATTTTTTCATAAATTAAAAAAAGATATATAAAAAAAAATAATATTGATCTAATTAAAACATTAAACTTAAAAACCGCTATTATTGATAAAGAGTGAATTATAAGGTTTTTAAAACTCATTTTAGACGGTCCGAAGTATCTTGTGCCTCTTTCTGAAGGTATTCCAATTTTAACTATAGAGATTTTAGATAAGGATCCTGAAAAACTACTCCAAGTGGCCTTTTCGTTGATCATACTTTTTACTACTTCTTTTGGAAGGCAAGTGAAATTTCCAAACTTAATAGATCTTCCTGTAAATGTAAATGTAATCAATTTATGCAAAAAATAACAAAATCTAAAAAAAATTCCTTCTGATCTTTTTACTCTTTCACAAACTATTGGCAAATTAGATTGTGGATCTATTTTTTTTATTAATTCTTTTATTTCATCGGGTCTATCCTCGCCATCTGAGTCCATGGGTATAATATAGTCAAAGTCGTCATTTTCTAAAATAAATTTTAAACCAGTTGCAATAGACCTGGCATGACCAACATTTTCTTTCAAATTTATAATTTTAATAGAATTTATTTTTGAGTAACTGGAAAACCTGTTAGGGATCTTTTCAGTTGACCCATCATTTACAACTACAAAAGAGATAATGTGATCTATATCACTAATAACATGGTTAATATTTTCAAGAAGCTTAAGCAGGGATTGCCAATCGTTATAAAGAGGTATTAATACTTTAATTTTCATATTGAATTAATTGAACTCAGAAATCTTATTAAGGATGCAAATATTCCATGCCCTGAAAATTCTATCACAGCAATTATAAAAATTATTAATATTAATTTTTTATTTTTTTCTAAAAATTTATTCACTTATTTAGTAGGATCCACGAAATCCATATTTTGTCTCTCTTGAAACATCAAGTTTGCCTTTCTTAAAATTATTAAAGTCTGATATTTCTGCATTTGTTGCTGAGAGATAGTATGTGGATTTCTTTGGTGCATAAAGCTTTTCAACTTTAAATTTAAGGTATTTGCCACTACGATCTCTCCCATTTAATTTTTTGATCTCTTCAGGTAAATTGCTTTCTCTTATATAAATTTTAAATGTTGTAATTCCATACTCCTCAATGTAAGAGTCCTCTAAGACAATGTACCCACCTCCATTCTCTTTAAAATGATTTTTTGTATCATGCCAAAATTTGCCAATATAAGTTCCGCCCAAAACTACTTTATTTCTTCTTCTATCAGCCATATTTGGGAACTCCTTAAATTCTGCTCTAATTCTATCTATATATTGTCTAATTTCTGAACTTTCTTTTTTTTTATTTCTCCATTCTGAAGCTAAATTTCTTAATACATAATTCGTTTTATTTATAGTTGAATAAACTGTAAAATAGTCAACTAAACCATTTGATTTATATTCATCATACTCCTCAAAAGTTTTTTTTACATAATTAAATGCTTCCTCAAGGTTACGTTCTTTAAAATATGAATGGTCTGCTCTTCTTGTATAGTATGATATAACTCGCATAGCACTTTTTCTTAATTCTTTTTCTGCAAGATTATTCCTATTAGATGTAATTAATTCTTTAAGCTTGATTATTAATTTCTTTAACTCATCGTCATTTTCTTTGTTAAAATATTTTGCTAGTATTAAATTTTCAAGATCAGATAGTCTATTTGGATATAAACCATAATTTTCCCTTGCAATTTTAAGAGAATTTTCAAGATCATCTAGTTGTCTAAGACTTGTAGCATAAAAAGTTCTTAAATTTGGATAGTCCGGCTGAAGATTTATGGCTTTTTCAAAGCAGTTGATCACGTTTGCTGTGTCTCTATCTATCAGATGATATATAGCTTCAACTCTAAAAACCTCGCAATAATCAGGATGAGTTTTTTTTAAATTGCTTATAATTGATAAAAATTCTTTATCGAAGCTCTCCATTTTTTCTCTTTGTCTGGAAGTTAAAGCCTCTTTTTTATATGCGACAGAACCTAATATGTTTTGTTTTGACTTCATAATTCTATTTGCGTTTCTAAGTTGCATTCCTGCAAACTTATCCGAATTTTTTCTTATCAGAATTTCATCCCAGTGCGATTTTAATTCATCAATTCTATCTATATTTACGTCCATAAAAGTTGTTGCGGCGGTCATCTTGGTAAACTTGCCAAATATGTCCTTTTTTTTATTCTCATCTTCGAAAATCTTATTTTTTTCTAAAAAAGGAATTACTTCTCTTCTGATTATAAAATAGCTTGTCTCACTTTTTTTTAAATTTGAAACTATAAAATTTTTTGACACTAAATCTCTTAAATTTAGCGAAATTTTATTTGGCTCAATATTTTCTAAAAGTAAACAAATATCAGAAAGATTTAATTCTCTATTTAAGTGATAACAGCATTCTAATATTTTTTTACCAGTGTCAGAGAAAGTATCAAAAACATTTGTATAACAGAAATTTAAAAGATCTACATCATCCTTAAATGCGTCCTCAATACTTTTTCCACCAGAAACTGCTCCAATTGAAAGTTTTATTTGAAGTGGATTGTTAGATCTTTTTTTTATTAATTTTTTTATTAATTTTTCGTCCAAAGTTTCATGCAAATGTTTTAAATCGTAAAAATTTAACAGTTTTCTAAAGTATGCTATAGCTTCATGGTCTTTGAATGATCCAACCTTTATAGCCATATCTCCTCTGTTTACTGGTATTCGAGAGGTCAATATAACTTTACTTTCATGCTCGGCTTCAGCAAAATAATCTAAGAAGTTAAGTATATTTTGATCTAAAACTGTTTCTAAATTATCTAAAATTAATAAAACTTTATTTTTTTCAAGATATTTTACTAAATTTTTAATTGGATCTTTATCATAATCTCCAATTTTAAGAGAGCTAAGTAAAAATTTATCAGTTGTATTAATATCGTTCTTTATTTGTTTAATTTCTCCTAATGAGAACTTTTCAGTTTTAAAACTGTGAAACCAAATTATATCAAATTTATCTTCAAGTGCTAAATCGTATCCTTTTTTTATAGCAGTAGCAGTTTTGCCTGTACCTGCATCACCAATGAATGAAATAACTGGGTAATTATTTAAAACTTTATTGATCCTTTGATTTAGTTCTAGTCTTTCAATATATCCGGTCTCATTGGTATCAGGTCTTGGTAAGTTATTATTATCATCTCTTTCATCTAAATTTTCAAACTCATAAGAATCTTCAAAAGTTTTGTCTTTAAGAGAATTAATTTGTTTTATTGTAGTATCAAATATAATTTCATTTTTTTTTGTTATTTTTTCGCTAAAGTTTTCTATAATATCTAAGTGAGAAGCTAGTAGAATTCTTCCATGTATTGAAAAATCTCTTACAGGTTTAATCTTTATTAATTCGTCGACATATTTTTCAAAAGTAATTGAGTATTTTTTTTCTAAAATCGCCTTATTTTTTTTTAGGATATCAAGGGCAGTCCCATAATCAAAGTAATCTACAAAATCATTATCATCGATTTTATTAGACATTTGAAAGTCACTTTTAATTTCTTTGGTAATTCTATCATTAATTTTTTGTAATATATTCGGATGTATTAAATCCTCTATTTTTTTTAATGGAATTATTTTTTCCTTGATTAGATCCCTTAAATCAATTTCAATTGCTCTTGTTATAAGAGCGCATCTTTGGTCGGCAGGTAGTTTATACGGCATATTTATTTGTCTATTGTATAGTAAAAGTTTATCGGTTCAAGATTGTGGTTTTCTATTTGCCAATTATAAATTTCTTTAACTTTACCTAAGCTAGGTAAAGGTGGATCTTTTGATCTATCTAAATGTATTCCAGAAACAATTATTAATGCTGCATATGGATAATTTTTTTTTGCGGCTGCTACTTCGTTTTTAGTCAATATAATTTTGTCACTTGAGCCTGTCGTTCCTTTTATTTCAGCAAGTATTTTGTTAGGGTTTTTTTCTAACAAAATATCATATCCTTTATCTCGTCGAGAACTAAAATCTTGTATAGACCATCCATCTTTGAGCATCATATTTTTGTATTTATCCATTGCGTATTTCTCAACAATTTTCTTTTCTTTGTAACTAAGACCAAAACCTTGCCCAGATTTTCTCTTGGAATTTTTTATGTCAGCTAAACTAGAAGTATGATCCTCATTGAAATATTCAATGTCTTGGATTGTTATTTTTTGATTTTTTTTGATTTGATCAATTAAATATTTAGCAGCAACTAAAGGTAATGGCAAAAGATAAATTACATTATGTTTTAAATTTCTATCGTAAATCCAGTTTTTATCTGGTTTATATTTATTTAGTTCTTTTATAATTTCTTTTGTTAAATTTAATGGTTCAATGTCAACATAGTCTACTTTTACCATTCTACCTAAGTTCATCCAAGGTAGGGTCTTTTTAAATTCCTTAGGTCTTTCATAATTCTCGGTAGCTTTATCTTTTACAACAGAAATACATTTAATTTGTCCTTTGTAATGAGAGAAAATTACATCTCCTTTTTTTAGATACCTCATAGTTTCCCAATGGAATAACTCTTTTCTCTTAGAATTTTTATAAGGTGCCCATAAATAACCTTCCCTTCTCTCAACTTTGAAAGTTTGATTTTGGGAAACCCAATAATATCTATTTTTATAGGCTGATAAAGCCCATAAATTTTTTTTCGATTCTATTTCAAAAAAAGTTTTTGGGTTACCTCTCAACTCCTTTTCTACTATTGTGCTAATATTTTTATCAGCTTTAACAAAGTAGTTTTGTTTTAGGTCGCTAACTAAATCGTTAAAACCTAATACACCATCATGATTTTTTAATACTTCAATTATGTTCTGAATTATTAAATTCATTTTTTTATATTTTAATTACCAACACAAACCTTATCAATGCATAAATATTTTTGCATTTTATCAAGATTAACTTCATTAATTTCTCCAATCCACTTAGGTCTGGAGCTTAGATGATATGATAAATTTCCCGCATTCCACTCATTTCCTAAAATAACATTTATTGGTTCTTTAAATTCTTTATCCCATCTCAATTGAACTTTATCTGCAATTTGCTTACCAGGATAATCAGTTCTTTTATTAGTTTCCGTTATTGAAACGTAAGCATATGTAATTGGGGATAAAAGAAATAAGATTAAAAATGATATCATAAAACTTTTATAATTTTGTTTTACAATATATTTTTGGAAAACGTAAACCAATAAAGTTCCAAAAAATAAATAAAAAGGTGTCATCCACATTGTTCGTATTTTTGAACCCATTATCATAGATGTAAAAAGAATTAAAAAAATTGGTAAAAGATTTATTGCTAATAAAAATAAAAGTTTTTTATCCTTTAAATTATAATTAATTTTAATTTTTTTTATGAGAAAACATAACATAACAAAAAATGGAACTAATATTCCAATTTGTTTGAATATAAATATTGCTGGGTAAATAAGATGATTTAAAAAAGTCGAACTGTCTGCGCTAGATCTTGCTAGTCCATAAGTCACTGTAATAAAATCATTATTAAATAACCATATAATATGTGGGATTAATAAAACTAAAAAAACTTCAACTGAAATTAAATAATTAAAATGAAATTTTCTATCTTTCTTAAAAAATATTAAATAAATGAAAAGTATATCAATTGCTATTAGTAAATAAATAAATAGATATTTAGATAAAAACCCACCAACAGCAAATACTCCAACAATAACACAATCTTTTAATTTAGGTATTTTTTGATTAAAGACTTTCCATGAATAATAAACTGTCAAAACCCAAAAAGGAATTTGACAAACGTTCACGTTAAATTCGGGGGTCGTGAAATTGTAAAAATAAATACCCTCTAACAATAAAACAGATATGACCGCTAAAATTTCATTATTTAAAATTTCTTTACTGAACTGAAAAATTACAAAAAATGAAAAAATTATAAAGATCTGACTAAGGAGATAATATGCCCAATCGTTTGAACCAAAAATATTATAAAAAATTTCTACTATAAATGCGCTCATTGGAGGATGTTTATTAAAACCCCAATCTAAATTACTGCCCCAGGCTAAAGCTTCGATTGTATCGAGTGGAAGGTTGTTATTTGTTAAAGATGGAACCAGAGTCCATAAAATTAAATGGATTACCAAAAAAATATAAAAATAAATTTTTATTTGCTTTTTATAAATCACCATTTATTTGAATTTATACAATTAAACCTTGCTTGACACTACCTATTTGCTGAATATACTTCGAGCGTTTTAAAATAGATAATGGTTAGAATTTCTAAAACTTACGTTCCCAAAGAATCGGAAAAGTATATGTGTGAAAAACATAAAGTGTTTTTTAAAAATAAACTATTAGCTTGGAAGAAGGATTTGGTTAGATCAAATAACGAAGCTTTATATAATAGTTCTATGGATGATAATAGTACCTCTGCAGATATTGTGGATCAAGCAAGCTCTTATACAGACAAAAATGTTGAGATGAGAGCAATCAACAGACAAATAAAACTGATATCAAAAATAGACTCGGCTTTAAGAAAAATTAAAGATGGAACGTATGGGTTCTGTGAGGAGACTGGAGAACCAATCGGAATTAAAAGACTTATAGCTAGACCAGTTGCAACTTTATCTATTGCTGCTCAGGAAAAACACGAAAAAGAGGAAAAAGTTTACGCAGACGATGTTTAAGGTTTTGGAATTTTTTCTCCTTTATTTAAATAATCGTATCCCTTTTTAACAGCATCTCTCTCAGATATTTCTAAATACCATCTAGAAAGGTTTTTGTAATTTTTAAGTCCTATATCGTGCCAATCGTGTCTTGCAATCCAAGGGAAGGTTGCAATATCTGCTATTGAGTAGTTTTCGCCCGCAAGATATTTGGAGACCGATAGTCTTTCATCCAAATTTTTATAGATTGAAGTTGATATTTTGAAATATCTGTTTTCACCAAATTCGCTTTTACCTGGATTGTAATGATGAAACTGATGATGTTGTCCTAGCATTGGTCCCACATAACCCATTTGAGCCATCAACCATTGTGTAACAATATTTTTATTATCAAAGAACTTTCCGCTCTTTTCAGCAAGGTAAATTAGAATAGCTCCAGACTCAAAAATTATTTCATTGTTATCGTGGTCTTTTATAACAGGTATTTTGCTGAACGGGCTAATCTTTTTAAACTCAAGTTTAAATTGATCACCCTTATTTAAATCAATTGTATTTACATTATATTTAAATCCAATTTCCTCTAACATAATTGATATTTTTTTACCGTTAGGAGTATTTGCAGTATATAACTCAATCACTTTTTACACCAAGTCTATTCTTTATAGTTTTAGAAGATGTGGTGAATTCAAATCTATATTTTTCATTTGGTCTTGCTAATTTAAAACAAGCCCTTGCTGCTAGCGCTCCTTCGTGAAAACCAGATAAAATAAGTTTTAATTTGCCAGGGTAAGTACATATATCACCAACGGCGTATATGCCTTTTTGATTTGTTTCAAATTTCTCAGTATCTACCTCAATTGTTTTTTTATCAAGATTCAGTCCCCAGTTGGCAATTGGTCCAAGCTGCATAATCAATCCAAAAAAGCCAAGCATATAATCTGTTTTAAATGTTTTAACTTCTTTGTTTTCGTGTGTAATTTCTACACTTTCTAAATTTCTTGATCCCCCTATTCCACTTAATTGATACTTGGTGAATAAATTTATTTTGCCTGATTTTGCTAATTCATGGACTTTATCAACGGTAGCATTAGCACCTCTAAACTCATCTCTTCTGTGAATTAGGTTAACTTTTGAAGTTTTTGATAGTTCTACTGCCCAATCAAGTGCACTATCCCCACCACCAAAAATAGTAACAGTTTTTCCCTCAAATATTTTTTTATTTTTTATAGAATAAAATATAGACTTATTTTCAAACTGTTCACACTCTTTTAAAGAAAATTTTCTTGGCTCAAAAGAACCTACGCCGCCAGCAATAATAACATTTGGGGTGCTAAATTTTGTACCATTACTAGTTTTAACTTCCCAAGTATTGTTATCTTTTTTTACTTCATCAACTCTTTCATTTAAATGAAATTTTATTTTGAAAGGTTCAAGTTGTTTAATTAAATTTTGTGTTAACTCTTCTCCTGTGCATTCGGGTATTGCAGGAATATCATAAATAGGTTTATCTGGATAAAGTTCTATACATTGACCACCTATTTTATCTAGGTTATCAACTATCTGACAATCTAGCCCAATTATTTTTAATTGATGTGCTGTAAATAATCCTGTTGGACCTGCTCCAATAATTAAAGCATCTGTTTTTATCATTAAACTTGTTTCTCAGGTAAATGAACTACTAGACCATCTGTCTTATCAGAGACTGTTATTTGACAACTTAGTCTACTATTTTTTTTTGGTTCATATGCTTGATCTATCATATCGTCTTCGCCTTCACTTTTTTCATCTAATTTATCATACCAGTCATCTTTGACATAAACGTGACAGGTAGCACAAGCCATACTGCCTCCGCAATCAGCGTCTATTCCAGGAATATCATTCTGTACAGCCCCTTCCATCACAGTCAATCCATTCTGCACATCAATCGTGTGTTCTTTTCCATTATGTTCTATGTATGTAATTTTTGTCATTAATTTATATATAGGTATAAAAAAAAATAGGGCAAGTATTTCTACTTGCCCTATTTAAAATTTCAACTCGGTTGAAGCTTATTACGCTCTTCTTCCAGAGTTTGCAACTGCACAAGACCAGATAATAATACCAAAAGCGATCTTATTAACGAAGTCTGCTAAGTTGTAAATTACGTTTAATGAGTTAGCGTCTACACCACCTGTTAAGTATCCGAAGATATAACCTAGCGGGTAAATAGCCCAACCTACAGTAACGATCATTCTTAAAGCGCTGAATGCTGTTACTAATGATTTGTTACCAGATTTAGCAGCAACTTTGCCTGCTTCACCAGAAAAGATTTCATATAAAATGTAAATCCATCCAGCCATTCCGATTACAAAACCAAGAGTAGCGTTTATCATTCCTGCTTCTCCAAGATAACCACCAATTAACATCACTAAAGAACCGATTAAAATTCTCCAGAATATTCCTGTTGGTACTTTTTTAACTGCAGATAGAATTAGATAAAATTCTACTAACTGTAGTGGTACAGTAATTAACCAATCGATGTATCTGTAAACAGTAGGAGTATCACCTGTTTCAACCCAAACCGCTCTCATGTACATATAGTGGATAAATGCAATACCTGTTACTAATCCAGCTACGTTTACTGATTTTCTCCACTGAGCACCAACGTTTGCTTGCTCCATAAAGAAAAATGCTGTAGCTGCCAACATACCCATTGAAATTAGCCAAAATGAAATACCTACGAAATCATCTGTGGCTAAGAAGGCTGTTGCTGAGTTAGCTGCTGTAGTAGCTCCGAAAAGAACTAGCACCAAAGCTAACATTTTCATTGTTTTCATAAAAAACTCCCTCTTTAGTTAGTTTTTTTTAGTTTAAATTTAAACTACGGCTTTTATTCAAAGCCAAAGTTGGGGTCTAAATATCAAATATAAAAGGGTATTAGAAGTATAAATTTAAGCCTATTTTTGTTGATTTTACTAGGTTTTTGAAATTTAATACAACTTATAGATACATAAAGCTCAATTTTAACTAATTATGAATCAATTTTAATAAAAATGGATTTTAAGGACTTATACCAAAAATCTATAAGTAAACCTGAAGAATTTTGGAAAGAAATTTCAAATGATATCTTTTGGTTTAAGAAGCCTACAAAGATATTAAACAAAACTAAACCCCCTTTCTATAAGTGGTTTGAAGATGGAGTTACAAATAGCTGTTACAACGCTTTAGATATTCACATTGATGAAGGCAGAGGTGATAAAACAGCCTTAATCTATGATAGTCCTATAACAGGTAGCAAAGCTAAATTCTCTTTTAAACAATTAAAAGATAAAGTTTCTAAGTTTGCAGGTGCGTTGTCAAATCAAGGTGTAAAAAAGGGTGATAGAGTTATCATTTATATGCCAATGGTACCAGAGGCGGTAGTTGCAATGCTAGCTTGTGGAAGAATTGGGGCTATTCACTCAGTTGTTTTTGGTGGTTTTGCATCAAATGAGCTTGCAAGCAGAATAGATGATAGTAAGGCAAAGGTATTGGTAACTGCCTCATGCGGTTTTGAACCAGGTCGAACAGTAGAATACAGGCCTCTTGTAGATGGTGCATTGAAGCTTGCTAAGCATAAAGTAGAAAAAGTAATTTTTTTTCAAAGACAAGGTCACGAAATTAAACTTAATGCTCCATTAGAAATAAGTTGGGAAGAAACCTTATCAAGCGCAAAAGATACGGATTGTGTAGAGATGAGTTCAAATGAATTTGCATATATTTTATATACCTCAGGTACGACTGGAGTGCCAAAAGGAATTGTAAGAGATATTGGGGGTCACATAGTTGCTCTAAAATGGACCATGAAAAACATTTATAATATTGATACTGATGACGTTTGGTGGTCAGCAAGTGATATTGGTTGGATTGTTGGTCACTCTTACATTGTATACGCTCCATTATTTAAAGGATGCACAACTGTTCTTTTTGAGGGAAAACCAGTGGGAACCCCAGATGCAGGTGTGTTTTGGAGAGTTATATCTGAATACAAAATTAAATCTTTATTTACAGCACCAACTGCTTTTAGAGCTATTAAAAAAGAAGATCCAGAAGGTAAATTTTTTTCAAAATATGATTTAAGCTCATTTGAGTCTTTATTTTTAGCTGGTGAGAGAGCAGATCCTGATACTATAAAGTGGGCCGAAAACCTTCTAAAGGTTCCTGTTATAGATCATTGGTGGCAAACTGAAACTAGCTGGGCTATTAGTTCAAATTGCACAGGTATCGAAATGCAAAAGACAAAATATGGTTCAGCTTGTAAAGCTGTCCCTGGTTATGATGTAAAAATTATTAAACCAGATCAAACTTTAGCTAAACCTGATGAAATGGGAGATATAGTTGTAAAATTGCCTTTGCCACCAGGAACTTTTCCAACATTATGGAATGCAGATAAAAGATATGAGGAGAATTACATGTCAAATTACAAAGGATATTATCAAACCTATGATGCAGGACATATTGATGAGGATGGTTATATATGGATAATGTCTAGGACTGACGATATAATAAATGTTGCAGGTCACAGATTATCTACAGGACAAATTGAGGAAGTGCTATCTGAACATCAGTCGGTTGCTGAATGTGCAGTAATTGGAATTAAAGATCAACTAAAGGGACAATTACCAATTGGATTGATAGCTTTAAAAGCTGGAGTTACAAAAGAAAATGAAGCAATCTCAAAAGAGTGTATTCAAATGGTAAGAAACAAAGTCGGACCAGTTGCGGCATTTAAAACTGCGATAGTTGTAAAAAGGCTCCCTAAAACAAGGTCGGGTAAAGTTTTGAGAGGAACAATAAGAAAAATTGCTGATAAAGAAGATTATAAAATGCCTGCAACTATTGATGATCCTGCTATTTTAACTGAAATAACAGAAGAATTAATTAAAAATAATATTCTTAAAAAGTGATTAGACATAGGTAATAGGCTTAAATTTGAAAACATCGGTTGTAATAGCCAATTTTAATAATGAAAAATACATTGAACAATGTATTAAATCACTAAAATCACAAACTTATAAAGATTTAGAAATAATTTTTTTTGATGACAATTCTTCAGATAATTCGTTAGATAAAATTAAAAAATTTTCAAATATAAAAGTTATAGAGAATAAAAAACAAACAAAATATGGATCTATTAATCAATTAAATGCTTTTAAAGAGTCTATCAATCAAAGTACTGGTGACTTAATATTTTTTCTAGATAGTGATGATTATTTTCATGAAAAAAAATTAGAGACTATAGTAAGTTATTTCAAAAATAATGACAAAACCAAAATCGTCTTTGATCTTCCAATAAATGTATATGAAAATTCGAATTACATTGAAAAAGGGAATAAAAATTTTTTTAAAACTTATTGGCCTTTCATACACCCTACAAGTTGCATAACTATAAAAAAAATAGTTTTTGATGAATTATTTACATCAATATCATCTAAAGATTTTACAGATGTATGGATGGATCTAAGGATCTGCCTATATGCACAATATGTTCTAAAAAACTTTAATAGAGTTAATAAAAACCTTACTTACTATAGAAGAACGGAAAATAATGTGTCATCAAAGTTTAAAAAGTACTCCAAGAATTGGTGGAAACGTAGAAGTCAAGCACATCAGTATTTTCATTCGTTTTGTATAAAAAATAATATTAAATTTAAAAAGAATCTAGACTACTTATTAACAAAATTTATTTGCTCGTTAATCTAATCATGAAGAAAGTTTTAATTATTGGAAAAAGAGGATTTATAGGAAAAAGTCTAAATAAATTTTTAAAACTTAAACATAACGTCAAATTAATAAGTTTTAAGGAGGCCCTAAATTTTAAACAAATTGACAAGTATAATTTTATTATTAATTCTTCAATAAACAGAAGTTACATTGGAAAAAAATATAATAAAAATTTTGATAATGATTTAAAGATAGCTGAAAGAATAAATAATAAAAAAACAATTTATGTTTTTTTGAGTTCAAGAAAAGTCTACAAAGCAAAACCAAATATTAATGAGGGAGATAAATTATCTCCAAAATCTAATTATTCAAAAAATAAATTAATGACTGAGAAAATATTATATAGAAAATTTAAAAATAATTTAATCATTTTAAGAATATCAAATATAATAGGTGATAAATCAAAGTTCAGTAAAAATTTACATAAAACATTTGTAGATATTTTTTATGAGAAGGCCAAAAAAGGTATAATTTATAATAATAAACAAAATTATAAAGACTTCATATCAATCCAAAAGTTTTGTGAAATTATTAATATGATTATTCGTAAAAATTTAATAGGCATTTATAATATATCAATTGGTAGAAAAGTTTTTTTAAATGATATAGTTAAATGGCTTAATCATTTTAATAAAAATAAATTTAAAATTGTTAATTATGATAAAGGTCCCTCTGTAAACTTTTATTTAAATAATAGAAAATTGATGTCAAAAATAAAAATTTCTAATGACTTAGAGAGTTTGAAAAAGGACTGTCTTAATTTGAGTAAAAGACTATTTAAATAAATTCTAACGGGGTTCCCTCGGGTTCTCCAATCAATGATCGATTTTTCATTTTTATTTTACCTGCAATTATAGTTGCTACTGGTGAACCTTTAAACGTCTCGCCATGATAAGGTGACCATTTACATTTGCTTTGCATATCCTTGTTATCGATTGTAATTTTTTTGTTTAAATCTACTATTGTAAGATCGGCATCAAAGTCTTTTTTGATGAATCCTTTATTTTTAATACCAAATATTTTAACAGGGTTTTCACAAATAAATTTAATTAATTGTTCTAATTTTAATTTTCCATTATTGATATGATTTAACATGACAGGTAGCAATGTTTGGACCCCAGGCATGCCTGAAGGTGAGTCTGGATAAGTTTTATCTTTATTAACCTTTAAGTGTGGTGCATGATCTGAACCAATTGTATCATTGTAATTATTTTTTATTGCGTACCAAAGACGATCTTGATGGGTTTTATCTCTAATGGGTGGATTCATTTGAGCATAAGTGCCAATTTTATCATAGCAATCAGGTGCGCATAACGTTAGGTGTTGAGGTGTTATTTCAAATGTAATGTTACCTTTGTTTTGAGACAGAAAGTCTATTTCTTCTTTTGTAGTAATATGAAGTATATGTGCCCTCTTATTAAATCTCTTTGCTATTTTGACAATTTTTCTAGTTGAAGACATAGCCACTTCCTCGTTTCTCCAAACAGGATGTGTTTTTACATTCCCTTTTTCAATTAACTTTTTTCTAATTTTAAGTATCTCCTCATCTTCCGAATGCACAGCAACTACTTTTGATGCATGCTTAAATACTTTTTCTATATCATCTTCTTTGTCCACTAATAAATTTCCTGTTGAAGATCCCGCAAAAAGTTTTATTCCACAACATCCTTTTAAATCTTGTAATTTTTCTAAGGTTTCACAATTTTCAGCCGTAGCTCCAAAAAAAAATGCGTGATTACAGTACATTTTTTTTGCAATATTTATTTTTTTTTCGAATTCCTCGAAATTAGTAGTAGGTGGTTTTGTATTTGGCATTTCAAAAACCGAAGTTATGCCTCCCATGACCGCTGCTTTACTTCCAGAATTAAGATCTTCAGTATCTGTTGAGCCCGGTTCTCTAAAATGTACTTGTGTATCAATGCAACCAGGAAGAACTGTTAAATTTTCCGCATTATAAGTCTCTTTTGAATCTTGCTCGAAACTTCCTATATTTACAATTTTGCCTTGTTTAATGCCTATATCTTGTTTTTCAAGTTTTCCATTAATATAACAATTGCCGTTTATAATTTTTAAATCTAACATTATTTTAAAAATCTTATTATATTATAAAATATAAGTTATCAATTATGATTAATAAAAAATTTGTATTTATTCTAGAGGACAGAGGAGTTTTGTATATTAATGGATCTGACACAAATGAGTTTCTTCAAAATTTAATAACAAACGACATTTATAAAGTTAATGATAAAAACAGTTGTTATGCCTCGTTATTAACACCTCAAGGCAAGTATTTATATGACTTCATAGTTGTAAAACATAAAAATGGTTTTTTTTTAGATTGTGAAAAAAGTATTGCAGAAGATTTATATAAAAAAATAATCTCTTATAAATTGAGATCAAAAGTTGAAATTTTAAATTTAAGTAACGAATTTGTTGTTGCTGCTTTTTCGTATTCTAAATTTTTAGAATTTGAAGGAACTCAAGACTTACCTGGTTTCACCACTAAATACAGAGAAGATCCAGTCTTTCTAGATCCAAGAAACAAAGAATTAGGGGGAAGATTAATAATTAATTTAGAAAAATTATATTTGTCTTTAAAAAAATTAAATCTCAAATCGGAGGATCCTGACATATATTATGATTATAGTTTCAATCTGGGAATTCCTCAATTACAAACTAATTTGTTAAAAGAAAAATTATTTGGAATTGAATGTAATTTTGAAGAACTCAATGCAATAGATTTTAAAAAAGGATGTTACATAGGACAAGAAAATACTTCAAGAATAAAACTTAAAAACAAGTTAAATAAACGACTTTTACCTTTTAAAATTCTAAATGGCTCATTGTCAAAAAATGATAATATTAAATATAACGAAAAGGAAATTGGAAAGGCCTTGATATCAAAAAAATATAACTTTGGTTTGGTTAAATTAAATAATGATATTTTTAGTTTTGATAAGATTTTTAAATGTGGGAATGCAGAAATTAAATTCTTTAAACCTGATTGGCTTAATTTATGAAAAAAAGGTTAATAACAAAAACCTCTAATATTAAATTTAAACCATTTGATAATTATGGAAATGTTTTTAGAGGCATGGATTGGCACAAAATAACTTATGACAAAAAAACAGGCCAAGGAAGCTATATATTAAAATTAAAACCTAATACTCGAACTCCTTTCCACAAACATACTAATTATGAGGAGTTTTATATTTTAGATGGACAATTAATTGATAAAGATAATACTAAATTTAACAAAGGAGACTTTGTAAGTTATAAACCTGGTACTTGTCATTCATCTTATACAAAAACAGGTTGTAAACTTTTAGTTTTCATGAGAAAAAAAAATAAATTATTATAAACTTTTGGTGCGGCCGGAGAGACTCGAACTCTCATGAGGAAGCCCCACTTGGCCCTCAACCAAGCCTGTCTACCAGTTTCAGCACGGCCGCGTATGCGTCACATTAATTGAATGACAATCTTCTTTCAAGTTGATAGGATTACATATGGAATTTAACTCAGAAGTAAAAAAAGCAACTAATCCGATTTACGAAAAAATATCCGACATTATGCCAGAAATAGAGTGGTCTACTCACGCTCCATATATCTATGAAATTAACAAACTAAAAAAAGAAAAAAATGCGGTAATACTTGCCCATAATTATCAGACCCCAGAAATTTATCATGGTATCTCAGATTTTTCAGCCGACTCATTAGCGCTTGCAGTTGAAGCAGCAAAAACAAAAGCTGACATAATTGTTATGTGTGGAGTGCACTTCATGGCTGAGACAGCAAAATTAATGAGCCCAAACAAAAAAGTTTTATTACCCGATATGCGTGCCGGGTGTTCTTTATCTTCCTCAATAACAGGAGAAGACGTTAGAAACTTGAAAAAAAAATATCCAGGAGTGCCGGTTGTATCATATGTTAATACCTCTGCAGATGTTAAAGCAGAAACTGATGTGTGTTGTACCTCTGCCAATGCTGTAAAAATCGTAAATTCCCTTGGTGTAAAAAAAGTTATTTTTTTACCTGATGATTATCTTGCAAAATATGTAGCAACTCAGACAGATGTTGAGATAATTTCTTGGAAAGGTACTTGTGAAGTACATGAACAATTCAACGATCGAGAAATAAATGAAATTAGAAAAAATAATCCTGGTATTAAAGTTATTGCTCATCCTGAGTGCCCACCAGATGTTATAAACGCAAGCGATTTTACAGGTTCTACTAGTGGTATGATTAAATACGTAAAAGAAAATCAGCCCGAGAAAGTTATGATGGTAACAGAATGCTCAATGAGCGATAACGTGCAAGTTGATAATCCTAATGTAAAATTTATAAAACCTTGTAACTTATGTCCACATATGAAAAGGATAACTCTTCCAAAAATTTTAGATTGTTTAAAAAAAGAAACAAACGAAATTTTAATGTCCAAAGAGATAATAGAAAAAGCTAGAAAATCTGTTGAGAGAATGACTGAAATTGGTCGTTAGATCAGTGCAAAAAATAAACCAAAAATATATAAACAATTTAGTTCTTAAAGCTCTTGAAGAAGATTTAAAACCAAATGGTGACATAACAACAAAACTTTTGAATTCCAAAAATAAAATAGTTCAAGCTAAAATAATATCAAAACAGAATGGAATAATATCTGGTATTGATTTTTGCAAGGCAGCTTTTAAACTTTTAGAAAAAAAAAGTAAATTTTCACAGAAAATTAAAGATGGTAAAAAAATTAAAAAAAATCAAATTATCGCTGAAATAACTGCAAAAACAAAAACAATTTTGATTGCCGAGAGAACCGCTCTTAATTTTCTTAATCATGCCTCAGGTATTTCCACCATCACTAATCAATATGTAAGCAAAGTTAAAAACAAAGCTAAAATTTGTTGCACAAGAAAAACAACACCAAATTTAAGATTGTTAGAAAAATACGCTGTTAGAAAAGGTGGTGGGTATAATCATAGATATAATCTAAGTGATGAAGTTCTTATCAAAGAAAATCATTTTAAATCAGAGACATCATTAAGAAATATAATAAAAAAATCTTTAAAAACTAAAAAAAAAGTAACAGTTGAAATCGAAAATTTGAGACAATTAAATAATGTTTTGGATCTTAAATTTAATAGAATTTTATTTGATAATGTAAGTCTTACTCAATTAAAAAAATATTTAAAAATTTGTAAAGGCAAATATGAAACTGAGTATTCTGGAAACGCTAACTTAAAAAATATAACAAAAATTAGTAGGACTGGGGTAAACAGAATCTCAGTAGGTTCAATTACACATAGTGCAAAAAGTTTCGATAGTAGTTTGCTTATTTTTTAATTAACTCAGCTTGTGCTGCAGCCAATCTTGCAACAGGAACTCTGTAAGGTGAACAAGAAACATAATTTAATCCAGTCCTGGAACAGAAATTAATACTTTTTGGATCTCCCCCATGCTCACCACAAATACCAAGTTTAATATTTTTATTTTGTTTTTTTCCTTTTAAAGTTGCAATTTCAATTAAGTCGCCAACACCATCATCAATCGAAATGAAAGGATCAATATCAAATATTTTATTTTCTATATAATCGTTCAAAAACTTTCCACTGTCATCTCTGCTGATACCAAAAGTTGTTTGGGTTAAGTCATTTGTTCCAAAACTAAAAAATTCAGCATGTTTTGCTATATCTTTTGCTTTTATTGCTGCTCTTGGTAATTCAATCATTGTTCCAACCAAAAAATTTACTTTAGTTTTGTGTTCGTTCTGAACTTTTTTTGCTACCCTAATAACTAAGTCTTTCATGATTTTTATTTCTGCCTCTGTTGAAACAAGTGGGATCATTATTTCTGGCATAGTGGACTTAAGTTTTCTTTTTTTACAATCTATTAGAGCCTCAAAAATTGCTCTGCACTGCATTTCATAAATTTCTGGAAAAGATATTCCTAATCTACATCCTCTGTGTCCAAGCATTGGGTTGTGTTCATGTAATTCTTCAGTTCTAGATTTAATTTCGTTTACATGTAGACCTGTAACATTGCTGAGATCGCTTATCTCTTTATCGTTTTTAGGTAAGAACTCATGTAAAGGTGGATCCAACAACCTTACAGTTACTGGTAAGCCACTCATAATTTCAAAAATTTCAGTAAAATCCTTTTTTTGATGAGGAAGAAGTTTAGCCAAAGCTTTATTTCTGTCATCAATAGTTTTAGATAAAATCATCTCTCTTACTGAAAGAATTCTATCTTCATCAAAAAACATATGCTCAGTTCTACATAAGCCAATTCCTTCAGCTCCGAAGTCTCTAGCAGTTTTTGTATCTAGAGGAGTTTCAGAATTAGTTCTAACTTTTAATTTCCTAAATTTATCAGCCCAATTCATCAATTTTGAAAAATCTCCTGAAATCTCTGGTTTTATAGTTGGAACTTCTCCTAAAATTACTCTACCTGTAGATCCATCGATTGTAATTATATCACCTTCTTTTATTTCAACATTTGAGGAAGTTTTAAAAAGTTTATCATCATAATTAATATCGATTTCGCTTGATCCAGAAACACATGGTCTACCCATGCCTCTTGCAACAACAGCGGCATGGCTTGTCATGCCTCCTCTTGCTGTTAAAATTCCTTTTGCTGCATGCATACCATGAATATCTTCAGGGGATGTTTCTACACGAACTAGTATCGTATCTTGCATCATGCCATTTAATCTTTCTGCTTCGTCTGATGTAAAAACTACCTTTCCACTTGTTGCGCCTGGTGATGCTGGCAAACCTTTTGCGATTGTTTTTATATCTTTTGTTTCATCAAGTGATGGATGTAGCAATGTGTCTAGTGAATTTGCATCCACTCTTAACACAGCCTCTTTTTTTGAAATTAATTTTTCTTTAACCATGTCCACAGCTATCTTCACAGCTGACTTTGCCGTTCTTTTTCCTGATCTTGTCTGAAGCATCCAAAGTTTTGAGTTTTCAACAGTGAATTCTACATCTTGCATATCTTTATAATGTTTCTCTAAAAGTAATAGAATTTTTTTTAGTTTAGAAAATACTTTTGGCATAGCCTCTTCCATTGATTTTCCTTTTGATTGTGATTCTTTATGTGCTTTTTTTGTGATGTGATTTGGAGTTCGAGTTCCTGCTACAACATCTTCGCCTTGAGCATTAATTAAATATTCACCATAAATTTCATTTTTTCCATCAGATGGATTTCTTGTAAAAACAACCCCAGTTGCACAATCGTCTCCCATATTCCCAAAAACCATTGATTGAACATTAACAGCTGTTCCCCATTCAGATGGTATTTGATTTAACTTTCTATAAACTTTTGCTCTATTGCTTTCCCAAGACAAAAACACAGCAGAAATTGCTCCATATAATTGTTCATATACATCTTGAGGAAATTGTTTCTTTGTTTTTTCTTTAACAACATTTTTGAAATCTTTAATTAAACCATCCCAATCATTTTCATCTAGATCAGTGTCCATTAAAACACCTTTTGTTAACTTATAGTTTTCGATCAGTTCCTCAAAATTATAACTTTCTATTCCTAAAACAACGTTTGAATACATCTGAATGAATCTTCTGTAGCTATCTTTTGCAAACCTCATGTTAGAGGTTTTTTTGGATAATGCGTTTACAGTTTTATCGTTTAATCCAAGATTTAAAATGGTATCCATCATTCCTGGCATAGAAACTCTTGCTCCAGATCTAACTGAAACTAAAAGTGGATTGTTTAAATCACCGAATTTTTTTCCACACTCGTTCTCAACTTGTTTTAATTCAAGGTTAATAGATTTAATCAGTTTTGAATTTAATCTTTTATTATTCTTGTAAAAAATTTCACAAACTTCTGTAGAAATTGTGAAGCCAGGGGGAACTGGTAATCCTAGTTTTCCCATTTGAGCCAAGTTTGCGCCTTTGCCACCTAAAATAAATTTTGGATTTTTTAAATTCTTTGACTTTTTAGAATTAAAATTAAAAACTAAATTACTCATTAAGCGCTCTCTATATTTGAAAAATTTATATAATTATTGAAGGTTTTACATAACAATTGTAAAAGTTCCAAACGATTTTTTTTTAAAACCTCATCATCATCATTGACAATTACATCCTCAAAAAAATTTGATACCTCTATTTTTGCTTCTGCCAACACCTCAAGAGTTTTCTCACAATTCTCTCCACTACCTAGGCTTGTAAAATATTTTCTTATTTCCTGTATCTTTTTATATAATTTTTTTTCAGAGTCATTTTTAAATAATCCTGGATCAGTAGTCTCAGATAATTCGATTTTATTTTTTTTGAACTCATCGCTTAAAATATTTGAAGCTCTTTTATATGAGAAAATGATATCTTGACCTATATTTTGATCGATTAGTTTATTTAAAATAAATGCTTTATTAAAAATTTTGTAAATTTGATCTATATTGTAACTGCTCATAGAACATTCAATAATATCTGATCTAATGTTTTTTTCTTTCATATAAAATCTTAGTCTATCAGATATAAATTTATATAAATCATCTTGAGCTAGTTTAATGTCAAAATTTACGTCTTGTTCACTAAAAAGTAAAAATGAATAATTTATTATATCTTTTAATTTAATTTCTAATTTATTTTCTACTATTAGCCTGATAAGACCAATAGCAGATCTTCTCAATGCAAATGGGTCTTTTGAACTAGTAGGTTTTAGATTAATTGCAAAGAAACCTGACAGAGTATCTAACTTATCGCTCATAGCTAACGTAACAGAGTAAGGTTTTTTTGGAGTTTTAGTTTCTGGACCTATAGGTAGATAATGTTCTCTTATAGCTAAGCATATATCGTTGTCAAAACCTTGTGATTTTGCAAAATGACCGCCCATTACACCTTGAAGTTCCGGGAACTCATTTACTAAATCTGATGTCAAATCTACTTTACAAATTGAACTGGCTATCTCAACTTTTTCTTTGCTTATTAGTAATTCGTCAGAAATTAAGGCGCCTAATTTTCTAAGTCTTTGAATTTTTTCAAAGTAAGATCCTAATCCCTCAAAATAACTTAGTTTTTTTAAATTTGATATACCTTTCACCAAATTTTGAGTTTTATTTTTATCCCAAAAAAATTTGGCATCATTTAAACGGGCCTCGACTACATTTTCATTTCCTATTTTTATTAAACCTTTACTGTCTTTATTATCTGCAACTAGAAAAAAATTATTTGTTAAATTATCTCTGTTATCAAATGTCGGAAAATACTTTTGATGAACTTGCATTGTGGTCACTAATATGTCATCTGGGATCTCAAGAAATCTTTTACTAAATTTACATTTAATTATATTAGGTTTTTCAACTATATTGGTGACTTCATTCAAAAGATTAGAATTGAAATAAATTTTTAAATTTTCTTTTTTTGCTATTCTGTTCAATTGATCTACAATAAATTGCTCTCTTTTTTTATTATCCAAAATGATTTTTTGTGACCTAAAAAAAGCTAAGTAATCTTTAAATCTAAAAAACTTTACGGTTTTTTGCTCAAAATCTTTATCGATGAAAGTAATATTTGATGAAACTATGTGATGGTATTCAAATTCCAAAGTCTTATTGTCAAAACAACATAGTATAGATTTAAGTGGCCTTCCCCAATATAGTCCATAATCAGCCCAGCGCATCGATTTCTTCCAGGATATATTGTCTAAAATTTTTGGTAAATTTTTTTGTAAAAGGGACTTTGTTTCAATATTTTCTGATGGTTTTTTAAAGAAATAAAATTCTCCTTTATCAGTTTTTTTTTTATAAATTTTGTCTATGGTTATCTTGTATGATTTTAAAAAACCTTTTAAAGCTCTCTCTGGAGCATTAATATTGGGGCCCCTAATTTCATTTTCTTTTTTGATAATTTTTTTAGATATATTTTCAAAGTAAACGATTAATCTATTTGGTATTGAAAAAGCTGTAGCTTCACCACTATATTTTATGTCTTCTTTTTCTAAAAATTCTTTTAAATTTTGAAAAAAATCTTGTCTTGTCTTGTTCTGTAAATTTGCAGGAATTTCTTCACTAAAAAGTTCTATAAAAAATTCTGACATTTTATTTTTTATTTTTGATTATCTACCCAAACTTGTCCTACGCTTTTTGTCATATCTCTTATCTTTGCAATATACTCTGCTCTTTGAGCAACACTAATCGCTCCTCTTGCGTCTAAAACGTTAAAAACATGACTTGCCTTTAAACATTGATCATAAGCGGGTAATGGCAGTTTTTTTTCTAGTAATAATTTTGTTTCTATTTCAACCATATCAAAAATTTTGAACAGATTATCTACATTTGCAAATTCAAAATTATAAGCTGAAAATTCTTTTTCTGATTGTAAAAAAACATCCCTATAAAGAATACCTTCGTTATTCCAAACTAAATCAAACACGTTTTTTTTCTGTTGGGTAAACATGCAAAGTCTTTCTAGTCCATATGTAAGTTCAACTGAAATAGGTTTACAATCCATGCCAGCCATTTTTTGAAAATAAGTAAATTGAGTTACTTCCATACCATCGCACCAAACCTCCCAGCCCAATCCAGCAGCACCTAGAGTTGGACTTTCCCAATCATCTTCTACAAATCTAATATCATGTTCACTATGTTTAATGCCTAGGTTTTCTAAGCTATTCAAATATAATTTTTTTATATTTTTGGGTGATGGTTTTATTATTACTTGGAACTGATAGTAGTGTTGTAATCTATTTGGATTTTCTCCGTATCTTCCATCAGTTGGTCTTCTAGATGGTTGAACATAAGCTGATTTCCAAGGTTTTGGTCCAAGTGATCTTAGAGTTGTAGCTGGATGAAAAGTTCCGGCCCCTACTTCTAAATCATATGGTTGTAAAATTACACACCCGTGATTTGCCCAAAATTTTTGTAGAGTAAAAATTGTATCTTGAAAAGTTTGTATCTTAGTTTTTTTTTTAGAAGCCATACCTTTGCCAAATAGATTTTTCTTCGATTACATTTGACAAACTATCAATATAATTTTCTGAGGATAATCTTTTAGCAAGCCATCCTTTGCTCTTCTCAAATTTTTTAATTACAACATCTTCACCATAAATTTCTTTTAAAATGTGGTTTGCATCACCTATTCCATCAATTAATCCCAATTCTTTTGATTTGCTACCAGACCAAAACTCCCCAGAAAATAATTCTATTCCTAAATCCTTTTTTAGTTTTGATCCTCTGCTAGTTTCAACAACATTTATAAAATCTTTATGAAGATCCAATTGAATATTTTTAAGTCTATCAATATCCTCTTTTTTTTCATCCATAAATGGATCTAAAGTGCTTTTATTCTTTCCAGCTGTATAAACTCTTCTTTGTATCCCAATTTTTTGAATTAAATCTTTAAATCCGAATGATGAATAGATAACTCCTATAGATCCAATTATAGAACTTGAATTGGCATAAATTTCATCACCAGCACAGGCTATAAGATATCCACCTGATGCAGCTACATCCTCAGCAAAAACAATAACTTTCTTTTTTTCTTTTTTAGCAAGTCTTCTAATGAAACTATAAATTAAATGGGATTGCACTGGTGATCCCCCAGGTGAATTAATAGATATAGCTACTGCAGGTGACTTTTTTATTGCAAAGGCTTTTTTAATAATTTCTTCTTGACCATTAAAATCAATTCCTTGTTTAAATTTTCCTACGCTTCCTATGACTCCAGTTAATCTTATATGAGGAATAATTTTTTTTTTTTTGAAAAAAGAGAACATTGTTAATGCTTATAAAATTTTTTTAATAATATAAAGTCTACTTATAGTTGAAGTTTAGGGTGCGTCAATTGATAAGTATGATTAATGCGCAATTATATTAACTTAAGTTCATGGGTTCGGTAATACAACTTAAAACAAAAATTAATAATGCTTATTTAGATCTAAGAAATTCTGTAGAGCATAAATTAGAGCTTGTTGAAGACAAGATCAAAAATAAGTTAAAAAGTGACGTCTCTTTGGTAGAAAAGATGACAACTTACAACTTAAGCACAGGTGGAAAAAGACTTAGGGCTTTAATAACTCTAGGATCTGCAAAATTGTGTGGTTATTCAAAAGGTGGGAGAGACGTAAATCTTGCTGCATGTGTCGAGTTAATTCATGCTGCAACGTTAATGCACGATGATGTACTTGATAATGGAGAAATTAGGAGAGGAAAAAAAACTCCTAGATCAATTTGGGGAAACAACGCCTCAATTCTGGTCGGGGATTATCTTTTAAGTAGATGTTTTGAAATGATGGTGGAAGATGGTAATATTGAAGTTTTAAAATTATTATCATCAACTTCAGCACAAATTGCACAAGGTGAAGTACTACAATTACAACATAAGTCTGAATTAGATATTATAGAAGAAACATATTTAAAAATAATAACATCTAAAACAGCTTCCTTATTTTCAGCTTCTAGCAGAGTTGGTGCAATACTTGGTAAGCAAGAGGAGAAAATTAAGGATGCCTTAGACTCATATGGCAAAAATCTAGGGATAACATTTCAAATTGCTGATGATACTTTAGACTACAACTCTCAAATACAAAAATTTGGGAAAAAAATTGGAAACGACTTTTTTGAGGGTAAAATTACACTTCCTGTAATCATATTAAACCAAAAATGTAATTCAGATGAAAAAATAAAATTAAAAAAATTGTTTACAAAAGAATATCGTAATGAAAATGAATTTAAGTTTGTGTTAGACCTGATAACAAAATATAATGTGATATCAGAGTGTTACAAAAAAGCGGATTATTTTATTTCGCTAGCATCAAATTCTTTAAATGTTATTAAAGATTGTGAAGAAAAGAATATTCTAAAAAAGTTAACATCTTTTAGTATCGAGAGATCTTTTTAAGGACTAAGTAAAAACTTATCCCATTTATTTTGCTCAAATTTGTATTTTAATCTTTCATGAATTCTATTTTCACCATCTAACCAAAATTCTATTTCATTTGGAATTAATCTCCATCCTGACCAATGTTCAGGTCTTGGCACTTCATTTGTGTCAGGATATTTTTTTTTGTATTTTTCTATAGATGATAATAGCTCATCTCTATTTTTTAAAGTTGTACTTTGTTTTGATGCCCAGGCTCCTATTCTGCTACCATATTTTCTTGAATTATAATAATCATTAGCTTCTTTATCTGAGACATTTTCTATTGATCCAAAAATTCTTATTTGTCTTAATAAACTTTTCCAATGAAAGCACATTGAGGCTTTAGGGTTAGCAAACAAAGCTTTACTTTTTGGACTGTTTAAATTTGTATAAAACACAAAACCTTTCTCGCTGAAGCCTTTCAATAAAACCATTCGTACATTAGGATTTCCCTCTTTATCAGAGGTTGCCAATGCTAAGGCATTTGGGTCATTTGGCTCTTTTTCTTTGGCCAAATTAAACCATTCTTCAAATAATTTAAAAGGATTATCCTCATCCTTAAAGCAAATATCTAGTCCAAGAGAGTTTTTTTGATTCATAATTTAAACAAAATAATTTATATAATACAATAATGTCATTTAATACTTTTGGAAAGTTTTTTCGTTTTACTACATGGGGAGAGTCACATGGGCCTGCTATAGGATGTGTTGTTGATGGTTGTCCGCCCAATGTAGCTTTAAAGCAGGAAGATATTCAAAAAGAACTAAATAAAAGAAAACCAGGGCAATCAAAGTTTACTACACAAAGAAAAGAAGATGATAAAGTTGAGATATTATCAGGAGTTTTTGAAGGAAAAACAACAGGGACCCCTATATCACTAATTATTTATAACAAGGATATGAGGTCAAGAGACTACGAAACCATAAAAAATAAATTTAGACCTGGTCACGCAGATTTTACATATTTTAAAAAATATGGGATTAGAGATTACCGAGGAGGTGGTAGACAGTCAGCACGAGAAACTGCCTCTAGAGTAGCCGCTGGAGCAATAGCAAAAAAAGTTTTAGAAAAAAAAATAGGGAAAAAATATAAAGTCGTAGGAGCGGTTACGCAACTTGGAATATTAGGTTGTGATGTAACTAGATGGAATGATAAAGAAATTGGGAAAAATCCATTTTTTTGTCCAGATAAAAAAATTATAAAGTTATGGGAAAAATATTTGTTGGCTATCAGAAAATCAGGTTCATCATGTGGCGCAATTATAGAAGTCAGAGCAAGGGGTGTGCCAGTTGGGCTAGGAGCACCTATCTATGCAAAGCTTGATATGGATTTAGCATCAGCAATGATGAGTATTAATGCAGTTAAAGGAGTAAATATAGGATCTGGTATGAATTCAGCTCAATTAACTGGTGAAGAAAATTCTGATGAGATTATTTCAAAAGGAAAAAATATCAAATTTAAATCAAATAAAGCTGGAGGTATACTTGGAGGTATATCTAGTGGACAAGAAATAATAGTGTCTTTTGCTGTAAAACCAACTTCATCGATTCTATCCTCTAGAAAAACTATTGATAAATTCGGAAAAAATACTTCTATATCAGTCAAAGGGCGTCACGACCCATGTGTTGGAATAAGAGCAGTCCCTATTGGTGAAGCAATGATGCATTGCGTATTACTCGATCATTATTTAATGAATAAAGCTCAGTGCGGTAACTAATTCTGCTTTTGAGCTAGAATTTTAGAGTCAATTATTTCGTAAATTTTGTTTTCTATTGCCTGGCTATCTAAACCAGCCTCTTCATACATTTTTTTTGGATCATTATGCTCTATAAATCTATCAGGCAAAATCATAGATCTGAATTTTATTTTTTCTAATAAAGATTTATCGGATAAAAACTTACTCAAGTGAGAACCAAATCCACCTATTGAGCCCTCCTCAATTGAAATTAATATTTCGTGATTTCTAGCAACTTGCCACATTAAATTTTCATCAAGTGGCTTACAAAATCTTGCATCTACAATAGTTATGCTTAAGCCTTTTTTCTCCAAATTTTGTGCTGCAATTTTGCACTCATTTAATCGTGCTCCAAAATTAATTAAAGCTATTTTTTTTCCCTCTTGAATTATTCTGCCTTTTCCAATTTCAATTTTTTCACTTATATCTGGAAGGATAATTCCAAACCCATTACCTCTTGGGTATCTAAAGGCACTTGGTCTTTCATTTATATCAACCGAGGTATTAATCATCTTAACTAACTCTGACTCATCACTAGCTGCCATCACAACAAAATTTGGCAATGTAGATAAAAATGTAATATCAAATGAACCTGCGTGCGTCGGGCCGTCAGCTCCAACTAATCCAGCTCTATCAATTGCAAATCTAACTGGTAAGCTTTGAATTGCAATATCATGCACAACTTGATCATAAGCCCTTTGTAAAAAAGTAGAATATATAGCAGCATAAGGTTTGTATCCCTCGGTTGCTAATCCCCCAGAAAATGTGACCGCGTGCTGTTCAGCTATTCCAACATCGTACATTCTTTCGGGAAATTTTTTTCCAAATAAATCCATCCCAGTACCAGATGGCATAGCTGCTGTAACTCCAATTATTTTACTATCTCTCTCTGCATGTTTAATTAATGTTTCAGCAAAAACTTTAGTATAAGATGGCACAGTTGCTTTTGACTTTTGCTGAACTCCTGTTTTGACATTAAATTTTGAAACTCCGTGAAACTTATCATTTGACTTCTCTGCAAATTGATAGCCTTTCCCTTTTTCAGTTTTGATATGTATCATTATAGGTCCATTAAAATTACTGTTTTTTGCGTTTTTTAAAACTGAAACAAGTGTTTCTATATCATGACCATCTATTGGACCTACATAATAAAATCCTAATGAATTAAATAAGGTGCCTCCCGTGACAGCACTTCTAAAAAAATCTTCAGCTTGTCCAGCTTTTTTACTAAATCTTTTAGAAAACGATGAAATAATTAATTTTACAGTTTCCCTAAAACTAAAATACATCTTGCCTGTAAATAATTTTGCTAGATATGTTCTCATTGCTCCAACAGGTTTTGCAATTGACATATCATTGTCGTTTAAAATAACTATCATTTTTGTTTTTGAAGTTCCGGCATTATTCATTGCCTCATAAGCCATGCCGGCACTAATTGCTCCATCTCCAATTACTGCAACTACATTATCATTTTTTTTTGATAGTTTATTAGCTGTTGCTATACCAAGTGCTGCAGAAATAGATGTGGAACTATGAGCTGCACCAAAAGGATCATATTCGCTCTCTGATCTTTTTGTGAAACCGGATAAGCCATTTCCTTGTCTTAAAGTTCTAATTTTTTCTTTACGTCCAGTTAGAATTTTGTGCGGATAGGATTGATGTCCCACATCCCAAACTAATTTATCATTTGGAGTATCAAAAACATAGTGTAAAGCAACACTGAGTTCAACCACACCTAATCCAGCTCCTAGGTGACCTCCAGTAACAGAAACAGCATCAATTAGTTCCTCTCTTACTTCATTTGAAAGCACTTTAAGTTCACTTAATTTTAATTTTCTAACATCGGATGGAAATTTTACTTTATCTAAAAACTTATATTTTTTCATTTTTCTCTATTAACAATAAATTCAATTGTATCTTTTAAATCATTGCTTTTCTTTAAGTTTTTTAAATCTCTAAATATTTTATTTTTTTTAAAATTACAGTACTTAACAGTATTTTTGTATCCGAGTAAACTTATTAAAGTTGCTTTACCTTTTTTCTTGTCTTTGTGAATTTTTTTGCCTAATTTTTTTGCATTTCCCTTAAAATCTAACAAATCATCAATTATTTGAAATAATAAACCTATCTCTAGACCTAAATTAGAAAATTTTTTAAATATATTTTTCTTATTACTCAAAATTGCTGGAGCTAAAGTTGAGAACATAAATAACTTACCAGTTTTGTTTAATTGCATTTCTAATATTTTACTTTTTCCTATTCTTTGTCTTTCAAAACTTAAATCAAGAAACTGTCCGCCCGCTATTCCGGTATGACCTGAGCTAGCTGCAAGAATATGAACAAGCTGATTTTTCTTTTTATCTTGTATAGGGAATTTTTTTTCACTAATTATTTCAAAAGCCATTGTTAAAAGTGAATTACCTGCCAAAACAGCTGTCGACTCTCCATATTTTTTATGAACAGTTAACTTTCCTCTTCTTATGTCATCATCATCCATACATGGTAAATCATCGTGAATTAATGAATATGCATGAATACACTCTATGGCAGCCCCGATTCTAATTAAATGTCTGTAAGGAACTGATAAAATCTTACCTATATCAACTAAAATTTTTACCCTTATTTTTTTTCCACCAGGAAACAATCCATATTTGATTGGATCTATTAATTTTGTTTGTTTCTGATTTCTGAGATAATTTTTTAAGAAAGTATTAGTATCCTTTGCAACTTTATTTAGTTTTTTTTGCATTTTTTATAATTTCGTCAATTTTTGATTTTGAATTTTTGCTAATTTCTTTTGAGAGAGATTGAAATTTTTTTTCTATTAAATTGTTAACTTTAATTAATTTTTGGTAATCATCAGCAGAATTTTCCAAATTTGGAGATGTTTCGATTTTAGTTAATAAACTATTGAGAATTTCTCTTAATTCATCTAGTGACTTTGCTTTAATATCATCTGGTAAATTTTTATCTTTCATATATTAGTTTTATTATTACATGAATAATAATCTTTCAAATATTAAAAAAGGTAAATATTTCCTCGATAAACACAATTGTATAGGTATGCCAACAGAAACCGTTTATGGACTAGCTGCTAACGCTTACTCCAGTAAGGCTGTATTAAAAATATTCAAATTAAAAAAAAGGCCAAAAAATAATCCCTTGATAGTTCATTATGACAGTCTTGAAATGTTAAAAAGAGATTGTATTTTAAATAAAAATTTTACAGATCTTTATAATAAATTTTGTCCAGGTCCATTAACGTTTATTTTAAAATTAAAAAAGGATAGTAAAATTTCAAAATTTGTAACAAATAAGAAAAAAACACTTGCTGTTAGATTTCCATCACATCCTAGAGCTAAAAGTCTTTTGAAAATTTTAAATTATCCATTGGCTGCTCCTAGCGCAAATATTTCATCAAGAGTAAGTCCTGTAACAAAAAACCATGTAAAAGAAGAGTTTGGTAAAAAAATAAAATATATTATTGAGGGAGGTCTTTCTAAGATTGGTTTAGAGTCTACAATTATAAATTTAATAGGTAAGCCTGAAGTCCTTCGTATTGGCAGTATAGATATTAATAAATTAAGTAAAGCATTAAAAAGAAAGTTATTTTACAGAAAAAAAACTTATATGAAAGTACCAGGTCAAAATAGATTACATTATTCTCCGGGTATACCGTTAAGAATGAACTGTAAAGAAGCAAGTCAAGATGAGGCATTTATACTAATTAAAAAAAGAAAAAATAGTAATAAAAATTTTCATTATCTTAGTAAAAACAAAAATTTAAAAGAGGCGGCAAGAAACCTGTATTCTGTTTTAAGAATTATTAAAAAAAAAGGATATAAAAAAATTGCTGTTGAAAAAATAGAAAATAAAGGGATTGGGTTAGCAATAAATGACAGGCTGCAAAAAGCTTCCTCAAATAAATAAATGAATACTTTGGTAAGCGTAAATAATTTATCTAAAAATTTTTCAAGTTTTAAAGCTGTAAAAGAAATTAGTTTTAGTATAAACGAAAGTGAAATTCTCGGTTTACTAGGTCCAAATGGTTGCGGCAAAACTACAACAATTGGTATGATGTTGGGCTTATTAAAACCAACAAGCGGTGAGGTTATAATAAATGGTCTTAATGTTGAAAAGAATAGAATAAATCTTCTAAAAAAAATGAATTTTATTTCTCCTTATATTGAGTTACCAAAAAAACTTACTGTCAAAGAAAATCTAATGGTTTATGGTAAATTATATTCTGTTCATGATATAAATAATCGTATTGATTATCTTACCGAAACATTAAGATTGGGTGAGTTTATAAATAAAAAAACTGGTGAACTTTCTTCAGGCCAAAAAAATAGAGTCAGTCTTGCAAAAGCAGTAGTTAATGATCCAGACATTTTATTATTAGATGAGCCAACAGCTTCATTAGATCCTGAAACAGGAGATTTTGTCAGAACTTTTATAGAAAAAATTTCATCAGAAAAAAAAATGTCAATCTTGCTTGCTTCCCATAATATGGATGAAGTAAAAAGGCTTTGCAAAAGTATTTTAATGATGAAAGACGGAAAAATTATAGACAGAGGCACGCCGTCAGAAATTATTAATAAACATGGTAAAAAAAACTTAGAAGAAGTTTTTTTAAAACTTAATAGAACTAAAAATGAGTTATAATAGAATTTTAGGACTTTTCTTAAGACACTTTTTTTTAATAAAAGGTTCTCTACCAAGAATTTTAGACTTAATTTATTGGCCTACAATTCAAATTATCCTTTGGGGGTTTATTTCAAAATTTTTTACAGTGTATAGTGATTACTACAATAATACTGTTGGGGTCATACTAAGTTGTGCAATTCTTTATGATTTTTTATTTAGATCAAGCATAAGTTTCAATATGTTATTTTTAGAGGAGATTTGGAGTAGAAATTTTACAAATTTATTTATTGCCCCTCTTCGTATAAGTGAAATAATTATATCGTTAGTTTTGACAGCTCTTTTAAGAACTTTGATAGGTTTGGTACCTGCAATATTAATTACCTCACCATTATTTGGTATATCAATTTTAGATCTTGGCGCGCCTCTTTTTTTATTATTTTTTAGTTTATATGCATTTGGGATTACTTTAGGCTTATTTGTTTCATCAGGTCTACTGAGATATGGGCCTGCGTTTGAAAACATTGCATGGTCATCGCTTTTTTTATTAGCACCTTTGGGATGTATTTATTATCCGATTGAAATATTGCCCGAGTTTTTTCAAACTGTAGCAAAGTTATTACCTTTGGTTTATATTTTTGAGGAAGCAAGATCAATTTTAGTAAATAATACTGTAGACTATTCAAGTATAATGTCTGCAATATATTTAAACATTTTTTATCTATTTTTAGGAGTTTCCCTATTTTACTATTCTTTTAATAAGGCACGTGATAAAGGGACATTAATTAATATAGGTGAATAATATTTGGTGCGCTCGCAAGGAGTCGAACCCTGAACCTCCAGAGCCGAAATCTGGCGCTCTATCCAGTTGAGCTACGAGCGCATAAAGTATTAATATAGTAATTTATGAAAAAAATCATTAATTTATTAGTAGGGACACAGGATGATATTCTTAGGGTAGATCAATTTATAAATAAATATGAAAAAGATTTAAGTAGATCTAAAATCAAGAATCTAATACTTAAAAAAAATTTAAGTATAAACAATAAACTTAATGATGATCCCTCTAAAAAAATCAAAATAAACGATAAAATTAGCTTAATAATTCCTGAGCCTGAAGAAGTAAACCTTAAACCATTTGAATATAAAATTGAGATAATTTATGAGGACAATGATTTGCTTGTGTTAAATAAAAAGGCAGACATATCAATGCATCCAGGAGCGGGTAATAAAGACAAAACACTTGTTAACGCACTAATTAATTATAAAAAAAAATTGTCAAATATTAATGGTGAACTAAGACCAGGTATCGTTCATAGAATTGACAAACATACTTCAGGATTGGTGGTAATAGCAAAAAACAATTTTACGCATGAAAATTTGTCAAATCAATTCAGTGAACACTCAATAGAAAGAAAATATCAAACTTTAGTTTGGGGAAAACTTAGACCCAGTAATGGGAGAATAGAAACTTTAATAACAAGAAGCTCCAAAAATAGACAATTAATGTCTGTTAGTTTTTCGAAAGGGAAAAATTCAATTACAAATTATAAAACGCTTGAAATATTCGAAAAAGAAACAGTTCCCACTTTTAGTTTAATCGAGTGTAAATTAGAAACTGGAAGAACCCATCAAATAAGAGTTCATATGAGTTATAAAGGTAACAACATAGTTGGTGATCAAAAATATAAAAAGAAATTTAAAAAAATAAAAAATATAAATAAAGACTTGGAAAAAAAAATCATGAATTTAGACAGGCAATTTTTACATGCCGTCAGCTTAGGATTCACACATCCGACTAAAAATAAAAGAATGAATTTTAAATCTAAATTACCCAATGATCTTGAAAATATTCTAAAAAGCCTAAGAAATGCTTAAAATTTTATACATTGTAAATTTAAAAAAATTAATTAAATAAGTCTTACAAATGAGTAGTTCAACATTCAAATATCCAGCTTTAACCAACGAAGGTGGTTTATCGTTATATTTAGAGCAAATCAAAAAGTTTCCTATGCTTGATGCAGAAGAAGAGTACATGTTAGCAAAAAATTGGAAAAATACGGGTAATGTTAAATCTGCAGAAAAATTAGTTACAAGTCACTTGAGATTAGTTGCCAAAATTGCAATGGGCTATAAGGGATATGGTTTACCCTTAAATGAAATAATATCAGAAGGCAACGTGGGTCTAATGCAAGCTGTTAAGAAATTTGAACCTGAAAAAGGTTTTAGACTTGCAACATATGCTATGTGGTGGATAAAGGCTGCTATACAAGAATATATTTTGAGATCTTGGAGTTTAGTAAAAATAGGTACTACCACAGCTCAAAAAAAGTTATTTTTCAATTTAAAAAAATTAAAAAATCAAATTGCTCCTAAAAATGAAGGAGATTTAAAAGATGAAGACGTTAAAAAAATTGCATCAACTTTAGATGTAAGTGAAGACGAAGTTGTTTCAATGAATAGACGATTGTCGGGTAAAGAACAATCATTGAATGCACCAATTGGTGAAGATGGGGATGAATGGCAAGATTGGGTAGTCGATAAATCAATGGACCATGATCTAAAAATTGCTCATCAAGAAGAAATGGAGCAAAGAAAAGATCTATTAAAAGACTCAATAAAAATTCTTAACGAAAGAGAGAAAGAAATTTTGTATTCAAGACGTTTGACTGATAGTCCAAAAACTTTAGAGGACTTGAGTAAAAAATTTAAAATTAGTAGAGAAAGAATAAGACAAATTGAGAATAAAGCATTTGAAAAACTTCAAAAACATATGCTTAACTCAGCTAACTCTAAAAATTTATTACCTGCTAATTAATCTTTAAAGGGATCTACAATTAAGATAGTATCATTTCTTTCAGGGCTAGTTGAGATACTTGATACTTTAGTTTCTATAAATTGCTCTAATTCACGAATATATATTTTTGCATTTTCAGGCAAATCTTTAAAATTTTTTATTCCTTTTGTAGAAGTTTTCCAGCCTTCAAAAGATTTATAGATCGGCTTTACTTTTAATTGATCGTCAACTGCTGCTGGTAAATAATCAATCTTATTTCCATCTAATTCATATGCAACACACATTTTCACATGATCTAAATCATCTAAAACATCGAGCTTAGTTAGGGCTATTCCGTTAATTCCTGAAATTTTAATTGTTTGTCTAACTAAAACCCCATCAAACCAACCACAACGTCTTTTTCTGCTAGTTACTGTTCCAAACTCCTTACCTTTAGTACCAAGTTCTTCACCAATTTTATCTTTCAATTCTGTGGGAAAAGGTCCTTCTCCAACTCTAGTTGTGTAAGCTTTTGTTATACCTAAAACATAATTTATGGAATTTGGCCCACAACCTGAACCAGTGGCAGCTGAAGACGCAACAGTATTGGAAGAAGTTACAAATGGATAGGTACCGTGATCAACATCTAAAAGAACCCCTTGTGCACCTTCAAATAAAATTTTTTTGTTTTGAGATTTAAATTCATCTATTTTTTTCCATACTGGTTTTGAATATTTTAAAATTTCTGGAGCAATTTTTAATAAATCCTTTTTTAACTTATCTTTTTTGTAGACCTTTTTCCCCAGTCCTTTTCTTATAGCGTTATGATGTAGCAATACAGTTTCAAGCCTATGGTCTAAATTTTCCTCAGATACTAAGTCCATTACTCTTATTGATCTTCTGCCAACTTTGTCTTCATATGCTGGTCCAATACCTCGTCTGGTAGTTCCAATTTTAGCATTTCCTGCAGCGTCCTCTCTAATTTCATCCATTTCTTTATGAAATGGCAATATTAAATTTGCAGAGTCAGATATTATTAGATTTTCTGGACTAACTTTAACACCCTTAGATTTAATCTCATCAATTTCATCTAACAAAGCCCAAGGATCAACCACCACACCATTTCCAATTATTGAAATTTTGTCTTTTCTTACTATTCCTGATGGTAAAAGTCTTAACTTGTACGTAATACCATCTATCACCAGCGTATGACCAGCATTATGGCCTCCTTGAAATCTAACTACAATATCAGCTTCACTAGACAACCAATCTACGATTTTTCCTTTTCCTTCATCACCCCATTGAGATCCAACTACTGCAACATTTTTCATTTAATTTTTTTTATTTCTATATTATTTATATGATTAATTGGTCCATGGCCTTTACCATAATTTGGTCCTAACATTATAGCACGGTTAACATAATTTATTCCTAGCTCACAAGATTTCTTTATAGTTTTTCCACATGAATAAAATGTAGCAATTGCACTTGAAAGCGTACAACCGGTCCCGTGGGTATTTTTTGTTACTATTTTTTTGCTATTGAATATCTCTACTTTATTATTACTTAAAAGTACGTCGTGAATTTTCTTTGTACTTAGATGACCACCTTTTATTAAAACATTTTTTGCACCTAAAATATTTATTCTTTTCGCAGCATAAACCATATCTTCAACTGTTTTTATAGAAATACCTGAGAGAACTTCTGCCTCAGGAACATTGGGGGTAACTAATGTAACTTTTTTTAACAAATTATTTTTCAATAATTTGATTGATTTTTTATTAACTAATCTTTGACCTCCTTTTGCTACCATCACAGGATCAAGTATAATTTTTTTAATGTTTAATTTATTTAATGATTTTAGAACTGTTTTAATAACACTTTCAGAATGCAACATTCCTATTTTAATCACATCTGGTTTTATATCTCTTGATGTAAATTCAATTTGCTTTGAAATTACATTTACTGGGATTGGAATTATCGAATTTATTCCAACAGTATTTTGAGATGTGACCGCAGTAATTGCTGTCATTGCATAAGAACCAAGCGCTGTAATAGTTTTAATATCTGCTTGAATACCTGCTCCTCCAGAAGAGTCTGATCCTGCAATTACTAGTACTTTAGATTTTATTTTCAAATTAATTCAAAGATCTTTTAACAATATTTATACAATTTAATAATAATTTATTATTATCTGTTTCAACCATTATTCTTATCTTAGGTTCTGTGCCAGATTTTCTTACCAAAATTCTTCCTTGCTTTTTAATTATTTTGGAGGCTTTTTTGATAGCATTTTTACATTTAAGAGTATCTATGATTGATTTATCTTTAACAGTAATATTTTCCAATAATTGTTTAGTTGGTTTAAATACATTAAAAATTTCACTAGCCTTTTTGCCTTTTCTCATTGCAAACAATACTTCTAAAGCAACCAATAGGCCATCCCCAGTAGTTGCAAATTTCCCTAAAATAATATGTCCTGATTGCTCACCTCCCAAATTAAATTTATTTTTCTGCATTTTTTCTTTTACATATCTGTCACCAACTTTTGCCCTTAAGAATTTTATTTTTTTATTTTTGAAATATTTTTGTAGTCCATAATTTGACATTAAGGTTCCAACTACACCACCTTTTAATATTTTTTTTCTCTTCCATCTTGTAGCTAACATTCCAATAATTTGGTCTCCATCTATTATTTTACCTCTTTCATCTGCTAATATTACCCTGTCTGCGTCACCATCTAAAGATATACCAATGTGTGCTTTATTTTTTCTTACGAATGATTGTATTTTTTTTGGAAAAGTCGATCCACATTTTGAGTTTATATTAAATCCATTGGGTGAAGTTCCAGTCTCATAAATTTTTGCACCTAGTGATTTTAAAAGATTTGGGGCTGATTTATATCCAGCACCATTTGCACAATCTATTGCAATTCTCATTTTTTTTAGATTAAAATTATTAGGAAAATTTTTTTTTAGAATTTTAATATAGTCATCATTTGCGTTTTCTAACCTTTTAACTCTACCCAATTTTTTAGGGTTAGATAAATTTTTTATTATTTTAGAGTCTATAAGTTTTTCAATTTTCATTTCAATTCTATCTGACAGTTTTAATCCATCTGGACCAAAGAGTTTTAAACCATTGTCGTAATAGGGGTTATGAGATGCAGTTATCATAATTCCCATATTTGCTTTCATTTTTTTTGTTAACATTGCAAGCCCATTAGTTGGCAAAGGTCCCAATAAAAATACGTGCATTCCAGCTGATGCAAGACCTGAGACAAGTGCGGGCTCTAATGTATAACCTGATAATCTTGTATCTTTTGCAATAATTGCCACTTGTTTAGATTTTCTTAGATTTTTAAAATAAGTTCCAGCTGCTAAACCAAATTTAAAAAACATTTCACCATTGATATTTCCTTTATTAACTTTTCCTCGAATTCCGTCAGTACCAAAATATTTTTTTGCCATCTTAATTGTTAATAGATTTAAAAACCTTTAATCCTTGAGAAATTTCATTAAAGTCATGAACTCTCATTATTTGAACTCCATTCATAATAGCATGAATGGATGATGCTAATGTGCCTCCAAGTCTGATATTGCTATCATTCTTACCAGAAATATATTTTATAAATCTTTTTCTAGAAGAACCTAACATTATAGGAAAACCTAAAGAGTGAAAGATAGAAATATTGTTCATTATGGTAATATTATGTTTCAAGTTTTTTCCAAAACCTATTCCTGGATCTAAAATAATATTGTTATGCTTTATTCCAGCTTTTCTTAAAAGCTCAATTTTTTTTTCAAAAAAGTCATATATTTCGAGAAGAACATTCTTGTAAGAAGGTTTTCTTTGCATCGTCTTTGGTTCTCCTTTTGAATGATTGATGATCAAAGGGAGTTTTGTTCTTTTAAGAAAATCGATAGTTTTGGTATCGTATGAAAAGCCAGAAACATCATTAACAATATTAAGTTTATATCTTAAAGCTTTATGCATAACAAAAGTTTTTCTAGTATCTAAAGATAACAAAAATTTATAATTTCTAATTTTTTTAAGTAAATTCTTTATTCTTTTCCATTCAATATTTTCATCAATATCTTTAGATCCCGGTCGGGTTGACTCTCCTCCTATATCAATAATTTTACAATCAGCTTTTAATAGTGATTTCACTCTTTTTAATGCTGAGCCAATTTGATTATATTTTCCTCCATCTGAAAAACTATCAGGTGTGAGATTTAATATTCCAATCAATAATGGTTCTTTTAAGCTAATCTTACAAAATGATTTTTTTTTTGTGATTTTCTTTAAGTCTTCTTTTATTTTTTTTTTTAGATCAAAACTTAACGAATTAATAATATTAATGTTTATTTTTCTTTTTTTTTTTCTGGTTAAAATTTCAACTGTATCAAAAGATAATTCTTTATTACCATGCAATGGAAGTGTTTTTTTTAACTTAAGCATTTCTGATGAAGATTTACCGTAATAAAAATTACACGCTCTAGTGTAATATTTTGACATTAATTTAGTGAACTATTTTAGGTTTCAAACCAATTGATCCTAGTGCTGAGCCTGAATTATCTTCCTCAACTTTTAAGTCTTCTTTATTAGGTGGATAGACATTTTTATTAATTAAATCCTCTATTTCAGAACCTGTTAAAGTTTCATAGAGCAGAAGTGCTTTAGCCAACTTATGTAAATCCTCAATTTTTTCTTTAAGAATTTTTTTAGCTCTTTCATATCCCATATCTACAAATCTTTTAATCTCAGCATCAACTTTTCTAGCAGTTTCTTCTGACATATTTTGTTGTCTAGCAACAGATCTTCCAAGAAAAACTTCCTCCTCGTTTTCCCCATAAAGTATAGGACCTAATTCTTTGCTTAAGCCAGCTCTCATCACCATAGCTCTAGCTCTTTTTGTAGCTTGTTCAATATCACTAGAAGCTCCAGTTGTAACTTTGTCATCTCCGAAAATAATTTCCTCAGCTACTCTTCCTCCCATAGCAATTGCCATTTGAGCATGTAATTGTTCTCTTGTTTGAGATACTTCATCTCTTTCTGGTAATTGCATTACCATTCCCAAAGCTCTTCCTCTTGGAATTATTGTTGCTTTGTGTATGGGATATGCTGCTTTTTCATTAAGAGTAACGATAGCATGGCCTGCCTCATGATATGCAGTTAATTTTTTCTCTTCTTCTGTCATAACCATTGATCTTCTCTCTGCACCCATCATTACTTTATCTTTGGCTTCTTCAAATTCTTGTGATGTTACAATTCTCTTATTTTTTCTTGCCGCTAATAGAGCAGCTTCATTTACAAGATTTGCTAAATCTGCACCAGAAAAACCTGGGGTTCCTCTAGCAACAGTTCTTAAATTTACATCCGGAGACATAGATATTTTTTTTGCATGCACTTTAAGTATTTTTTCTCTTCCTATGATATCCGGGTTAGAAACAACGACTTGTCTATCAAATCTTCCGGGTCTCAATAAGGCTGGGTCTAATACATCTGGTCTATTAGTAGCTGCAATAATTATTACACCCTCATTTGTATCAAATCCGTCCATCTCGACTAGCAATTGGTTAAGGGTTTGCTCTCTTTCATCATTGCCACCTCCTAAACCAGCTCCTCTACTTCTACCTACAGCATCGATCTCATCTATAAAAATAATGCACGGAGAATGTTTTTTACCTTGTTCAAACATATCTCTTACTCTTGACGCTCCTACCCCAACGAACATTTCAACAAAATCTGATCCAGATATTGTAAAGAAAGGAACTCCTGCTTCTCCAGCTATAGCTCTCGCTAATAAAGTTTTACCAGTTCCTGGGGGGCCTACTAAAAGACATCCTCTAGGTATTTTTCCTCCCAATCTGCTAAATTTTTTTGGGTCTCTTAAAAACTCAACAACTTCCTCAACTTCTTCTTTCGCTTCTTCTACACCTGCTACATCATTAAATGTAACTTTTCCTTTAACTTCGTTCATCATCTTTGCTTTAGATCTTCCAAAGCCCATAGCTCCACCTTTGCCACCTTGCATTTGTCTCATAAAGAAAATCCAAACTGCAATTAAAAGCAACATTGGAAACCAGGATAGAAGAACTCCAAGGAGTGATGGCATTTTTTCGTCTGTTGGAACAGCTGAAATACTAACTCCACTTTCAGATAACTTTTCTACCAAATTTGGATAATTTGCAGAGTAAGTAGTAAAAGTTTTACCATTAGCCATTACACCTTTTATGTTATTACCCTGTATCTGAACCTCTACAACTCTTCCATTATTAACTTCCTTCAAAAATTCTGAGAAAATAATTTTTTCATTATTTGCTGATTTAATATTTTGTGGGTTTTTAAACATATTATAGAGTCCAATAGTCAGAACGACTATTATCGCCCACATAGCTAAATTTTTAAAATTCATATCAAGCCTTAAATTAAGAATTATTCTATATTAAACAAGTGCTAAATTGTAACATAAATTAGTTTATTTTATGTTTTCAGGGTAAATTAGTGTTGTATTATTAATTCTCTCAATAATACAGCCACCAAAAGTGGTTTTTTTAAAAGAATTATCTTTGATTTCATAGATTTTTTTTAGCATGGATTTACCTCTGGGGTAGTAGTATTTATTGTTTATTTTTGAAATTAAGGTTGATAGTGATCTAAGTACAATTTCATTAGGTTGTCTAAAAAATTTAGAATTTAAGACTAATGTATCTTTGACACTTTTATTTAAATAATTCGTATTGTTAGAAATATTCTGATCTGAATAAAATTTCAATGTCTCGTTAGCAGAGTGTAAATTACAATAAGTTAAATCAAATTTTTTCTTATCAAAACCATCAATTTCTAGTTTTCTTAATAAATTTCTTACTCTAATCCTTAAAAACTGATTATTATAATTAGATGGATCGTCAATATAATAGCTAAATACTTTATTAGTAACTTTTAGTAGTGTTTTTTTTGGAATATTTAGGAAAGGTCTATAGCCTTTCAAACCTCTACTTATCAAAGTATCTTTTGATGAAAATGATGTTAGGCCTCTAATGCCTGAACCTCTCAACATTCTAATGAAAAAATTTTCATAAAGGTCATCTTGATGATGAGCTAACAATACTGCATTAATCTTCTTTGTTTTGCAGAATTTTTCCAGCAAACTATATCTAGCTATTCTTGCATTTTCTTGGGTTGTTCTTATTTCTTTAATTTTTTTCCAAGATAGTATTTCACAATTAATTTGATATTTACTGACAAAATGTTTTAAATCTCTAGCTTCTTTAGATGAGTTTTTTCTTATTTTGTGATCAACATGAACATAATAGATTTTTTTATTATTTAAAATTTGAAAACATTTTGAAAAGTATGCTAATGCAAGACTGTCTGAACCACCTGATAAAGCGACAACAAAAGAGCCAATTTTTTTATATTTTAAAAATTTTTCAAAATTTATATAAATTTTTTTAAATTCTTTATTTTTAAGGTGACTTAAAATTTTTTTATGAACTTTGTTTTTGACAGTCAAACTTTTTCTCTTCATATTTAGCTTTTTGAAGAACAGATTGTTTAGCTTTTGGATATTCCTTTTTTACTCCTTTAATCATTAAACAACCTTGATCTTTTTCTCCAATTTGAACTAATGATACTCCAAGCTTAAGTAAATTTATAGCTGCCTTTTCACTTTTTGGATATTTTTGATAACCCTCTAAATATGCTGACGCTGCATCAGTATACAATTGTCTTATTCTGAAAGTTTCTGCATACCAATATTGTGCATTCCCTGCTAAATTATGTTCTGGATTATCAATTACGAATTCTCTCAAAGCTCTTTCAGCTGTGGTGTAGTCACCTTGTTTTAAAAAACTGGTTGCAAAATTGTATTGCTCTTTTGGATCTGTTTTAGGTAAAATTTTTTCTTCGCTTATAAAATTTTCTGTAACTACACTGCTTGTTGTTTCAACCGATTGTGTCTTTTGAACTAAATCTTGTGTTTCAGTATCCTTGTAAGTAATTGCACCTAGATCTTGAGGTTGAGACGACCCAGGTAAAGTTTTATCAGGTTCTGAATTAACCACATTGTTGACATTGGCAACTTCAAGCTCTTGAAACCTTAGTTGATTATCAGCTTGCACTTTAGATAGTCTGCTAGACAGCTTGTCGATCTTAAAATTAATTTCCTCGAACTTATTCGTCAACTGTTGAAACTGCTGCTCTATTTCTGATAATTTTAATAAATGCCTAGTTAGAACATCTTCATCATTGTTGCTTAAAACTGAACTAGTGTTGGTAATATTTTCTGATGACTGCGTATAGACAGCTTTCTCTAAAGTTTTAACATCTTGTTTCAATTTTTCCAAGATTGCAAGGGTATCCTCATCAGCACTTAATGGAGAAATAAAAATGCTAAAAATTAAAAACAAATGAAAAATTTTTATATAAAAAATTTTATTTAAAAACATTATTTAATTAATATTTATAATGATGGCAAAAAAAAGACCCTAGTTTTTTCTAAAACTAGGGTCTTAATTTTTAAATAATTAGTTTGCTTTTACTGTTACAGACCTTCTATTTTTTGACCAAGCTAATGGATTTGATCCTGAGTCTACTGGTCTTTCTTTACCATAACTTATTACTGATATTCTGTTACCAGATATTCCATAAGTCATTAAATAATCTTTAGCAGCATTAGCTCTTCTTTCACCTAAAGCAAGGTTGTATTCTCTAGTTCCTCTTTCATCTGCATGACCTTCCAATACAACGTTGACTTTTGAATTTTTTCTTAACCAAGCAGCTTGTTTTCTCAATGTTTCTCTAGAAGCAGTTGTTAAGACTGACTCATTAGTTGCAAAGAAAACTCTGTCCGGTACTCCTGATGCCAGATATTCAACTGTATCCTTACCAGTGTAAACATCCCCCTGCATTTGGTTTGTTACTTTTTTTGTTGCACATGCAGACAATATAATTCCTGCAAATACGATTAAAAGGATGTTTTTAAAAATTTTGTTTAGTTTCATTACTGCTCCTTAAATATAAATATTGATCTTTTCACACCTAAATAGATCTTTCAAGCTTAAAAATCAAGAATTTAATAAGTTTTAGTAAATTTTTCATTATTATTCACTTAATAATGACGACCAGGATGGGTCTGAGGCGTCAGTTTCTGTATCAACCATTCTCTCATTATAACCTGTCAAATCTATTGACCATAATTTAGCTGAAAATCCTTTTCCCTCAGAATCTGACTTCGTTTCCCTATAAAATATTAATACCCGGCCATTGGGAGACCATGATGGAGCTTCTTGATAATAATTTTCAGTTAACAATCTTTCGCCACTTCCATCAACTCTCATGACCCCTATATAAAATTTGCCTTTATGTAATTTAGTAAATGCTATTAAGTCACCTCTAGGAGACCATACTGGTGTTCCATAAAGCCCCTTTCCAAAAGAAATTCTTTTTACCCTTGAGCCATCGCTCTTCATAACATATATCTGCTGATAGCCGCTTCTGTCTGAATTAAAGCATATATATTTGCCATCTGGTGAAAATGAGGGTGAGGTATCAATTGATGGATGGTTAGTTATTTTTTCAACAATTCTATTTTCAAGATCCATTGTATAAATATCTGAGTTACCATCTTTTGCAAAACTCATTATTATTTTTTTTCCATCCGGCGAAAATCTAGGTGCAAAAGTCATACCTGGAAAATCACCAACAACCTCTTGAACCCCTGTTTCAATGTCTAACAGATATACTCTAGGCAAATTTTTAAAATACGATAAATAAGTAACCATTTGATTTGTCGGGTTAAATCTTGGGGTTAAAACTAATTCATTACCTAATGTTAAATATTTTGTGTTATGACCGTCTTGATCCATGATAGCCAACTTTTTAACCCTATTGGTCTTTGGACCTTTTTCTGAAACATAAATGATCCTTGTATCGAAATACCCCTTTTCACCAGTTAATCTTTGATAAACTTTGTCTGTTATTATGTGGCCTACTCGCCTCCAATTATCTGGCACTGTTGTAAAAGCCAGTGCCATCATTTCCTTACCTGCAAGCACATCCCATAATCTAAATTCTACTCTAAGTTTTTCATTTTCATACTTCACTTCACCAGTAATTAAGGCCTGGGCTTTAATTAAAGACCAATCCTCAAATCTTGGTTTTAAATGAGCAATGTCTGGTTTTTGTAAAAAAGCTTCTTTTTTTAATGGATTAAAAAGTCCTGAAGACTTTAAATTATTTTCGACAACACTTGCGATTTCTTCCCCTATGTTTTCTTTTTTTAATTGATTTTGAAACTCTTTGATTGACTTTGTTTCAACAAACAAAGGTGATACTGCTATAGGTAATGGGTTAAGATTTCCTCTTGTAATATCAACCTCAATTAAACTAAATGAGGTTTTTGGTATCAAAATTAACAATAATGCGATTATATATAATTTAATATTTTTCATCCTTTTAACATCTCCCTAGCATCAAAGTTTAATTGAAGATCTTTCCATCTCTCATATCCTGTTGATGGTACTCTCAAAGGTTGACAAAGCCTAATTGCCCTTAAGGCGCTTTCTGCAAGAACTTTATAAAAGCCTTGCCCAGGTTTGTTCATTCTTGCATGGTCTAGAATTTCAGAATTAATTACTGTACCATCTGGTTTTAAACTTAGTTTAATTCTAACCAACAAATTTTCATTATAAGGCAGACCTAATGGTATACTCCAACAACCGAAAATTTGTGCTTTTAAAGCATCTTCTTCACTTAAAGTTAATGCACTTGTGGTAATATTTTTTTGATTTGATTGAGTTATCTTATTTGATTTATTAATTGTTTCAGCAGACTCTTCTTTGGATTTATCAATTAATGCAGCAATATTGTTTGGATCAAATAATTCATCTTTTTCAAATTCTGAGACTTGTTTTACTTCTTCATCAATTTTTTCAGGATTCTGAACATCTTTTTCTGGTTTTTTTACTATTTCATTATTTTGGTCTGGCAATGGTATGGAGTCAGGTTTCTCTTTTTTAACTTTTTTTGGTGGCGCTTGTTCAGATACAAGTTTTTCTTTTTCTTTTACTTTTTCTATTATTTTTTTTGCTTTAGGTGCAAATGGTATATTTGTTTTATCTGTAATTTGGATTAGTTCTATTGAAATAAGAGGAGGCAGGTCTATAGGTTTTTTTGCAATGAAAGGAAAAGTTAAAGCAGTAATAACAACTAAAAAAATATGCAATGCAGAAGATATTGCAACATTCTTTATCATCAACCTATCATCTTTTTGTAAAAGATTATGAAATTTCATCTTTCTTTGTAAGGTTCTGAAATTAAAGCCACTTTTGTAAAGCCAGATCCTGAAAGCATGCCCATGACCTCCAAAACTCTCCCGTAATTTATAGTTTTATCTCCCCTAACATAAATTCTTGTATCAGTTCTATTTTTAGAGACTGCAAGTATTTTCGCAATTACATTATCATAATCTACTTTTGCTTCTTGTATAAATATTTCACCCTTGGAATTAATTGTTAATGTTAATGGTTCTTGTTCCTCAGGTAGTGAATCTGCAGAACTTTCTGGCAGATCGACCTGAACACCAACTGTTAATAATGGCGCTGTTACCATAAATACAATTAATAGAACAAGCATAACGTCCACAAACGGGGTCACGTTTATTTCGCTCATTGGTTCTTTAGAATTTTTTTTTAAACTAAAAGCCATAGGTTAAATTATAGATAAAAATCTTTTAGCAAAATTTTCTAATCTTTGAGAATATTTTTTTGAATCATTATTAAATTTATTGTAGGCAATCACAGCTGGAATAGCTGCCAATAAACCTAAGGCTGTTGCAAATAACGCTTCTGCAATTCCTGGTGCAACGATTGCTAGGCTTGTGTTTCTTGAGACAGCTATCGATTGAAATGAATTCATAATACCCCAAACTGTTCCGAACAAACCAATAAAAGGGGCTGTTGAACCTACAGTAGCAAGAAATGAAAAATTTTTTTCCAGAAGATTAATCTCTGACTCTATATTAGACTCTAACAAGCCTGTTAATTTTTCATTAAGATTGCTTCTTGATCTAGATTTTAAAACAGTTTGCATTGTTTTTCTAAAAACATTAGACATGGGATCATCTTTGTTAGAAGGAAGATTGTTATAAAAGCTCTCCGCAGATTTAGATTTCCAAAATTTTTCCTCAAATTCAACAGTGTTTTGATTTATTTTTTTGAACATTTTAAATTTTTCTATAATAATTGCCCAAGAGTATATTGAGGCAGCAATTAATATAATAATCACTGATTTGACAATAATATCTGCTCTTAAGAACAAACTCATTAAAGAAAAATCAACAGAGCTACCTAAACCAACTGCTTGAGAAGTTATATCTGCTTCCATGAAAAATCTTTCACACTAAAATGTGTCATCAATTTGTCTTATTTTTTTTGGTTTTGATAGTAAAAGCTAGCAATTAATATTGCGTCAGCTTTATTAGCGTCTTTTTTTCTTGATAATTTAGAGGAAATATATGGGAAAAACTCAATTGCTTTAGTCCTACTGGAATCTTTCTGGGTGTTTATAAGATTGTAATACTTTTTCCATTTGACAGGCGAAACAAAGTCCATGGGTATTTGCATAGCAGAAAATATACCTTTAAGAACTCCAAAAGATTGTCCAAAATTAAACATGCTAGTGACTCCTTGACCTGGCATTGCTGAAACCTGTTCTATAACTACTTTTATATCCTTTTTATCCTCGTTTAAAATTACTTTTTGTATTTCATTATAGATTTGTGAACCATTGACTTGAGACTTGTTTTTTTTTCCCACAGGCATTATTGGCATATCAAATACATCTATAATATTTCCATCTTTTAAAATACATATAGCTCCTTTTATACCTGGATCTATGCCTATAATTAACATTTTTATTCCAACATTTCTAAGTTCGAGTATACCTTTTGTACATCATCGTGATCTTCTAAAGATTCTAAAAACTTTTTAGCTTCAATAAATTGCTCTTTGTTTAAGCTAATCTTGTTTAATGGATACCACTCAATATTTGTGGACAAAAAATTCTTAATTTTTTTTTCCATAATTTTTTTTACCTCATAGATATTCTCTTTATTGCAATGTATTTCATGATAGGTCTTGTATGAATAACACTCATCTGCTCCAGAATTTATTGCTATTTCTAAAATATTATCAGGTTCTATTAGTTCGGCATCTATTCTAATAATGCCAAGATGTTTAAAGTTATGTGCAGCAGAGCCTTGGGTGCCTAAGTTGCCACCATTTTTTTGAAAAATTTCTCTTATTTTTGATGCTGTTCTATTTTTATTATCAGTTAGTGCTTCTACAATGACAGCAATTTTAAAATTGCCAAATCCCTCATACCTTATTTCATCAAAACTAGATTGATCATTAAATTTTGATTTATCAATGGCTCTGTCAATATTATCTTTGGGCATATTAGCTGATCTTGCAGCTTGTATTGCCGATCTTAGTCTATGGTTCATATCAGGATCTTTATCACCTAGCTTTGCTGCAACGGTAATTTCCCTAGACAACTTAGAAAAAATTTTTGACCTTTCTTTATCTGCTCTTCCTTTTTTATGTTTAATTCCAGCCCAATGAGAATGTCCCGCCATATTAATTTGTATTCTGTAGAACACCTCCCATTACAATACTATTTATTTTCTTAGCTAGACCTGTTTCTATACAACAATCAACAATTACACCTGACAAAGTTCCTGATCCTAAAGATGGAAAATGTTTTTCAGCTTTTTTTTTATAAAACTTATTTATTGAGTTATCTTTATTCATACCAATTACAGAATCGTAATCACCACACATTCCTGAGTCAGTTATGTAAGCAGAACCATTTTTTAGAATTCTTGCATCATTTGTTGGAACATGGGTATGAGTGCCTGTAATTAAAGTTGCCTTTCCATCAAATAAGTGACCAACTGCCATCTTTTCACTAGTTATTTCTCCATGAAAATCTATGATCAAAAAATCATAATTTTTTTTTAAATAATAAGTTTTTAAAAATTTTTCTATTTCTATAAAAACATCATCACATTTTTTCATAAAAACATTCCCCATTAAATTTAAAACACCTACTTTAAAGTTGTTTTTACTATTAAAAATTTCAAAACCTTTTCCAGGAGTGGGTGCAGTCAAATTATAAGGTCTTAAAAGTTTTTTTTCTCTCTCAATATGCTCAACTGTTTCTTTTTGATCCCAAACATGGTTTCCTGTTGTTATAACATTTATCCCACATTGAAATAACTCATTTGAAATTTTTTCAGTTATACCTACTCCATTATCCGCAGCATTCTCTCCATTAGCAACAACGAAATCTAAGTTTTTTTGTTTAATTATATCTGGCAAATACTTTTTGACAACTTTACAGCCAGATGGTCCTACTATATCTCCTAGGAAAAGTATTCTCATTTGTAAACTTTATTTTCAGTAAGTATATAATTCATTTTTTTATCAAATATGTTAGTCGGAACTTTATTTATTTTTTGACAGGAAAGAGCAAGACCAATTTTTAAGATTTTTTTGGTTTTTTCTAGTTTGCTTATATATCTATCGTAAAATCCTCCACCGTATCCAAGTCTATTCAATTTAACATCAAAAGCGACCATTGGGATTATAATAATAGAAGGTGTAATTTTTTTTAATCTGATGGGCTCTGGTATACCAAAATTATTTATTATAAGAGGACTTTTTTCATTCCATTCATAAAATGACATTTTAAAATTTTTTTCTAAAACCGGTAAACATATAGTATATTTTTTCTTTCTTAAATATTGAATTATTTCTAACGTAGAAATTTCAGACCCAATTGGGTAATACAAGCCTACTTTTTTATTTTTAGTTACCTTTTTTATTAACTTTATTAAATGTAAATAATTAATTTTTTTATTTTTAAAATTAAAATTGAATCTTTTTTTTAATATTATTTTTCTTATTTGAGCTTTTTTCACAACAAAAAAATTAGTTTTTTAAATTTGTTTTTTGAACAAATTCTTCTATCTGTTGAGTTGTATTTGAAATTATTTTGTCGTACTCATTTTTAATATTTTCTATCTCTTCCTCTAATCTGGAAATGTTGTTGGAGAGATTTTTTGTCTCATCTTCTTTTTCGTCTTTATAATCGTAAGCTAAAGCCTTAAGCTCTTTAAATTTTTCAGTAATATTCTCTATTTCTTTTTTGTTAATATCTGCTTTCTTTTTTGTCTCGAAGTATTCATCCATTATTTTTATGGATGTAATTAATAATAATTTATTTTCTCCAATATTTCCTAGATCTGATTTTAACTTGTTGAATTTGTCACCAAGATGATTTGCCAACTCTTCTAAGTGTTCTTCTTGTCCATCATCACAAGACAAAAGAAAATCTTTGCCATTAAATTTGATATTTACATTTGCCATTTGTCAATTTCATCTAACAGAATATCTGTTTCCTGGTTTAATTCATCAATTTTCTCATTAAATTTTAATTGATCTATTTTATGTTTTGAGTTTTTTTCTTTTAAAGCCTCTAATTGATCCTTTAGTTTATGATGTTCATTCAATAAATTTTGGTGTTTGTTTTCAAGTTGTTTTTTTTCAATTTCTAATTGATTTTTTTGATTAGATAAAAATTCTGTATTTTTAAGACTTTCCTCGTCTACCAAATTAAGTTTTTTTAATTTGTCCAGAGCCATTTCCAGCTTTTTTTCTTTCTCACTGAAGTATTTCATATATATATTATATTATTAAACTGAGTCATCTTAGTCTAGATAGGTTAACAATTGAAAGTAGAACATAAACAATTAGCTAACGCAATTAGATTTTTATCTATTGATGCGGTAGAGGCGGCAAATTCTGGTCATCCAGGGATGCCTATGGGCATGGCAGACGTTGCGACAGTTTTATTTAAGAATTTTTTAAAATTTAATCCAAAAAATCCAAGTTGGATCAACAGAGATAGGTTTATTCTTTCAGCGGGACATGGATCTATGCTTTTGTATTCTTTGCTTTATCTAACTGGATATAAAAGTGTCTCTTTAGATGACATAAAAAATTTTAGAAAGCTAGACTCTGTATGTGCTGGGCATCCAGAATATCATTCAAACTCTGGTATTGAGACAACTACTGGTCCACTTGGTCAGGGCATTTCAAACGCAGTAGGTTTTGCTTTAGCAGAAGAAATTTTAAAAGATAAAATTGGTAAAAAATTCATAGATCATAAAACTTATGTTCTAGCTGGAGATGGTTGTTTAATGGAAGGTATAAGTCATGAGGCTTTGAGTCTAGCAGGTCATTTAAAATTGAAAAATCTTATTTTATTGTTTGATAATAACTCTATATCGATAGATGGCCCAACTAACCTAGCGGTATCAGACAATACAAAAAAAAGGTTTGAAAGTTACGGCTGGAGCTATTTAGATATAAACGGACATAGCGAAAAACAAATTTTTAGTGCATTAAAAAAAGCTCAGAATTCAAAAAAACCTACTGCCATATCTTGCAGAACTACGATAGGTTTTGGCTCTCCTAATAAAGGAGGTAAAGCATCTTCCCATGGAAGTCCTTTAGGCAAAGATGAAACTACACTAGTTAGAAAAAAATTAAATTGGAAGTATAAGCCTTTCGAAATTCCGGATAGAATATTAAATGCGTGGAGAGATATTGGAAATAAAGCATCTTTAGCGGCAGAAAAGTTTAATTCTAAAAAAAATATAAAAAAAGAAAATTTAATCCCAATTACTATTAGTGAGGAAATTGAGAGATTCAAGAAAAGTTATACAAAAACTTTGGAACCGATGGCGACAAGAAAATCTTCAGAAAAATTTCTTGAGATTGTATCAAAGTTACCAAATCTTATCGGGGGTTCTGCTGACCTGGCTGGCTCTAATAATACAAAAACAAAAAATCATAAAATTATTAAACCAGGAAAATTTGATGGAAACTATATTCATTATGGAGTTAGGGAACATGCCATGTGTGGAATAATGAATGGAATTTCTTTACATAGTAATCTAATTCCTTACGGAGGAACTTTTTTAATATTCAGCGACTATTGCAAACCTTCAATTAGACTTTCAGCCATGATGGGTCAAAAAGTGATATTTGTTTTCACTCATGACTCTATTGGCCTTGGTGAAGATGGGCCTACACATCAGCCAATTGAACAAATGTCAGCACTTAGATCAATACCAAATTTAAATGTTTTTAGACCTGCAGATACGATAGAAACATTTGAATGTTGGCAGATAGCTTTAGAAAATAAAAATACTCCGAGTGTTATTGCTTTAACTAGACAAAAGACAAATCCAATTAGAAAGGATTATTTAAATATTAATCAATGCTCTAAGGGAGCGTATGAAGTCATGAGGACTGGAAATAATTTAAACTTAGTTTTAATTTCAACTGGTTCCGAGATAGATCTTGCATGTAGAGTTAGTCATAAATTAGCCACAGATAATATCTATTCAAAAGTTATATCAATGCCTTGCCATGAAATTTTTGACTCACAGAATGATAATTATAAATCTGAAATATTAACAAGTAATTTATTAAAGGTTTCAATAGAGGCATCTGAAACGAACTATTGGAAAAAATATACTGGTGATAATGGGTTAAATTTTGGTGTAAACGAATTTGGAAAAAGCGCACCATACAAAGATATTTATGATCATTTTAAATTAAATGAGGAAAATATTGTGAATAAAATTAAGGAGAGATTTTGAAAGCTAAAATTGGAATTAATGGATTGGGTAGAATTGGTAGAATGGTCCTTCGATCTATTTTTGAGGAAAAACATAGAGGTCTAAAGGTTAATCACATTAATAATAGAGCAGATATTAAAACAGCTTGTGATCTTATTAAAAGAGACAGTATACATGGAAAATTTAAAGCAAAAATATCAATCGAAAAAAATAAATTAGTAATTAATGGAAATAAAATTACTTATTCGCAAGAAAACAATTTAAGTAACATAACATGGAAAAAATATAATGTTGATATAGTATTTGAATGTACAGGTAAATTTAATTCAAAGGATAAATTAATTTCTCATGTTAAAAATGGTGCTAAAAAAGTAATTGTTTCGGCACCGTGTAAAAGTGCAGATAAGACAATAGTTTATGGGGTAAACCACAAGAATATTTCAAAAAGGGATAAAATTATTTCTGCAGCCTCCTGTACAACTAATTGCTTAGCTCCAGTTGTTTATGTTTTAAATAATAATTTTGGAATTGAAAAAGGTTTTATGACAACTATTCATTCTTATACTACGGATCAAAGAATGCTAGATAATTCTCATAAAGATCCTAGGAGAGCAAGATCTGCCAGTCAGTCTATTGTGCCAACCTCAACCGGGGCATCAAAGACAATTGGTGAAATTATTCCATCATTAAAAGGAAAACTAGAGGGTGTTGCCATGAGAGTCCCAACTCCTAATGTTTCATTAATTGAACTGGTCTTTCTAACAAAAAAGGACTTAAGTATAGAAAAAATAAATTTGTCTTTTAACAAATTTAGTAAAAGTAACAAAAACAAGGTTTTAAAAATAACTCAAGAAAAACTTGTCTCAGTAGATTTTAATCATGATCCTGCATCATCAATTATTGATGCAAATTTAACAAATGTGGTTGGTAAAAACATGGGCAAAATTTCAGCTTGGTATGATAACGAGTGGGGTTTTTCCAATAGAATGTGTGATATAGCGGAGTACCTTCGTAAAATTTCTTAATGAAGTATATTAAAGATCACGAAAATTTAGACCAAAAAAAAGTTTTGTTAAGATTGGATTTAAATGTTCCTTTAAAAAATGGTTTAATCACTGATCAAACAAGAATTGATAAAATTTTACCAATAATTAATTTTTTACTTAATAAAAATTCAAGAATTATAATAGTTTCTCATGTTGGACGTCCTAAGGGGGAAAAAAATAGCGATCTATCTATGAAGCCGATTTGTGAATATTTAGAAAAAAAAATTAATAAAAAAATTAAACTGATCAGTGATGATATTTTTCAATTAGAAAAAGAAGATTTATTTGTAGAAAAATTTGATAAAATTATATGTTTGGAAAATATTAGATTTTACGAGGAAGAGGAAAAGAATGATACCTCATTTGCTAAACAATTAGCGGGTTTAGCAGATTTGTTTGTAAATGATGCATTTTCTTGTTCTCATAGAGCTCACACATCTGTAAGTAAAATCACAGAGTTTTTGCCATCTTTTGCTGGGCTCCAATTAGAGACAGAATTGACTGCTTTAAAAAAAGTTACATCTGAGATTAAAAAACCAATTACTTGTATTATTGGAGGTTCTAAAATTTCCACAAAAATCGGAATAATCAAAAATTTAATTCCTAAATTTAACAATATTATTATCGTGGGAGGTATGGCAAATAATATTCTTAATCACAGAGGAAATCAAATAGGAAAATCAGTTAGAGAGAAAAATTGTGAAAAAATAATTGAAGAGATATTTGAAACTTCCAAAAAACATTCTTGCTCAATTACTTATCCAATAGATGTTTTGGTAGGAAAAAACCTTAATAGTGTATCTAAGGTTAAGGAACTAAGTGAAATAGATAAAGATGATTTAATTTTAGATATAGGGCCAAAAACAATCAATGCAATTAAAAAGGTAATTGAAAATAGTGAAACAGTTTTATGGAATGGACCAGCTGGATATTTCGAAAATCCTAACTTTGCAAATGGTAGTTACGAGATAGCAAAAGCAATTATTAAAAAAAATAAAAAAAAATCAATTTACTCAGTTTTAGGTGGAGGAGATACAATAGCATTAATCAATGGTATAAAGGCAACAAAAGATTTTAATTTTGTTTCAACTGCTGGTGGTGCATTTTTAGAATATCTTGAAGGAAAAGATCTTCCTGGTATAAAAGCTTTAGGTTAACATGTCTGAACTTAATAACATTGCGCTAAAGATTTTAAAAAATGGTAAAGGTATACTAGCCGCAGATGAAAGCACAGGAACTATGACCAAGAGACTAGATGGTGTAAATGTGCCATCAACTCCAGAAAACAGATTATTATTTAGAGAAACACTATTTAGTGCATCAGGTATTACCGAATGTATAGGTGGAGTGATATTGTATGATGAAACGATAAAACAACAAACTTCAAAAAAAAATCTAATCCCAGAATTAATTTTAAATATGGGGTCTTATCCTGGAATAAAAGTAGATACTGGTGCTAAGGTTTTAGCAGGGTCTCCAGATGAAAAGATTACTGAAGGCTTAGATGGATTAAGAGAAAAATTAAAAGAGTATTATAAACTTGGAGCAAAATTTACAAAATGGAGAGGGGTTTATAATATATCTAAGAGTTATCCTAGTAAACTTTCTATACAGTCAAATGCTCATGCGTTAGCAAGATATTCTGCTTTAGTTCAGGAGTGTAATATGGTTCCAATAGTGGAGCCAGAAGTATTAATGGATGGCGATCATTCGGCAAAAGATTGTTTTTCAAAAACTTCGGAGGTGATTAAAAAGTGCTTTGAAGAACTAATTTTACACAAAGTTGACTTGAAGGGAATAATACTTAAGCCTAACATGATTTTGGCAGGCAATAAATGTAAAGATAAAATTTCAAATAATGAAGTTGCAAAATTAACGTTGGAATGTTTAAAAAATTCAGTACCCTCAGAAGTTCCAGGAATAGCTTTTTTATCTGGAGGTCAATCTGAAATAGAGGCTACAGAAAATTTAAATCTAATAAACAAAAATAATAATACTAATTTCATAATGAGTTTTTCATACGGCCGAGCCTTACAACAAAGTGCCTTAAAATTTTGGTCAAAGGATATTCAAAATATTGGGGGAACCCAAAAGATTTTTAATCATCGGGCTAAAATGAATACATTAGCTGCCCAAGGAAAATGGTCTAAAGATCTTGAAAATTAGTAAAAAAAAATTCATATATTTAATTTCTCCTTTAAAGATAAAAAAATCATTTTACAGTGATTTAGTTAAGGTATTTAAAACAAATAAAGTAAGTTTTTTTCAGCTGAGACTTAAAAAAGAAAATTTTAAAAGAAAATTGATCATTGGAAAAAAAATAAAAAAAATTTGTAAAAATTTTAATGTTAAGTTTCTTGTAAATGATGATGTTTTTTTAACAAAAACACTAAAAGCCGATGGTTGTCATTTGGGTCAAAATGACATGAAAATTTTAGACGCAAGAAAGTTAATTGGAAATAAGATAATAGGTGTTACATGCCATAACTCAATTAGGCTAGCTAAAATTGCTATAAAAAATAAAGTTGATTATTTGGCTTTTGGGGCATTCAATTTATCAAAGACTAAAAAAATTAAATATAAAGCAACAATCAAAACACTAAAAAAAGCTAGAAAAATTACAAAAGCTCCAATAGTAGCTATTGGAGGTATTAACTCTAACAATTATAAAAAACTTTTATTGAATAAAGCAAACTTTTTGGCTATTTCAGGCTACATTTGGAAAAATAAAAAAATAAAACCAATAGAGGCTATAAAAAAATTTAAATGAAAATTAACGCAACAGAAATTAGAGTTGGTATGCTGTTAGAGCATAAAAATGATTTATGGCAAGTGCTAAAAACTCAACATGTAAAACCTGGAAAAGGTGGTGCTTTCGCTCAAGTAGAAATGAAAAGCATTAATAAAAATACTAAACTAAATGAGAGATTTAGATCAAGTGAAACTGTTGAAAAAGCATCATTAGATGAAACGAATTATAACTTTCTTTATGAAGATGAAAAAAATTATTTTTTTATGAATCCAAAGTCTTTTGAGCAAATTGAAATTAATAAGGATATAATTGGTGAAAAAGGAAAATTGCTTACTGAAAATTTAGAAGTTACAGTAAGTTTTTATAATGAGAATGCAATTTCAGTTGAATTACCAAATCAAGTTACTTGTAAGATAAAGTCTACAGATGCAGCATTAAAAGGTCAAACCGTATCATCATCTTATAAACCAGCTTTGCTAGAAAATGGACTTAATATTCAAGTACCTCCATTTATAGAATCTGAGGATGAAATAATTATCGATACCAGAACTTTAGAATATATAAAAAAAATATAATAATGAATTCTGTTTCTCCTAACTTAAATATTATGATTAAAGCAACTGAAAAAGCATCTAAAATATTAATTAGAGATTTTGGAGAAGTTGAGAAGCTGCAAGTTTCTTTAAAAGGTCCTAATAATTTTGTTACAAATTCAGATAGAAAAGCTGAGGATGTAATAATAAAAGAACTTGAAAAATCCAAAAAAAACTTCTCAATTTTGACAGAGGAAAGCGGTTTCATTGAAAAAAAAGACAAAGAAAATTTTTGGATTGTTGATCCGATTGATGGAACTACAAATTTTTTAAATGGTGTTCCACACTTTTGTATATCGATCGCTCTTGCTATTGATAAAGAGGTTATTGCTGGTGTTATATATGATCCCATAAAAGATGAAATATTTTACGCAGAAAAAAACAATGGTTCATATTTAAACAACAGAAGTATTAGGGTTTCAAAAAAAAATAGAATATTTGATTGTCTTTATGGAGTTAATTTTAGGAATAATCTTCCAGAAAACTTATTAATAAGAAATACTGGTAGCGCAGCTCTGGATTTAGCATATGTTTCCTCTGGTAGATTTGATGGTTGTTTACAAAGAAATGTAAATTTATGGGACATAGCGGCAGGAACTATACTAATTAAGGAGGCAGGTGGTGTAGTTGATAACTTTGAATTGGATAAATTTACTAAAATTAGTATTAAGGCATCAAACGAGAGAATAAGTGCTGATTTAAACAAAAAAATTAATATCTTTTAATTGTTTTATAATTTTCTTTTGTTATAAATTCGCTATGAAAAAAAAAATCCATCCAAACTATCATAAGATTAAAGTTGAGATGACAGACGGTAGTCAATTTGAAACGAGATCTACATGGGGCAATGAAGGTGATGTTCTTAAACTTGAAATAGATCCAAAATCACATTCTGCATGGACAGGTGGAAAGCAAAAAATCTTGGACAAAGGTAGAGTAAGTAAATTTAACAAAAAATTTCAAAATTTTAAATCAGAAATAAAGAAGCAAACATAATTATGACAACTACACCATTAATGCCAATGGCTACTGCAGTATGGCTAGTTGAAAATACAACGTTAACATTTAAACAAATTGCGAATTTTTGTAACTTACACGAAATAGAAATACAGGGTATTGCTGACGGTGAGGTAGCAAAAGGAATTAAACCGTATAATCCTATAACATCGGGACAACTTACTAAAGAAGAAATTGAATTATCTAGCAGAGATCAAGATAGGCCGCTTAATATAACGAGCTTTGATATAGATATTAAAGAAAATGAAAAAAAATTAAAAAAATATGTTCCTTTATCAAAAAGACAAGACAAGCCTGATTCAGTTTTATGGTTAATCAAAAATCATTCAAATTTGAAAGACTCACAAATTGCAAAACTTGTGGGTATAACAAAAAACTCTGTCGTTGCAATCAGAAATAAGAGTTATTGGAACTTTAACAGTTTAAATGCTAAAGATCCTGTTGCTATAAATTTGTTCACACAAAAAGATTTAACTGAAGCATTAGAGAAGGCTGAAAGACGTATAAAGAGAGAGAAAAAACTTAAAGAAAAAGCAGAAAAACAAAATCTACAAACACGATAAAAAATTATAGACATAATTTTCTTTAAATGCTAATTACTACTTTTTTTGGAGGATGTTATTAAAATAGACGTAAAAGATAATAATGTAGAGCAAGCTTTGAGAGTTTTAAAAAGAAAACTTCAAAGGGATGGATTTTTTAAAATTGTAAAACTTAAATCTAATTACGAAAAACCATCAGAAAAAAAGAAAAGAATCCTTCAAGAAAACATTAAGAGAGTAAAAAAATTAAATAAATTAAAAAATAGAATTTAATATCGCGGGGTGGAGCAGTCTGGTAGCTCGTCAGGCTCATAACCTGAAGGTCGGCGGTTCAAATCCGTCCCCCGCAACCAATCGTCAAATTCTAAACCTAGATTTTCTACTATCAGCTAGGAATGATTTAACTGTATCCCTTGTTAAATTTTTAAATGATTTTCCAAATCTTTCTATTTTTGAAATAATACTAGGAGGTATTGTTATTATATGACAACCTAATTGTGATGCTAGTAAATAATTATAAGGTTCTCTAACGCTTGCCCAAAGTATTCTCACATTTTTAAATTTTTTTGCAATCATAATACTTTTTTTAATTTGAGGAATTGGATCTTTGCCTACATCACTGGCTCTTCCAACAAAAATTGAGATAATAACATCTGATTTTCTTTTTATTTTACTCAATATTTTTTTAGTTTGGTTGTAAGTATAAACCGCAGTTATATTCATTTTAATATTGTTTTTACTTAATTCTTGAATCACTTTGCCCATAAAAATACCTTTTGAATTTTCTACTGGTATTTTTACATAAACATTTTTATTCCAAGATTTAATTTTAAATGCTTGTCTTAAAATATTTTTGTAATCGTCTGCAAATACTTCGAATGAGATCGGTTTATTTTCGCATACTTTTAAAATTTCTTTAGAATATAGTTCATAATTTTTTGCTCCTGCTTTTCTCATTAAACTTGGATTAGTAGTAAAACCCTTAACAATTTTTTTTTTTGAATATTTTTTAATAGTTTTTATATCAGCAATGTCGCAATAAATTTGAGTCACGTTTAGAAACTTTTTATAATATCTTCTGTCATTTTTTTTGCATCAGCAAATAACATTAAAGTGTTTTCTCTATAAAATAAGTCATTATCCACTCCTGCATAGCCTGGTGAAAGACTTCTTTTAACAAATAAAACTGATTTTGCCTTTTCTACATCTAAAATAGGCATGCCGTAAATTGGGCTTTGGGGATCAGTTTTTGCTACCGGATTTGTAACATCATTAGCACCAATAACATACGCAACATCGCAATTAGCAAAATCATTATTGATTTCTTCTAATTCAAAAACTTCATCATAAGGAACATTGGCTTCCGCCAATAATACATTCATATGCCCAGGCATTCTTCCAGCTACAGGATGTATTGCATATGAAACTTTTATACCATTCTTCTTTAAAGCATCGACCATTTCTCTGAGTGCATGTTGGGCTTGTGCAACAGCCATTCCATAACCTGGTACAATGATAACCGAAGATGCATTCTTCATTAAAAAAGCAGCATCATCTGAATTTCCACTTTTGACGGGTTTTTGCTCTTTATTTTCAGATTTTGATATTTGATCAGTCCCTCCAAATCCTCCTAGGATTACACTAAAAAAGGATCTATTCATTCCTTTACACATAATATATGACAATATTGCTCCAGATGAACCTACTAAGGCACCTGTGATAATTAAAGCTGTGTTTTCTAGAGTAAAACCAATTCCCGCTGCTGCCCAACCTGAATAAGAGTTCAGCATTGAAATTACAACAGGCATATCAGCTCCACCTATTGGTATTATTAATAGAATACCAACTAAAAAAGAAATAACAATTAAAGACCAAAATAAATTTGAGTTTTGTGTCTTGCAAAGAAAATAAGTTAGACCAATAATCGATATTAAAATAAGTAAATTTAGAATGTGTTGACCAGGAAATGTTATTGGCGCCCCTGACATTATTCCTCTCAACTTTAAAAATGCAATTATTGAACCTGAAAAAGTTACTGCTCCAACAGCTGCTCCTATTGACATTTCTATTAAACTTGCAAGCTTAATATTTCCCGAGAAACCAAGATTAAAAGCCTCTGGATTTACAAAAGCTGAAATTGCAACAAAAACTGCTGCTAAACCGACTAAACTGTGAAAGCCAGCTACTAACTCTGGCATTGCAGTCATGGGAATTTTAAAAGCAATAAGTGCACCAACGCTTCCTCCGATTAAAAGAAATACAATTACATAAATAAAGCTAGTTGAAAAGTTGCCTACGGATAAAAATGTTACCACCACGGCGATTGACATCCCTAAAATACCAAAAAAATTTCCTTGTCTCGATGTTTCAGGAGAGGAAAGCCCCCTTAAAGCTAGGATGAATAGAACTCCAGAGATTAAATAAAATAACGCTAGTAAATTTATTGAAATCATTTTTTCTTCTTTTTGTACATTGCTAACATTCTTTGTGTTACTAAAAATCCTCCAAAAATATTAACTGCAGCTAATATTATAGCCAAAAATCCAAATATACTTGCCGCATTAAAAATATTTTCGTTATTTCCAGCTAGGGCAGCGATTATTGCTCCAACTATAATTACTGAAGAAATAGCGTTAGTCACTGACATTAATGGTGTATGTAAAGATGGTGTTACACTCCATACGACATAATAGCCAACAAATATCGACAAAATAAATATACTTAATCTAAATACAAAGGGATCTATTTCCATACTATTTTACCAAAGTTTTTTTTATAATTTCGTCATCCAAGTTTATATTAATTTTGTTGTTCTTTTTATCATACAAATTAATCACAAAGTTAAGTAAATTTTTAGAATATAAATTTGATGCAGACACTGGAAGTTTATTAAGTAAATTGCTATCTCCCAAAATTTTAACTCCTTTTATATCGACTATTTCATCTGCTTTGGTGAATTCTGTGTTACCGCCCTGAGATGCGGCTAAATCATAAATAACTGAACCTTTTGGCATTCCTTTGATCATATTCTCTTTTATTATTATCGGAGCTTTTTTTCCAGGGATTAAAGCTGTACAAACAACTATATCAATTTTTTTTAAAGTTTCGGTCAATAAGTTTTCTTGTTTTTTTTTAAACTCTTCTGAGGTTTCTTTTGCATATCCTCCAGATGTTTCTAGATTTTCTGATCCTTCAACGACTAAAAATTTACCTCCTAAACTTTCAACTTGTTCTTTAGAAGCCATCCTGACATCTGTTGCAAAAACAATAGCTCCCATCCTCTTTGCGGTTGCAATAGCCTGTAATCCTGCAACTCCAGCTCCCACAATAAGAACTTTCGCAGCAGGAATAGTGCCAGCTGCTGTCATCATCATTGGGATTGCTTTATTAAAAAAAGAAAATGCATCAATAACTGCCTTGTATCCAGCAAGATTTGCTTGTGAAGACAAAATATCCATTGACTGAGCACGAGTTATTCGCGGAAGTAATTCCAATGAAAAAACATTAATGTTGTTTCCAGAGAGTTTTGAGATAATTTCTTTATTATTTGTAGGATCGAAAACTCCTATTAGGTTTTTGTTTGGACTTAAAATTTTCAAATCGTCTTCGACAGGTAAATTTAATTGCAATAAGATATCTGAATCTTTTATAATTTTTTCTTTATCGCTAAAAAACTCAGCACCATTTTCTGAAAACTTTTCATCATTTATTTCAAGATGCTCAGCGTAATTTTTTTCAAGGTATACTTTAAAACCGTTTGAAATAAACTTCTTTACATTTTCAGGTGTAACTGAAATTCTTTTTTCAGTGTCTTTATTTTCACAAACAGAACCAATGATCATTTATTTTTTATTAGAATTTATAATAAAACAATAGCTAAGATCGCCAATATAGCAATAACTGATATTGTCCCCCAAAGAACAAATTTTGTAAAATTTTCCCAAGTTTTTTTATGACTATCATTGTTCATAAACTTTATTTTTGTCTCGCTTTAAATTTTGGATTTTTTTTATTAATTATATAAACTCTGCCTCTTCTTTTAACCATCTTAGAATTCAGATCTCTTTTTTTTAATGATTTAAGGGAACTTTTAATTTTCATAATAATTTAGCCTGGCAACGTCCTACTCTCCCATGCCTTAAGACAAAGTACCATCGGCGCAGAAGGGCTTGACTTCCGAGTTCGGAATGGGATCGGGTATTACACCTTCGCAATAATCACCAGGCAAAAGTCTTATACTGTATTATTAATGGTTGTAAATATTTAATTTTAGTTGATTTTAATTATTTTTTTGAAAGTCTTTAAAGGTAATATCAAAACCTTTATCCAAATTGCTTTTGGGGCTCCAGCCATATTTCTTCGCTAAAGATATATCTAAGCATTTTTTTGGCATTCCATCGGGTTTTTTTTTATCATATTTAATTTTTAATTTTACCCCAATTTTTTTCATTAAAAATTTTGCAAACCACTGTATAGAATAACTCTTGCCGGTGCCGATATTTAAAAATGGCTCTTTGACTCTTTTATCCATAAAGTAAATTAATGCATCAGCAAAATCTTCTACAAACATTAACTCTCTTTTAGCATTTCCTGTTCCCCACAACACAATATGTTTTTTATTTTTCCTTTTCGCTATAGTTATCTTTTTGATTAAAGCCGGGAAAAAATGAGAATTTTGGGAATTATAATTATCACCTGGGCCATACATATTAGGTGGCATTAAACTTTTGTAATTTAGTTTGTAACTTTTAGAGTAATTTGCACACATATGAATTCCTGCAATTTTTGCTATCGCATAAGCATCATTAGTCTCCTCTAATTTTCCTGACAATAGATATTCTTCTTTCATAGGTTGTTTGCAATTTCTTGGATATACACAACTTGATCCTAAAAAAATTAAATTTTTTATATTTGCCAAATAAGAACCGTGAATTAAATTATTTTGTATTTGTAAATTTTCGTATAAAAATTTATCTTTATATTTGTAATTCGCAATTATCCCTCCAACTTTTGCTGCTGCTATTATAACTAAGTCAGGTTTTTTTTTTTTGAGATATTTATATACGTTAGTCTGATTTAGTAAGTTAAGCTTATTTTTGTCTGATGTTAATAGATTTGAATATCCATTTTGTTTTAATTTTTTACATATTGATGAACCTACCATGCCCCTATGTCCTGCAACAAAAATTTTTAGTTTTTTACTCAACATTTAAAATATTTATTTCCTCTGATATCATCTCCTCAATAAGTTGATCAATCTTTGTTCTAGGTCTCCAAGAAAGCGTTTTCCTAGCTTTTGAAGCGTTGCCTAAAAGAGTGTTTACATCTAGGGGCCTAATGTAATTTTTGTCTACAAATATTATATCTCTTTTTAATACTGTATCATATCCTTTTTCCTTCAGGCCTTTTCCTTTCCATATAATATTTAAATTTAATTTTTTAGTTACCAAATTAATAAATTGTCTAATACTTAGTTGCTTTCCTGTGGCAATAACATAATCATCTGGTTTTTTTTGTTGTAAAATTTTCCACATTGCTTCAACATAATCTCTTGCATGACCCCAATCTCTTTTTGAGTCTAAATTTCCCAAGAAAAGTTTTTTTTGTTTCCCCATTTTTATTCTTACTAAAGCTCTTATTATTTTTTTTGTTACAAAAGTTTCACCTCTTCTTGGGCTCTCATGATTAAATAAAATCCCGTTAGATCCAAATATATTGTAGGCCTCTCTATAATTTTTTGTTATCCAATGAGCATATAATTTTGCAACACCATATGGACTCAAAGGATAGAAGTTTGTTTTTTCACTTTGGGGAGACTCTTGTACTTTTCCATACATTTCTGAAGTTCCTGCTTGATAAAATTTTGTTTTTTTTTCTAATTTGTGAAATTTTATAGCTTCTAAAATCCTAAGTGCTCCTAATGCATCTGCGTTAGCGGTGTACTCTGGCACCTCAAAAGATACTGCTACATGAGATTGTGCAGCTAAATTATAAATTTCATCAGGTCTAATTTTTTCTATTATTTTTGATACAGATGTAGAGTCTGTAATATCTCCATAATGTAAAAAAAAGTCTCTAGATTTGACATGTGGTTCTTGATAAATGTGATCTATTCTAAAAGTATTTATCGATGAAGACCTTCTTTTTACGCCGTGGACTAAATATTTTTTTTTCAATAAAAATTCTGCGAGATAAGATCCATCTTGACCAGTAATACCAAATATAAGAGCTTTTTTTTTCACTTACATTTTTTTAATATAATTAATTTTTTAGAATGTAAAGATTAATAAGTTTTATTCTTGTAAATGTACTCAAATGTTTTTCTAAAAGGCATTTTAGCTTTATATATTTGTTCAAAATTGTTTTTATATAATAGGTCATGTAAATTACTAAATTTATAGTTTTTTTTTATCATGTCATGATAATGGTGTTCGAACAAAACTAAATTTATATTTGTTATATTATTTTTTGCCCCAGAAAGTATTTCAAATTCATATCCCTCCGTATCTATTTTCAAAAAATCTATTTTTAAGATATTGTTTTTAATCATATACTCATCTAGAGATATTTGATTTGCGCTAATTTCTCTAAAAAAATTTTTATTTTTCAGATTTAAAAGTAATTTTTTTTTTTTCTTAAAATAATTAGATTCTGTATTAATTTCTTTTATTGTAGAGGATGAACTTTCATCCATATGTTTAATAAAGATTTGCTTATTTTCTTTACCAAGCGCAATGTTTTCAATGGTGATTTGAGTTTTATTTTTTTTTTTAATTTTAGCAATTTTTTTTTTTAAATAACTGAAAGAAAAATGATTGGGTTCAAATGAATAAATTTTATTTATATTGAAATGTTTTAGATATAGATCTATTGATTCACCTTTATGAGCTCCTACATCAAATACAACTTTAAAATCATTAAATTTCTTTTTTTTTAAATAATCTAATATTTTTTTTTTATGAAAAAAATCGAAAAATTTTAGGATTTGCAAAGTTAAAAATTGTATCATCTTTTTCTTATAAAAAAATATTTATTCATTTTTTTTTTAACAATATATTGTTCTTGCTTATTACATTTAGGTTTGTTGTCTTGACAGAGATTATAATTTTTAATTAAATTTTCAATTTGATTTTCAACTCTAAAGAATGTGTTATCAATTTTATAATAAGGATTTATTAAAATATTGTAATTATATTTTTCATTTTCTTTAATAATTCTGTCTATATTTCTTGCTACAAATATTGTTATCCCAACTAATATTACTACAAGAGTTTTTTTTTTAATTATGTTTAAATTATTATCAAATTTTTTTAAAATCAATGATAGTGGTATAAAAAATAAAATTGCAATCAAAGAATAACCCCCATATCTCAAAGTTGGATGGTTTATAAACCATTCTATTGATAAAATAATTATTATTAAATAAACTAAAATAATTTCCTTTTTTATTTTTAATTTAAACTTTTTTTTTGAATAGAATATAATTAGAAATGTTAATTTTAAGAAAATCAATCCAATCAAAAAATCTGAAAATTTAAAGAAAAAATATCTTTCTAGCCAACCATGTATCCAATTAAAATTTTCTACATACATGCTTGGATCATCAACTTTAAAACTAGGTGTCATTCCAGCCTTTGACCAATTTTCATAATGGAGTGCCATTTTCTCAATTTCTTTAGTCTGTATTGACCATTCAAAACTAGTAAAACAACTTCCTGATAGTGGGTAAATTAAACATCCCGTATTAAAGAAGTTTGTGATTAAAACTAGAGACAATAGAACAATTGAAATATAGAAAGTTGGATTAAGGAATAATTTTTCTGTTAATTTTTTTAAACTAATTTTTGCCCTAATAATATACAATAGAGGTAGCAATAATAAGCCATATAAAAAATAAATTGCTTTTAATGAAATAGTAACTGCAAATAAAATTAATAGTTTTGATATCTCATTAGATGTAATTTTTTTTAAAATAAATACTCTAAATATTTCACTAATAATTAATAAAACTAATATTTGTGCTGATCTATCTGTGCCATGTTCAGCTAACCTGTAAAAAAAAACCAAAATGAAAATTAAAGCAATAAGATCGAAAAAATATACATATGTTATATTTTTTTTTTGGATGCAAGCTTTTATATTTGAAAAAAGAATAAAAATCGCTGAGCCAAAGATAATGGCTGAGCCAATATGAAATAGGTAATATTTTATTATTGGGAGATAAAATAACGAATTAAAGTAAAACAATGATGATGGTGTTCTAAAACCATGATTTAAATGACCTATTCCAAATATTAATGACTTTTGATTCAAATAATGTGTGTAAGGAAAGTGGTAATAAGGAAAATCATCATGAGATTTAAAAATTAAAAAAGAAAAAAATATTAGTAAAAAAATGATTATTAAAATATTAAAGTCTGATTTATTAATCTTTTTTTTCAAACAACCGATATAAAATAGCAATAATCCTAAAATCAAAATAATTAAATTATGATGTATGCTATGAGCATAAAGAAGATGAGAAATATAAGAATATGTAATTAAAAAAAGAATTCCAATCAGTCCTGAATATCCAAGGCAAATTTTGTTATCTTTAGAGATGTTATTTAATCTTTGTAGAAAAATCCCGTACCCTAGCGTTGAAAAAATAGAAATAAAGTAAAAAAAAAAAAGAATAAAAATATCAATTTTCATGTCAATGATTATATTATTACCACAATTTTCGTTTTATTATAAGCATATCAGTTGATTAATAATAATTTTATTTTCTTAAATTTTGATTTTTTTATTTATTTGAATTTAAGATAAAAAATGTTGAAGTATATAAAAAAATTGAAGTTAAAATAATTTTTATTTGATAGTTGCTTTCATAAGGATACCTCGCGGCTAATAAAAGAATTATACAATTTATTATACTTATTAAAATACTACTTACATTATTTGCTATGACTTTATTATTAATAATTTTGCTAAACCTTTGATAAATTAATTGATGCAAATGATTGTTGTCTGGTACAAGTGGGGAGAATTTATTTTTTAATTTTCTAATTATAGAAAACAAATTTTCATAACACGGGTACCACAACAAAGTAATAAAAAAATAAGGTGATATGTTGGGATTAGAGTTGTGATATAATATTATAAGATAACCCGCAAAAAAACTTAGAATATAGGCTCCAGCATCTCCTAACATTAATAAATTACTAAGATTAAGCGCTGTAATCACAATCAAAGTAATTAATAAAAATTGAATATATGAATCATTGCCTTCAAATAATAATTTTACTTCAGTGTCTAACAAAACGTAGATTACTATTGTCATGTAAATTAATAAAAGTCCATTAAGGCCATCAATGAAATTTGATCCATTAATTAAAATAAGTAAGCAAAAAGAGGTAAAAATTAAATTAAAATAGAATAAGTCTAAAAGATTATCAAAAAAAAGTAATCTTGATGATAATATTTTTAGATCCAAAAAAATTACAGAGAAAAAAATTAATAAAATTTGGATTAAAAATCTTTGCTTTGCTGAAACTATAACTTTTCGATCTGAAAGTAATCCTAATATAAAAATCGATAATACTATTAAAATATAAAAAAAATTATGATAATTAATTAATATAATTGGCATAACTAAAAACATTCCACCAACTAGGGGAATATTTTTTTCGTTAGAAAAAAGTTGATGATTATCACCAGAATAATTAGAGAAATATTTTTTTCCTTTAAAATAATACGAAAAAAATATAATTGTAAGAAAATATAATAAAAAAACGAGTTCCATTTATCTTTTAATAATAAAATTTAAACTTAAACAAATTAAGTAATATAACGATTTTAAAAAATTAAAATTCATGTATTTATTATATACTTTAAAGCCATCAAATAATTTTTGGATAATAGAGGATGATAGAGATGAGTTTGATTTTGTCCACTTACTCAAATTCTCATTTAAACCGTAAATATTTATATTTTTTTTTAAAATCCTTAACCAAAGAACAAAGTCCTCTTTTGTTTTAATACATGGAAATTTAATTTCGTCGCTGAATACATTTTTTTTAATAATAACCGTCGATGTACCTATGTCGCAAGATTTTAGTAAATCTTCCAATTGAAAGAAGCTTCTAGCGACTCTTTTTCCAATAATCTTTTTATCCTCGTCAATTATTAGATAAGATGTATGAGATGCTATATAATTATTTTGGATCATAAAACTTATCTGATAACTTAATTTATCAGTTTCCCAAATATCATCAGCATCCAAAAAAGCTATATAATCTCCTTTAGAATTAAATATACCTATATTTCTTGAAATGCCTGCTCCCATTTTTCTATTATTTGTTATTATTTTTATTCTCTCATCTTTTTTTTTAATTTCTTCTAAAAATTTTAAATCATCATAATTTTCATCATCATAAATGATTAAAATTTCAATATTTTTATAAGACTGGTTTATTACTGAATTAATAGTGGTCGATATAAATTTTTTTTTTCTATAATATGGAATAATTACACTGACCAAAACCATTAAATATTAAGTTTTTTACCTAACTTTCTAAGAAGCTTTTTAGTTGTTTAGATCTGCTTGGGTGTTTAAGTTTTCTTAGGGCTTTCGCCTCAATTTGTCTTATTCTCTCCCGGGTTACAGAAAACTGTAAGCCAACCTCCTCCAAAGTATGATCTGTATTCATCCCTACTCCAAATCTCATTCTCAAAACTCTTTCCTCTCTAGGTGTTAGTGTTGAGAGAATTTTAGTTGTCGCCTCACTGAGGTTAGATTTTATTGCTTGTTCTAATGGAGCTAAAGCTTTTGTATCCTCAATAAAGTCGCCTAGGTTACTATCTTCTTCATCTCCTACTGGTTTTTCAAGAGAGACTGGTTCTTTTGAAATTTTTAAAACCTTTCTTACTTTTTCTAAAGGCATTCTAAGTTTTTTTGAAAGTTCTTCTGGAGTAGCTTCTCTTCCAAACTCGCTTAAAATTAGTCTTTGAGTTCTAACAATTTTATTAATTGTTTCTATCATGTGAACAGGTATTCGTATTGTTCTTGCTTGGTCTGCTATGGATCTTGTGATAGCTTGTCTTATCCACCAAGTTGCGTATGTAGAAAATTTATAACCTCTTCTGTACTCAAATTTATCTACGGCTTTCATTAATCCAATATTTCCCTCCTGAATTAAATCTAGAAACTGCAAACCACGGTTAGTATATTTTTTTGCTATTGAAATCACTAGCCTTAGATTAGCTTCTACCATTTCTTTTTTCGCTATACGCGACTCTTTTTCCCCCTTCTGTATCCTGCTTACTAATTTTTTAAAGTCGGTTACACTAATTCCAAGTTTATGGCTAATTTCTACTAATCTGTCTCTTATGTTTTTAAATTCATTTTTATTTTTGTTAAAAAAACTTTTCCAGACTAAATTTGATGCTAAGAAATTTTTAAGGTTAGGATTTATTTCATTTCCTACATAAAATTTTATAAATTCTTCTCTAGTAATTTTATCATTCATTGCCAATCTTAATAAATTTCCTTCTAATGATATAATCTTCTTATTCTCAATGTAATGTTTTTGAACTAAGTTTTCTAAAACAGAGGGAGATAATTGTAGAGACTTTATGCTCTCTAAAATTTCATTAACTAATTTTTGATAATTTTTTTCTCTAGCTGGAGAGTATTTTATATTATTCAATATATTATTTAGTTTTTCTTTTTGATGTTTTACTAGTTTTGAGTAATTTTTAGTTAAATTATTCACAGTATCCAAAACTTTTGGTTTAATCTCGCTTTCCATAGCTGCTAAAGTTGGGTTAAATTCATCTTCCTCATCAGAGTTGTTATTGTCTTTTTTCTCTTCCAAAGATTTAACTTTGTCTGTTTGTGTGTCTTCTTTATTTTTTTTATTTTTAAGCCCTTGGGAAGAGTTTTCCTCTTCCATATAATTTGTATCAATATCGATAATTTCTCTAACCATTATCTCATCTTTTTGGAGTTTATCATTCCAGTCATAGAATTGCTGAGCTGTGATTGGACTTTGAGATAATGCATTTAACATTACATCCTTTCCAGCTTCAATTCTTTTTGCAATTGCTATCTCTCCCTCTCTCGATAAAAGTTCGACTCCACCCATTTCTCTTAAATACATTCGGATTGGATCATCACTTTTTTCAATACTTTTTGTTTCTTCCTTGTTTTGATTGTCTCTTTTTTTAATAGCCTTAAAATCTGATTTTTTTTCTACTAATGTTATTTTTTCATCTAATATATGTAAAAAAGCTTGAGACAAATTTTGACTTGATAAATTTCTTTTGCCAAGAGATTTACTTAACTCCTCATGAGTTATAAAGCCTCGGTGGACACCTCTGCCCATAAGTCTAGCGAACGATTTTGTAATAATTCTTTCCACAGTTTAAAAAATTAGGAATAACTTATATAAAGACAATTTTAAAAAAATCTATGTTTTTTTATGTTTATTTAATTAATATTTTGCTCTTTTTTAAGCCTTCTAATTTCATCAAATGTATTTTGATTGAAATCCTGAGCAAATTTTGATTCTAACTCCTGGATTCTTAATTCCAAACTATAAGTCTTTAGGTCTTTTTTAATATCCTCAAATATTTCAGATAGTTTTGAATGGTTGTCGTCATTTTTTTTAACAATATGTTTTACAGTTGCAAATTTGTTAATATTGTCTAAAAAATTTTTGTCTATATTCATATCATTGTAGTTTCCATCTTTTAATGACCGTTCAACTAATTGAAAAAGAATTTTGTTCTCTTTTGAAAAAAATAATAAATCTTCCAACAAATCTAACCGATGAAAAAAAAAATCAAGGTTATTTAATATTATATACAATAAAGAAAGTTCTTTAATTTCTATTGAAGAAAATTTTTGCGTTTCTCTATATATATTTTTTGTAATTTCAAGAGATCTAGCTTTTTTAAACTTAAAATTATTTTGCGTAAGATTAGTTTTTGACGGTAGAAAGTTTGATAGTTGATCTAAAAAAAATCCTAAAACATATTTTTTTACAACTGTATCAATTATAGAATTAGCTAAGGTGAACATTTTTTTTTCGATCATGGCAAGGTCTGTGGGCGTTTTTTTAGAATTACTTAAGTAGTGATTAAAGATAAATTTATGTATTTGTATTTTATTTTCAGTAGAATATTTTAAAAAATGTTCTTTGCCTTTACTTTCTACGAAACTATCAGGATCTTCACCATTTGGTAAAAACAAGAAAGAGATTTGTTTTTCAGGTTGTAAGAATTTAAAAGAATTTTCAGCTGCTCTTAAAGCTGCCTTGTAACCACTGTCATCTCCGTCAAAACAAATAATAATTTCTGAAAAGAATTGCCCCAATAATACAATTTGTTTATTTGTAAGTGCAGTGCCAAGATTAGCAACACAATTAAATATTTGATTATCATATAATTTTATAACATCCATATAACCTTCAACTAAATAAACTTCATCATATTTATTTGAAATCCTTCTTGCTTTATTTAAGTTATAAAGATTATTTCCTTTTTTGAAAAAATTAGTTTCAGAGGAATTAATGTATTTTGCAATTTTTTTATTATCCTCGATTATCCTACCACCAATAGCAATTGGCTTACCGGTTAAAGAGTAAATGGGGAAAATCAATCTACCCCTAAATCTATCAACATATTCATTCCTTCTTTCGTCTAAATAAAACAAGCCAGAATCTTTTAAACTTTTTTCCTCAAACCGGCTACTCAACTCTAAAAATGTCTTTGTATCAAATGGTACATAACCTAAATTAAATTCTTCAATAGACTCTTTATTTAAATTTCTTTTTTTCAAATATTCTAAAACTTTTTTATTTGTAGGTGTTGATGAAGTTATATTTTCTTTGTTTCTTTCTATATAAGTTGAGTAAATTTCAATATATACATTCCATTCTTTTTCTCTTTGTTCATCTTGTTTAGTAAATCTATAAGGTTGTAATCCAGCCTGATTTGCTAGAGTTCTAACTGCTTCTCCAAATTTTAAATTTTGGGTTTTCATTAAAAAATCAAATATGTTTCCATGTTCTCCTGTGCTAAAACAATGATAAAAACCTTTTTCATCATTAATTGTGAATGAAGGTGTTTTTTCATTCTTAAAGGGTGACAGACCAACAAATTCCTTACCTCTTTTTTTAATTGCTACAAATTTAGATACTACAGAAGAAACTTTTAATCTTGATTTTATCTCTTCTAAATATTCCTTTGGGTATTTCATATTAAATAAATCATTTATTTAAAATCTCTTTTAAAACTTTGCCAGCTAAAGAAAAATCTAATGTATCGGAATATTTTTTTTTTAACTCTCCCATCACCTTTCCCATATCTTTTATTGACGATGCTTTTGTAGAGCCTATCACTTCACTACAAATTTTCTTTGTTTCTTCCTCGCTCATTTGTTTTGGTAAGTAGCTTGATAAAATTTCTTGCTCTTGTTTCTCGATTTGAAGCAAATCATCCCTATTATTTTGCTTATAAACTTCAATTGATTCGGCTCTTTGTTTGATCATTTTCTTCAACATTTTTTTAATATCATGATCATCAGTCTCTTTTTTTTGAGGCGCAGATCTATTGATAATATCTAATTCCTTAATGCCAGATAATATTAACCTGTAAGTTGATATTTTTATTTTATCTTTTAATTTAAGTGAATTTTTGTAGTCTAAATCTATTTTGTCTCTAATAGCCATAATCACAAACTTACTTTTAAAGAGAAATTTCTTCAAAAGAAAAAATAATTTTTTTTAGAATTTTCCATTAGATATGTTGCGGAAAAAAGGGTTTTATTGTATTAACCTTTAACTTATGAGTTGTAATTGACATCAAAACAGAAAAACAAAACTTCAAATTTTTCCAATTTACGCCCAGCCATTTTAGTTCTTGAAAATAAGTCAATATTTAAAGGCATCGGATTAGGTTATCAAGGAGAAGCAACTGGAGAAGTTTGTTTTAATACTTCGCTAACAGGTTATCAAGAAATTATATCTGATCCATCATATGCTGGACAAATAATAAATTTTACTTTTCCTCATATAGGGAATGTTGGAACTAATAACGAGGACATTGAGTCAGACAAAATTTGGACTAGAGGTGTTATATTTAACTCTGAAATAACAAGTCCTTCAAATTATAGATCTCTTCAAAATTTAGATAACTGGCTGAAAAAAAATAAAATAGTTGGAATAACTGGTTTGGATACTAGGGGCTTAACAAATTTTATTAGAGATAAAGGAGCGCCCAAGGGTACGATAGCAAATTTTAAAGACGGAAAATTCAATATAAGTAAACTAATAAAAAAATCGATAAATTGGCCTGGTTTAAGAGGTATGGATCTTGCTAAAGAAGTCACAACACCAAAAACTTATACCTGGAAAGGATTAAAAACTTGGAAAAAAATTAAGGGATTTGAAATAAATAAAAAAAGAAAATTCAAGATTGTTGCAATAGATTTTGGAATAAAGAAAAATATACTTAGATATTTTTCTAATTATGATTGTGAAGTTAAAGTAATTTCATGCAAAAAAAAATCAGATGAAATTTTTAAATTAAAACCTCATGGTGTTTTTTTATCAAATGGTCCGGGAGATCCAGCTGCAACTGGAAAATATGCAATTGATGTTGTAAAAAATTTAATACAAAGCGGTTTACCTTTATTTGGTATTTGTTTGGGTCATCAAATATTAGCCCTTGCTTTAAACGCAAAAACAAGAAAAATGAAATTAGGACACAGAGGTGCTAACCATCCTGTAAAAAACTTAATTACTAATAAAGTTGAGATAACAAGCCAAAACCATGGGTTTGAAGTAGTCAAAGAAAGCTTAAAGAAAAATATTGAAATAACTCACTTATCCTTATTTGATAATTCTATTGAAGGTATAAGATTAAAAAACAAACCAGTTTTTTCTGTTCAATACCACCCAGAGGCAAACCCAGGTCCCCAAGATAGTAAATATTTATTTAGTCATTTCATGGAAGATGTAAAAAAATATGCCAAAAAGAAAAGATATTAAAAAAATATTAGTTATTGGAGCTGGTCCAATAATTATTGGTCAAGCATGTGAGTTTGATTACTCTGGTACACAAGCCTGTAAAGCTCTCAAAGATGAAGGATATAAAGTCATATTAATTAATTCTAACCCAGCAACAATTATGACTGATCCTGGCGTTGCAGATAAAACATATATTGAGCCTATATCACTAGTAGTACTTGAGGAAGTTATAAAAAAAGAAAAACCTGATGCAATTTTGCCAACAATGGGTGGGCAGACCGCATTAAATCTTGCAATAAGTGCTGAAAAAATTGGTTTGTTAAAAAAATATAAAATTGAACTTATAGGTGCAAATTCAAAAGCAATTGCTAATGCAGAAGATAGAAAGAAATTTAGAAAAAATATGACTGATATTGGTTTAGATTTACCCAAATCTGAAATATTAAATAACTTATCAAATTCAAAAAAATGTCTAAAAAAAATCGGTTTACCAGCAATAATTAGACCTTCATTTACTTTGGGTGGTTTAGGTGGTGGAATTGCAAGAACAAAAAAAGATTTTTTTAAAATAGTTAAAGAAGGCATGAGAGAGTCACCACAAAATCAAGTTTTGGTGGAAGAATGTCTTGATGGGTGGAAAGAATTTGAGATGGAGGTGGTTAGAGATAAAAATGACAATTGTATAATAATTTGTTCAATTGAAAATATTGATCCTATGGGTACTCACACAGGTGACTCAGTCACAATAGCCCCAGCCTTAACACTAACTGATAAAGAATACCAAGTAATGAGAAATGCATCTATTGCATGTCTAAGGAAAATTGGTGTTGAAACTGGTGGCTCTAATGTTCAATTTGCTATTAATCCTAAAAATGGAAGGATGGTAATAATTGAGATGAATCCAAGAGTTTCAAGATCATCTGCTTTAGCATCTAAAGCTACAGGTTTTCCAATTGCTAAAGTAGCTGCAAAGTTAGCCGTAGGTTACACATTAGATGAACTTCAAAATGAAATTACAAAAGTAACACCCGTATCTTTTGAACCAACTATAGATTATGTGGTTACAAAAATTCCTAGATTTACCTTTGAGAAGTTTTCAGACACAGATGCAATTTTAGGTACCTCTATGAGATCTGTTGGTGAGTCAATGGCAATTGGAAGAAATTTCAAAGAGTCGTTACAAAAAGCGCTTGTATCTCTTGAAATTGGATTAACGGGATTAGATGATATATTTAACTATAATAAAAAAAAGATTTTAAAAAAATTAAAAATTAATATTCCTAACAAGTTACTTCTTATTGCTGAAGCTTTTAGAAAGAAAATTTCAATAAATATGATTTACAAGTTATCTAAAGTTGACCCTTGGTTTTTAAATCAAATAAAAGAATTAGTTGAGGAAGAGAATAAATTAGCTTTAAAAGGTTTACCAAAGAAATTTGAGGAATTTAATAGAATAAAATCTATAGGTTTTTCTGATAAAAAAATTTCTAAAATTACTGGAATAAATGAAAAAATGGTGAAATTAAAAAGAAGGGCTTTAAAAGTTTTGCCAGTATTTAAAAAAGTTGATACTTGTGCAGCAGAATTTAAGTCTTTTACTCCTTACATGTATTCAACTTACCAAAGAAATTTTTCTTTTAAAATCGAGTGCGAGGCCGAACCAACAAATAAAAAGAAAATTATAATTCTTGGTGGGGGCCCTAATAGAATTGGTCAAGGAATAGAATTTGATTATTGCTGTTGTCAAGCTAGCTTTTCTTTGAAAGAAGCTGGATATGAAACAATCATGATAAATTGTAATCCTGAAACAGTTTCTACGGATTACGACACGAGTGATAGATTATATTTTGAACCTTTGATTGAAGAATATGTTGAAAATATAATTTTGAAAGAAAAATCAAAAGGTAATCTCTTAGGTATAATTGCGCAATTTGGTGGCCAAACTCCTATCAAACTAGCAAAATTTTTACATGATAATAAATTGCCAATTCTAGGAACTCAATATACTTCGATTGATTTGGCAGAGGATAGAGACAGATTTAGAGAACTATTAATTAAATTAAAACTAAAACAAGCAGAAAGTGGAATTGCATACAAATTTGATCAAGCGATTAAAATTTCTGAAAAAATTGGCTTACCTGTTGTTGTTAGACCGTCTTATGTTTTGGGAGGAAGAGCTATGGAGATAGTCTATGATAAAAGCCAACTCAAACAATTTATTAATGAAGCTTTTAAAGCATCAGAAAAAAATCCGATTTTAATTGATAAATTTATTGATAATGCAATGGAAGTAGACGTTGATGCGATCTCCGATGGGAAAGATGTTTATGTTGCTGGAATAATGCAACATATTGAAGAGGCAGGTATACACTCAGGTGACTCAGCTTGTTGCTTACCGCCAGTATCTATAAAAGCAAATATTTTAAAAGAATTAAAAATTCAAACAAGAAAGCTTGCGTTGGCTTTAAAAGTCAAGGGATTTTTGAACATTCAATTTGCAATTAAAAAAGATGAAATTTACGTAATCGAGGTTAATCCAAGAGCTAGTAGGACCGTACCATTTGTTTCTAAAGCAAACGGTATACCACTTGCAAAAATTGCATCGAGAATAATGTCAGGTGAAAAATTAAATAAGTATAAATTGAAATATAAAACTAATAAAAAATTTGCGGTAAAAGAAGCAGTTTTTCCCTTCAATAAATTCCCAGATAGTGATGTATTATTAGGACCAGAAATGAAATCGACTGGAGAAGTTATGGGTTTTGATAAAGACTTTGGTATGGCGGTAGCAAAAAGTCAAATAGCTGCTTCAAATTCTTTGCCGATAAGAGGAATGGCTTTTTTGTCAGTCAAAGACTCTCATAAGCAGGAAATTGTTGGTATAGCTCAAAGATTGATTAAACTTGGATTCACTCTTTCGGCTACAAAAGGAACCTCGGATATTATTAAAAAGAATGGAATGAAATGTAGAAAAATTAATAAAGTAAGTAGTGGTAGACCTCATATAGTCGATGTTTTAAATTCAAAAAAAATATCTCTTGTAATAAATACTGGAGGTGGAAACTCAGAGCATAGAATTAATGACGCGAGAGCTTTAAGAAGAGGGGCATTGGCAAATAAAATTCCATATTGTACAAATATGTCTACTGCTTATTCTTTTCTTGAAGCTATAAAATCTTTGAAAACTACTAGACTAAAAGTCCAATCTTTACAGGATAGCTGAAACTTTAATTAACTTTCCAATCTGTTTTAAAAGTAACATAATTAACCTGAAGACATCTTCTTTCTTTTACGATCTCTTTTTTTTCCATCCCATGCCATGTATTTGGTCCACTAGAAAAAAAATATCCATAATTATCTCTATATGGAACAGTTTTGGTCAGTTTAAGATCTTTGTTATAAAAGTCAGTGCCAAGGTCTTCACTTTCATTTTCTTTATTAACGAATAACAAACATGACATTAATTTTTCTTTTATGTCACAATGTGGTTTTAACCAGAAACCTTTCCTGTCACATATAACCTCAACTCTTACGTAAGAATTAGATAGATCCTTATTAATTAATTTAGATATTTTATTATATGTTTCTTTGTTCTGAAGTTCCTCAATCAAGCTTTTTAATGCTGGAAAATTTTTTTCATTCTCTTTAGTTATAAAACATCTGAATTTTAAAGCTTTGCCCCCATCTGATATACCCTCTCTAAATTCACCTTGACCACCATCAATTGCTCTTGTTCCGTCATAATTAATATTGTGTTCAATTGGATTATCTATCTCTGCTTTTATAATTTCTTTTATTTGATCATCGGTAAGAGGTTTGTTTAGTTCCCAGTGATCAAAAGGTTCGCTAAATTTTGAGGAATCATTGTCTAATGAGTTTATAAATGACATTTTATAATTTTTTTTTTAGTTCATATGCTATTCTTTTAGTTTCATCAAGTTTTTCATACTCCCAAAACTCTAATTTGTCATCAAATTCTCTTATGACATTCATTCTTTCAAATAATTTTCTGAATTTTTGAAATCTAGTATCTTTTTTAGAAGGAGGTATCATTGCCACATATAAAGGTTTACCAGTTAAAGCCGCTTCAGAAATCATTGAGCTAGAATCGCAAGTAACAATTATGTAATCCGCAATTCCGAGAGATGATAAATATGCATCTTTATCGACTTTATCAATAATTAGATGTTCTTTAGTAAAGAATTTTTTTGCAAGATCTATTGTTCTAGATGGTGTTCTATTCGAGGGTATTACTATTACCTGAAGATTATTATTTAGAACTTGTTTGCTAATTTTTGAGAAAATGTTTAGTAAGTTTTGGTTTGAATATGCATAATATTTAGTTGGACCACCCAGTATCAAAGTAATAATTTTTTTTTCTTTAGATATTTTTTCTAACAAATAATTTTTTTTCTTATTAATTTCCTCAGAAGTTAAATAATGAATTGCCCCTTTTGAGCTTATAACATTATCAGCTTTCAGATCATCATGTTCGGGGGAAATAATATAGTCGAAATTTTTAAAATTGACTTTTGGATCTTGGACATGAATGTTTTTTATTTTTTTGCTGTTGTTTTTTTTTAGAAATATTGATGGAATGACACTTTTTCTCCCACATGAAATAATTATATCAAAGTCTCTATTAATGTTATTCTTAAAAACAAACTTTTTAACAGGAGTTAATTTTGGTGGAATTAATTTCCAAAAACTATTTAATTCAACTTTTTCGTGAAAATAATTTAGATCAAGAGCCTTTGCTAAACCTTCTACCTGGCTAATCATGCCATGTAATCCCTCTGTCAATAATAACCCTTTTAATTTACCCATTAATTACTATATAGCTTCCATATGACACAAAATCCAACTAAACACACAAAAGTGTTAATAATTGGATCAGGACCAGCTGGATACACTGCTGCTGTTTATGCGGCAAGAGCTCTTCTGAAACCGATAATGGTTACGGGTATGGAGCCAGGGGGACAATTAACGACCACTACTGATGTTGAAAATTATCCAGGTTTTGCTGAAGTCATCCAAGGTCCCTGGTTAATGGAGCAAATGAGAGATCAAGCAAAAGCAGTAGGAACAGAAATGATTGAAGATCATATTTCATCTGTAAACTTAAAATCAAAACCTTTTGAAGCAATCGGTGATGGTGGTCAAAAGTACACAGCTGACTCAATAATTATTTCAACAGGTGCTCAAGCAAGATGGTTAAATTTAGACTCAGAGCAAAAATTTAGAGGCTTTGGTGTATCAGCATGTGCAACATGCGATGGGTTTTTTTTTAAAGATAAAACTGTTGCAGTAGTTGGTGGAGGTAATGCTGCTGTAGAAGAAGCAATGTTTTTAACAAAATTTGCGTCAAAAGTTAAACTCATTCATAGAAGAAACGAGTTAAGAGCAGAAAAAATGTTGCAAAAAAAACTAATGGAAAACAAGAAAATTGAGATTATTTGGGATAGCGTTGTTGAAGAGGTCATTGGTGATGACAATCCTAAAAATGTTAAAGGTTTAAAAATTAAGAATGTTAAAACTAATAAAGTTGATGATTTAAAATTGGATGGTTTATTTATTGCGATAGGTCACGATCCGGCAACTCAATTATTTAAAGATCAATTAAAAATGGATAAAGAAGGGTATTTGGTAACTAGATCAGATTCAACAGAAACAAATATTCCAGGTGTATTTGCTGCTGGAGATGTGAAAGACAAAATATTTAGACAAGCCGTTACAGCAGCGGGAATGGGCTGTATGGCTGCACTAGAGGCTGAAAAATATTTATCACATTGATAAATGAAAAATAATCTACATGTATTTTTAGGAGCAACAGTTGCTGATGCTGCGGCTAGACCATTGCATTGGGTTTATAACCAAAAAAAATTGAATATTTATATCAAAGGAAAAAGAGATTTTTCATTTTTAAAAAATAATAAAAGTCCCTTTTACAATATCAAATCAGGTAAAGTTTCGGGTTATAACGAAGTAGGCCAAACTATGTTTAAAACATTGCTTGAAGGTCATGAAAATATAGAGGAAAGATTTAAAAAGAAAATCTTAAAGGTGTTTGGGCCTGGTAGTGATTATTGGAAAAATTTAAAGTTACGCTCAAAATACAGAAAAGTAAAAGATTGGCGTGGTATTATTAGAGGTCCTTGGATACACCAAAATATAATAGAGACAATAGACAACATTAATAAAAGCAAAAAAATTACTGGCGGAATTAAAGTCAATGAGTCAGATGGTTATTGTGCAACACTTCCTTACTTTTTATATTTTAATAATTTAAAATCTTTAAAAAAAATTATTTCAATAATCACGATATCTAAACTAAGTATCAAATACGGTTTGGCTAAATTTTATTTATTAGATCTTGCTTTAAAAGGCACAAAAGATCCTATAAGAGAATTTACAAAAATTTATAGAAAAAATAATTATTTTAAAAAAATTGTTGAAGATATTAATCTTTTAAAAAAATTAAAAAAAAAACCTCATAGTAAAATAGTTAAAAAATTTGGTATGGCCTGCAGTTATCCCGGAACATTTAATAGTTCTATTCATGCAATTTTGAGTTCAAAGTCCTATAAATCAGCTATATTAAAAACAATCAAGGCAGGCGGATGTAATTGTTCTAGATCTAATTTTATCGGTGCTTACTTTTCTGCATTGAAAGGTATAGGCACGATCCCAAAGGCATGGATAAAAAAAACTATACCTTCAAAAAAAATCTTAAGTCAAAATTAAAATTTTCTTAAATTTTATTTCAAGCTTTCGCAAAAGTCAGAGATTTTTTTTAGTGCTTTTTTCAAATTTTCCATAGATGTAGCATATGAAATTCTAAAATAACCTTCTAATCCAAATGCAGACCCTTGCACAACAGCAACGCCATTGTTTTCTAAAAGTGACTGTACAAAATCAGTATCATTTTCAATTTTTTTTCCATTTATATCTTTTTTACCAATTAAGTTTTTGCAGCTTGGGAAGACATAAAAAGCACCATCTGGTTTTAAACATTTAATTCCATTAATAGAATTAAGTGTATTTACAACAAAGTCTCTTCTTTCTTCAAATGCTTTTGCTCTTATAGATATAAAATCTTGATTACCATTAAGTGCCTCGACAGCAGCTGCTTGGCTTATTGATGAAGGATTTGTAGTTGATTGTGATTGTATTTTTGATATTGCTTTAATAATTTCTTTTGGACCAGCAGCGTACCCTATTCTCCATCCAGTCATTGCGTATGACTTACTTACTCCATTCATTGTAACAACTCTATTTTTCAATTCCGGAATTTGAGCAATAGTAAAAAATTTAAGACCCCCATAAGTAATGTGCTCATAAATATCATCGCTCAAAATATTTACATGTGGATTTCTTTTTAAAACTTGTGATAAGTTTTTTATTTCTTGTTCAGAATAAGTTGACCCAGTTGGATTAGAAGGAGAGTTGATAATTAACCATTTTGTATTATTTGTAATCTTGCTTTCTAAGTCTTTTGCAGTAATTTTAAAGTCCTGTTCTTCTGAGCACTCGACAGCAACAGGTGTTGCTCCTGCTAATAATACTATATCGGGATACGATACCCAGTATGGAGCTGGTATTAAAACCTCATCACCTTTATTCAATGTTGCCATCATTAGATTATAAATTACATGTTTACCCCCTGCCCCAACTGTAATTTGATCGGTTGTGTAATCAAGATTGTTTTCTCTCTTAAATTTATTAACTATTGCTTCTTTTAAAATCTGGGTACCATCAACTGCAGTATATTTGGTATCTCCATCTTTTATAGCTTTAATTGCAGCTTCCTTGATATTGTTAGGGGTATCAAAATCAGGTTCGCCAGCTCCTAATCCTATTACATCTTTACCAGATGCTTTTAATTCTCTAGCTTTTTGGGTTACAGCTATTGTAGGAGAAGGTTTAATTCTTTTTAAACTATCTGATATTATGCTCATTGAAATATATTTTTATTTTAATACTTTGTTTAATATATGCAAAATACTTATCAAGATTTAATTTCAGATATTCAGAGCAAAAATCCTAAAATTGCGGGTAAACTTGAGGGCGGTAAAAAATTCAAAATTAAATCTGATTTTAAGCCGGCTGGAGATCAGCCTCAGGCTATTAAAAAATTAGTGAAAAGTGCAAAAAAAGGGGAGTTTAATCAAGTCTTATTAGGAGTAACTGGGTCAGGGAAAACTTTTACAATGGCCAAAGTTATAGAGGAAACAAACAGGCCAGCATTAATTCTAGCTCCTAACAAAACTTTAGCGGCCCAGCTTTATGGGGAAATGAAAACTTTTTTTCCAGATAATGCAGTAGAATATTTTGTATCTTATTATGACTATTACACTCCTGAAGCATACGTTCCAAGATCTGATACATATATAGAAAAAGAAGCTTCCATCAACGAGCAAATAGATAGAATGAGACACTCCGCAACAAGATCTCTATTAGAAAGAGATGATGTTCTTATAGTTGCAAGTGTGTCATGTATTTATGGATTAGGGTCTGTAGAGGCTTATAGTAAAATGACACTAACCTTACAAAAAAATTATGATTATAACAGAGATCAAATAATAAAATCTTTAGTTGCCTTGCAATATAAAAGAAATGATCAAAATTTTTATAGAGGAACTTTCAGAGCTAGAGGAGAATATCTTGAAATTTTTCCTTCTCACCTTGAAGATAGAGCATGGAGACTTAGTTTATTTGGAGATAAATTAGAAAAAATTGAAGAATTTGATCCTTTGACGGGAGATCAGGTTAGAGAACTTAGTCTAGTTAAAGTTTATGCGAATAGCCACTACATAACTCCTAAACCAACTGTAGAACAGGCGGTAATTAATATTAGAAAAGAATTAGAGATAACTCTAAAAAAACATAAATCTGAAAATAAATTACTTGAGGCTCAGAGATTAGAGGAGAGAACAAAATTTGATTTAGAAATGATCGAAGCAACTGGATCATGTGCAGGAATTGAAAATTACTCAAGATTTTTATCCGGCAGGAAACCTGGTGAACCTCCGCCAACTCTATTTGAATACTTTCCTGATAATACTCTAATATTTGTAGATGAGTGTCATGTAACTGTGCCTCAACTTAATGGGATGTATAAAGGAGATAGATCAAGAAAAAGTACACTCGCTGAATATGGTTTTAGACTACCATCTTGTATGGATAATCGACCATTAAAATTTGAAGAGTGGGATCTAATGAGAACTCAAACTATTTTTGTTTCTGCAACCCCTGGTCCTTGGGAGTTGGATCAAACTAAGGGAAAGTTTATTGATCAAGTTATTAGACCTACAGGTTTAATTGATCCTCCTGTGGAAATACGATCTGCAAAAACTCAAGTTGATGACTTAATGCATGAATGCAAAAAGGTAATTGAAAACAATCATAGAGTCTTAGTAACTACTTTAACGAAAAAAATGGCAGAAGATTTAACAGAATATCTTCATGAAAATGGGGTAAAAGTTAGATACTTACATTCTGATATAGACACTTTAGAAAGAATAGAAATTATGCGAGATTTAAGGATGGGAGTTTTCGATGTTTTAGTTGGTATAAATCTTTTAAGGGAAGGATTAGATATACCAGAATGTGCACTTGTTGGTATTTTAGATGCAGACAAAGAAGGGTTCCTTAGATCTGAAACTTCTTTGATTCAAACAATTGGTCGAGCAGCTAGGAATGTAGATGGTAAAGTTATTTTGTATGCTGACAAAGAAACTAAAAGTATAAAAAGAGCTATACAAGAAACTGATAGAAGAAGATCTATTCAGCTTGCCTATAATAAAAAGCATAACATTGATGCAAAAACAGTTAAAAAAGAAATTAGTGATATTTTGGAAAGTGTGTATGAGAAAGATTATGTGAAGATAAGTGAAGGTGCAAATGTCGGCGGAAATCTTAAAAAACATCTTAAAGCTTTAGATAGAAAAATGAAAGAATCAGCCTCAAACCTTGAATTTGAAGAAGCTGCTAAAATTAGAGATGAAATTCGCAAACTACAAAGTACAGAACTTGAAATCACATTAAATCCAAAGGTTAGACAATATGATATTAAAAATAAAATTTATCCCAAGGGGAGATCTACTTTAGGAATGCCAGGCACAAGAGTAACAAAAAAAAGAGATAAAAGATGGAAGCACGGAAAATAATTATTACAGGTGGTGCTACCAGGATCGGTGCAGCGATTGCAGAACGATTATCTGGTTTTAAAGTCCAGATTTTAATTCAATATAACAAGTCAAAATCTAAAGCTGAAAATTTAAGAAATAATTTAGAGCAAAAAGGCTCAAAAATTTATTTAATAAAAGCAAACCTGGGAAAAGAAAAAGATGTTTTAAAAATAGTCAAATTTGCAAAAAAAAATATGGGTTATCTTGATTGTCTTATTAATAACGCCTCTGTATTCGAAAATGATAAAATTGAAAATTTTAATTCAAAAAGTTGGAATAATCATCTAAATACAAACTTAAAAGCACCAGCTATTTTATCCAAAGAATTTTCAAAATGTGTAGTCAAAGGTAACAACAATATTATAAACATTATTGATCAAAGAGTTTTTAAACTTACTCCATATTTTTTTTCTTATACCTTAAGCAAAGCTGGTCTTTATACTATGACTAAAACAAGTGCGATGAGTTTTGCGCCGAGGATAAGAGTTAATGGTATTGCGCCGGGGCCTACGATTAAAAATAAAAGACAATCTGATGCCCACTTTAAAAAACAGTATCTAGCTACACCACTAAGAAGACAGGTAAATGTTAATGATATTTGTAATGCAGTTGACTTTTTAATTAAAAATAGATCTATTACTGGTCAAGTTTTAGCTCTAGATAGCGGGCAGAGTTTGAATTGGCAAACTCCTGATGTATTAGGTGGTAAAGAATGAAGAAAAATAATATTGAAATTTTCAGAATAGGTAAAACAAAAAACCTATTTAATTACGAAAAAAAAGTTTTAATTAAAGAGCTTATCTTAAATCTAAAACTAGGTTATTATGATTTTGAGAAAGAAAAACCTCAAAAAGTAAAGTTTTCATTAGAAATTGATTACAAAGATAAAAAACCATCAAATGATAAAGATTTAAAATCTATAGTAAATTATTCAAAGGTAGTGCGACTTATAAAGAAACTGGTAAAAAATAAACATTATAATTTCCTAGAAACCCTAGCTGAAGATGTATTTGATGAGCTTTTTAAAGATAAAAGAATTGAGAAAATAAATCTTAAAATAGAAAAACTTGAAATAATGAAGGACTGCTCGTCGGTTGGCATTCAAATTTCAAAAAAGAGAATTTATGACAAATTCTGATACAGGGAAAAATATTATAAAAAAAGAAATACCGTTAATTGCTAAATTGCCAGGTGTCTACAAAATGCTGAACGAGAAAAATGAGGTTTTGTATGTTGGGAAAGCAAAAAATTTACCTAATAGATTGAAAAGTTATGTATCAGAGAAAAATCATATTATTAGAACTGAGAGAATGTTATCTCAAACTAGAAAACTTGAAGTAACAACAACTTCAAACGAAAGTGAAGCTTTACTGTTAGAGGCCAATTTAATTAAAAAGTATAAACCAAGATTTAATATATTATTAAGAGATGATAAATCGTTTCCTTTTATTTTTATTAGTAACAAAGAAAAGTGGCCACAAATAAAAAAACATAGAGGGAAAAAGGACAAAGAGGGTTTTTTCTTCGGTCCGTTTGCGTCTGCAGGTTCTGCAAATTGGACTATAAAAATTATCCAAAAAATATTTCAGTTAAGAATTTGTGATGACACTGTATTTAAAAATAGGGAAAGACCATGTATATTATATCAAATTAAAAGATGTTCTGGTCCTTGTGTAAATTTTATACAAGAGAATGATTATAAAAAATCTGTAAATGATGCTATTGACTTTGTCTCTGGAAAATCAAGAAAGATTCAAAAAAGTTTATCGACACAAATGGAAACTGCTAGCGATGAACTAGATTTTGAAAAAGCTGCAATACTTAGGGATAGAATTAAATCACTCAATATTATTCAGTCATCTCAGAGAATTAATGAAGCGAACTTAGTAGAAGCTGATGTAATTGCTGGTTACAAAGAATCTGGTAAAACTTGTATCCAAGTTTTTTTTTATAGGTCTAAACAAAATTGGGGTAATCAAGCTTTTTTCCCCAAACATGATCCAGACGAAAATTTAAATAATATAATTAATTCTTTTGTTACACAATTTTATGAAAATAAAAGTGTACCTACAAATATAATTTTAAGTGAGGATATAAAAGAAAAAATTTTAATCGAAAAGACCTTAAGTAAAAAAGAAAATAAACAAATTAGCATTTCAGTTGCTAAAAAAGGTTCAAAATTAAAAGTCATTAATCAAGCTCTCAAAAATGCAAAAGATAGTTTAAATAGAAAAATATATGAGAGCCAAAATAATAAAGACTTATTTGAGAACATTTCACAAAAATTTGACCTTGAGAGTAATATTAACTTAGTAGAAGTATATGATAATAGTCATATTCAAGGTACTGACAGTATAGGAGCGTTAATTACATTCGGTGAAGAAGGTTTTATAAAGAAAAGATATAGAAAATTTAATATTAAAATTAAAAATAACGAGCAAGACGACTATGGTATGATGAGAGAGGTTATTAATCGAAGGTTCAAACGAGCCATTCAAGAAAAAGATAATTATTTGACAATGCCAGACTTAATTTTAATTGATGGTGGAAAGGGCCAATATTCAGCAGTAAGAGAAACAATGAATGAATTGGGTCTCCACGAGATCCCGGTCATAGCAATTGCAAAAGGGAAACTTAGAAATAGTGGTAATGAAACCTTTTTTCATAATGGTAAAGAATTTAAATTTGAAAAAAACGATCCAACTTTATTTTTTTTACAAAGAATAAGAGATGAAGCGCATAGATTTGCAATAAGCGCTCATAGAGCAAAAAGGAAAAAGGGCTTAAAAAAATCCCTTCTTGATCAAATTAACGGGATCGGGTCTATTAGAAAGAGAGCTTTATTAAATCATTTTGGATCTGCTAGAGCTGTCGAGTCTGCTAGTTTAGATGAAATAAAATCAGTAGAGGGAGTTGAGGAAAAGGTTGCAAAAAAAATATACAACTTTTTTCACGAATGAAATTTAAATTTCCTAATTATCTAACAATTGGTCGTATAATTATAGTCCCAATATTTGTGTTAACATTTTATTTGCCTGGATTTTATGGAGATGTAATCCCATTTTTTTTATTTGTCATTGCATCTTTTACGGATTTTCTAGATGGACTTTTAGCAAGATTATATAAAGAGGAGTCTAAACTTGGTGAACTTTTAGATCCTATTGCTGACAAAATTATTGTAGCTACGGCTCTAATTTTATTAGTTATGGATGGAACAATAAAAAATTTTGAGGTTATAGCTGCGATTATTATTCTGACAAGAGAAATTTTGATATCTGGCCTGAGAGAATTTTTAGCAAAGGGTCAGGTAAATTTGCCAGTATCAAATCTTGCAAAATTGAAAACTTTTTTACAAATGTTTTCAATTTCTATTTTATTAACTGGAGAAACTGGTAATAAAATTTTAAATTTTCAAGACTATAATGCTCAAACAATTGGTATAATAATTTTGTGGCTTTCAGCTTTCTTAACTTTATTTACAGCTTATGATTACCTTAGAAAAGGAATTGACCATGCAATTTCTGAAGATAATAAATAATTAAGCAGCTTTCTTTTTTCTTACAATCAATTGATATGAGTCTGATAATTCGATAATTGTTTTACAAACTTTAAAATTATAATTTGCTATTTGTGAAACTGGAGTTACTTCTGCAGCAGTGCCAGTAAGAAAACAACCGGTAAAATTTTTAAGTTCATCTGGTGCAATTTTTCTTTCAATTACTTTTATATTTTTTGATTTTGCAATATCTATTACTGTTCTTCTTGTGATGCCATCAAGGAAAGAGTCAGGTGTTGGGGTATGGAGATTTCCATCATTATCTTTAAAGAAGATATTTGCACCAGTGGCTTCTGCAACATTACCTTCATGATCTAACATTAAAGAGTCGGTGTACCCATCCCTCTCTGCTTCATGTTTTGACAAAGTGCATATCATGTATAATCCAGATGCTTTTGTATCCCAAGGTATTGTATCTGGCGCAGGTCTTTTCCATTTAGATATATTTAATTTTATTCCTTCAACTTTTAATTTTGGATCGAAATAAGAACCCCACTCCCAGGTTGCAATTGCTACATGGATTTTTGTTTGTTGAGCTGAAATAGCCATCATTTCACTGCCTCGCCAGGCAACTGGTCTTACATATCCATTTTCAACTTTTTGAACTGAGATAATATTTTTACTAGCTTTGTTTATTTGATCCTCGCTATACGGAATTTCAAAACCCATTCTTTTTGCTGAGTGAAAAAATCTAGAAGTATGTTCCTCTAATTTAAAAATTTCGCCATCGTAAACCCTCTCACCCTCAAATACACAACTTGCATAGTGTAGTCCATGGCTTAAAACATGTAACTTAACATCTGACCAATTTACTAGTTCAGAATTGTACCAAATTTTACCGTCTCTTTTATCGTAAGGAATCATCATAAAAAGAAAATTTATAAAAAAATAACTTCCTAAATTTAATATGTCAATATAACTTACTTATTATGAAAGATCTTCTTTATTTAAAAGATGAACAATTAAAAGGTTTTATTGAAAAAATTTTTGTCACTTATAGGGAGTCATTTAGTGATCCCAAGAAAATACTTAAAAAATATCAATTAGGCACTGCTCATCATAAATCTCTTCATTTAATATCCTTTTATGAAGGAATTACAATTTCACAACTATTAAAGAAATTAAATGTAACTAAGCAGAGTTTAAATAGAGTTCTAAATGACTTGAAGAGGCTAGATTTTTTAGAATTTAAAAAAGACAGTAAAGATACTAGAGTTAGACATATTTATTTAAGTTCTAAAGGAAATAAAATTTATAACGAAATTTTTTTTTCTCAAAAAAAAAGAATTTATAAAGCTTTTTTGAACTCATCTGCGAAAGAGGTGCTGAATTTTGATCAAGTATTAAAAAGAATAATAAATGAAAAACTATAAAGCACATATATTAGTTGTAGACGATGACGACGGTATAAGAAATTTAGTAAAAAAATTTTTAAATGAAAAAAGTTTTTTGGTAAATACAGCTAGTACAGCTGAGGAAGCTCAAAAAAAAATTACAATCATAAAATTTGATTTGATAATTTTAGATATTATGATGCCTGGCAAAAGTGGTTTAGAATTTTTAAATGATAATAAAAATTTTATTGAAACACCGGTAATACTTTTGACTGCTAAAGGTGAACCAAAAGAAAGAGTTGAGGGACTCGAGTCCGGGGCAGATGATTATTTACCGAAACCATTTGAACCACAAGAACTACTATTAAGAATAAAAAATATTTTATCCAAAACACAAAAAAGGAACCTTATAAGAGCTATAAATTTTGGAAACATCAAAATTGATTTAACAAAGTTGTTAATTATAAAAGAGAAAAAAGAATTTAAAATCAACATAACTGAAAAGAAAATTTTAGATAAAATGATTAATCAACCTGGTAAGGTTTTTAGTAGACTAGAAATAGGAAAACTTATTAATCTAGAAAAAGAGAGATCAATTGACGTGATTATTACAAGACTAAGAAAAAAAATTGAAATGAATCCAAAAAATCCAAAATATTTACAAACTATAAGAGGTACAGGATATGTTTTATGGATTGAATAAATTTGTTAAAAGTATACTTCCAAAAAGATTATTTTATAGAGCTCTTTTAATTGTAGCAGCTCCGATCATAATTTTGCAAATCACTATATCAATAGTTTTTTTTGATAGTTTGTGGATAAAAACAAATAAAGGTATGACAAATGCATTAATAGGAGAAATTAAATTTTTTTTAGATGCTTATGACAATGAAGATTACAATAAAGAGAATTTAATAAACTTATTTGAAGAACATCACAACTTTACTGTAAAATTTATTTCATTTGGTGACTTACCAAAACAAGATATGGAGAGATGGTTCAGTCCTATGGATCGTACTTTGAGAAGAGAACTAAAATCCAGAAATTTAAGTTATTGGTTTGATACTACAAAATTCAAAGGGTTAATTGAATTAAAAATAAAACATATTAATGGGTACTTTGAATTTTATATTCCCAAAGAAAGGGTTACCAGTACCTCGGCTAGATTATTTGCGTTATGGATCACATTCCCAGCGTTTTTATTAATTACAGTTGCCTTAATTTTCTTAAAAAACCAAACACGACCAATCGTAAATTTAGCGAAAGCATCTGAAAAATTTGGAAGAGGTGAAGATGTTGGTGAATTCAGGCCTTCTGGTGCTCTTGAAATACGTCAAGCTGGATTTGAATTTGATAGAATGAGAAAAAGAATTTTAAGACATTTAAATCAGAGATCTGAGATGTTGTCTGGAATAAGCCACGATTTAAGAACTCCGCTAACAAGAATTAAGTTACAATTAGCCTTTATTAAAGACAACAATATTTCAAAAAAACTTTCTGAGGATATAGAAGAAATGGAAAAAATGTTGAATGAATATTTGCAGTTTGCTAGTTCGACATCTTCTGAAAAAGATGAATCATTTAATATCTCAAAAACAATTAAATCTTTAATAAAAAAATATGATAATGCTTTAATATCCTCAGATATTGAAGAAAATATAAACTTTAATGGACGAAAGAATTTATTATTAAGGTGTCTCAGCAACATAATAGACAATGGTCTTAAGTATGGAAAAAAAGTTACTTTTTCCTTAAAAAAGTTAAATAAAATTATTGTTCTAATAATAGATGATGACGGGCCAGGTATTCCAAAATCAGAATATTCAAATGTTTTCAAACCTTTTTATAAAATAAATAAAGGAAGAGGTGACTCAAAATCAAGTGTAGGTCTTGGTCTTTCAATTGCATCTGACGTAGTTAGATCTCATGGTGGAAAAATTGATTTAAGTAAATCAAAATTGGGTGGTCTGAGTGTTAAGATCTCTTTGCCTTTCTAGTTCGTTTATTTTTTTTTAGTTTATTTATCTCATTTTCCAACTTTTCAATTCTCCTTTTAAGAATATCTGTTTCTTCTTTTGTTGATATTTTCATTTTTAAAATAATTTCATCTCTCTGAGATTTAATTATGTTGATTACTTCATTACTTAAGTCTTTGTAGGATATAAATCCTTGAGCAAGTAAACTTGTTAATTTTTCTAATAAAATTTTAGATTTTGACATACTTTTGCTTTTAAAAATAATATATTCTAAGTTTTATAATATGCTTATTAATAATTTGAATCCAGTAGCTTTTGAAATATTTTTTTTCAAAATTCACTGGTACTCTCTTGCGTATATTTTTGGAATAATCTGTGGATGGATTTACATTAAGAAAATATTAATTAAAAACAATATTCATAGGATTTACATTGATGATTTAATAACTTATCTAATTATAGGTATAATTGTAGGAGGAAGACTAGGTTACGTCTTGATTTATAATCTAAAATTTTACCTAAAAAATCCCTCAGAAATAATCATGATATGGCAAGGAGGGATGTCTTTTCACGGGGGTTTAATAGGAGTTATAATAGTAACTTTTATTTTTTGTAAAAAAAACAATTTAGAAAAGTATATTTTTTTTGATTTCATAGCTGTTGCAGCACCTATTGGCATTTTTTTTGGTAGAATTGCAAATTTTATAAATAGCGAGCTTGTTGGAAAACCAACTGATTTAATTTGGGGTGTTATCTTTCCGTTGGTCGATAGTATTCCAAGACATCCGTCACAATTGTATGAGGCATTTTTTGAAGGTATATTTTTATTTATTATAATGAATAAAATCTACTTTAGTAAAAATTACAAAGAGGGAAGCTGTTCATTTACGTTTTTAATTTTTTATGGAATATTTAGATTGTTTTCTGAAATTTTTAGAGAACCTGATCAACAAATTGGTTATATCTTGGGATCATTAAGTATGGGAATGATATTAAGTATTCTTATGATATTTATAGGTATTTTGCTCTTACGTAGAAAATGAAAAAATCCGTTGAAAAATTTAATATCATAAAAAATCGAAAAATTAAAGTTGATGATTTTATAAATAGAGCATTATACAAACCAAAAATAGGTTACTATACAAATAAAATGCCTTTTGGGAAAAAGGGTGATTTTGTTACATCTCCAACCATATCAAATTTATTTTCTGAGATTATAGCTATATGGATAATTTCGACTTGGGAAACTTTAGGAAAACCTAAAATTTTTAACTTAGTTGAGCTTGGCCCAGGTGATGGAAGTTTATCGGAAGTATTAGTAAAAACTTTTAAAAATTTTCCAACTTTTAATAATTCTGTAAAATTTTTTTTATATGAAAAAAGTGAATTTTTAAAAAGGATTCAAAAAAAAAAATTAAATGGAACTAATTTAAAGTGGATAAATGATTATAAAAACATAAAGGGTGGTCCAATTATTTTTTTTGGTAACGAATTTTTTGATGCAATACCAATAAAACAATTTTTTATTAAGGATAAGAAATTATTAGAAAAATGCTATATTTTTAATGGAAAATTTCTTGAGGAAACCCAGTGCAAGCCTAAATTGAGTGATCTAAATAACTTAAAATCTTTTAAAATTTTAAAAAAACTTAAATTTATTGAATACCCAAAGCAAGGTCTTGGGGAATTAAGTAAAATTGTAAAAAAAATAAAATCTTTATCTGGGGGAGTGCTATTAATTGATTACGGTTATATGGAAGCATTAAATGAAAGTACTATACAAATTGTGATGAAAAATAGACAAATTCACAAAAAAAACCTATTAAAATATATTGGTAATGCAGATATCACTTCATTAGTAAATTTTAGCTTATTAAATGAATTTTTTTCAAAAAAAAAATTAAATGTTAAGAGAGTAGTTACACAGAAATTTTTTTTAGAAAGAATGGGGATTATTGAAAGAGCTAAGATTCTGGAAAAAAAAATGAATGAAAAACAAAAAAAATATATGATCACAACGCTTTCAAGACTTTTAAATAAAAGTTCAATGGGAGAGTTATTCAAAGTTATTTTTGCATATAAAAGTAATAATAAAAAATTTTTTGGGTTTGAATGATTTTATCAAAAAAATTATTAAAGTATAAAAGTATTAGACACTGCTTTCTGGGCATGGAAGGTGGCAAATCTAAAGGAATATATAAAAGCTTAAACTGTGGAAGAGGTTCATCTGATACAAAAGTAAACGTAACAAAAAATCTTAAAATAGCTTGTCGAAAAATTGGTTCAACTCACAAAAAATTAATATTGTTACATCAAGTCCACAGTAATAGGTATTTCTATGTAAATAGAGGAAAATATAAAACAAAGCTAGTTGGAGACGCTTTAATTACAAATAAAAAAAATATTGTATTGGGTATTCTGACAGCTGACTGTGCGCCTATAATTATTTATGATCCAAAACTCAAAATAATTTCAGCAATACATGCTGGGTGGAAAGGTGCCTACAAAGAAATTATAAAAAAAGTTGTTAATTTTTTGATTAAATCGGGAAGTGATACCAAAGATTTGGTTGCTGCTATTGGCCCTTGTATAGCTCAAAAAAATTATGAGATTAAATCTGATTTTAAGCTCAAATTTTTAAAACAAAATACTGTGAATAGATCTTTTTTCAAAAAGATAAAAAAAAAAACATATTTTAGCCTAAATAAATATGTTTACTACCAACTGAAAAGTCTTGGTTTAAAGAAAATCGATTTAATTGATAAGGATACATATAATCCGAAAAATAATTTTTTTAGTGCAAGAAGAGCTATACATAACAATCAAAATGATTATGGTAGAAATATATCATTAATTATGATTAAATAGATTTTTTCAAAATAATGAAACTTCTAACAGGAAATAGTAATAAAAAATTAAGTGGAAAAATTGCTAAATATTTAAAAGAAAGGCTCGTCAATTCAAGTATTAGAAAATTTAAAGATGGGGAAATATATATAGAGATTAATGAAAATATTAGAGGTAATAATATTTTTATTATTCAATCAATCTCATCTCCAGCTAATGATAATCTGATGGAGATGTTATTATGTATCGATGCTTTAAAAAGATCATCTGCAAAAAATATCACTGCTGTAATTCCTTATTTTGGATATGCAAGGCAAGATAGAAAAGTTGTGCCGAGAACATCTATATCAGCAAAATTAGTTTCTAATTTAATTACTAAAGCTGGTGCTGATAGAGTCGTAACAATCGATTTACATGCAGGACAAATTCAGGGTTTTTTTGATATACCAGTAGATAATTTATTTGCTACTCCGATATTTGCAAGACACATAAAAAAAAGAATTAAATCAAAAAATATAATTTGCGTGTCACCAGACGTTGGTGGTGTAGCTAGAACAAGAGGATTAAGTAAGTTTCTTAATTCAGGTTTAGCGATTATAGATAAAAGAAGACCTTCTCCAGGAAAATCTGAAGTAATGAATGTTATAGGAAATGTTAAAGATAAGTGTTGTATTATGGTTGATGATATTATTGACTCAGGAGGTACAATTGTAAACGCTGCTAAAGTTCTAAAAGAAAAAGGTGCAAAGGAGATACACGTTTACATAACACATGGGGTATTAAGTGGTGATGCAGTTAATAAAATTAGAAAATCAACTATTAAAAATTTAGTTATTACAGACACAATAGACAATTATAACAAAATAAAAAACGCTAAAAATATTGAAATTTTGTCTGTATCAAACTTAATGGGTGAAGCAATAAGACGTATTTCTAACTCAACATCTGTATCTTTTCTGTTCAAATAATTTTCTTGTTTTATTGGTCAACATGAGTTAAAAAACTTTTTTTTTTATGAGTACTTTAGAAGCAAATATTAGAAATAACAAAACATCCGGTGAACTAAAAATAATAAGACAACAAGGAAATGTTCCAGGTATTGTCTATGGTGGATCAGAAAGAAACCAAAGTGTATCTGTATCTATAAAAGTACTAAAAAATTTAATGGAGCAAGAAAACTTTCTTTCGAAAATTATAAAACTTAAGGTTGACGGAAAAGAGGAAAGTGTATTACCTAAAGATATATCTTTTGATGTGATTACAGATGAGCCAATACACATAGATTTCTTAAGAGTTGTAAAAGGTTCAAGCATTATAATTGAGATACCAGTTAAATTTATCAATAATGAAAAATCTCCAGGGTTAAAAAGAGGAGGTGTACTTAATATTGTTAGAAGGAAAGTAGAATTAAAATGTCCATCTGAAAATATACCAAGTGAATTAATTGTTGATTTGGACGGTGTGGATATAGGTCATAGTTTTAAGATATCATCAATAAAATTACCTGAAAATGTTATTCCAACTATTACCGGAAGAGATTTTGTAATTGCTACCGTAGCAGCACCAACAGTAATTAAGGAACCAGAAAAAACAGCTGAGGCCGCAGAAGGTGAAGAAGGAGCAGAGGGTTCTACAGATGCACAAGAAGCAGCAGCAGCGCCTAAAGATGGAGCAGACGAAAAAGGCGGGGCTGAGGCAGAAAAAAAAGATGCTGGTAAAAAAGATGAAGGTAAGAAACCTCAATCAGAAAAAAAATAATTGATAAAATTTAATTTACATGTTTTTATTTGTTGGACTAGGTAATCCCACGCCAAATTCAGAGAACAATAGACATAATATTGGTTTCAAAATAATCGATGCTATAAACTCAAAATTTAAGTTATCAAAACAAAAACCTAAATTCAAAGGTCTTTTAACAACTGGAAATATCAACGAAAAAAAAGTTTATGCGATAAAGCCATTAACATTTATGAATAACTCTGGGATCTGCATAAGAGAACTTATAGAGTATTTTAAAATTGAAGCTGAAAATATAATAGTCTTTCATGACGATTTAGATATTGATTTTGGTAAGATTAAAACAAAGTTTGGAGGTTCTAGTGCGGGTCACAACGGGATAGAGTCTATAGATAAATTTATAGGCAAAGATTACTCAAGAGTAAGAATAGGAATTGGTAAACCAAACGACAAAATTGCAGTTTCAGATTATGTTTTAAAGGATTTTGACGACGATGAAAAACAGCAACTAGAAACTTTAAAAAATAATATCACTGAAAATTTAGCAATTTTAATTGATAAAAAACTAGACCTTTTCTCAAGCACAGTTAATAACAAATAATGGGATTCAAGTGTGGTATCGTTGGATTACCAAATGTGGGTAAGTCAACTTTATTTAACGCTTTAACTAATTCATCAAAAGCGCAGGCGGGTAACTTTCCATTTTGCACAATAGAACCTAACGTTGGCGTTGTTCCTGTTTTAGATAAAAGATTAGACAAATTGTTTGAAATTTCTAAATCAAAAAAAAAAATTTATACAACTATAACTTTTCTTGATATTGCGGGTTTAGTGAAAGGTGCTTCGAAGGGAGAGGGATTAGGTAACAAATTTTTATCACATATTAGAGAAGTTGATGCAATTGTTCATTTATTAAGATGTTTTGACTCTGATGATATACAAAATGTAAATAAGGATGTAAATCCTATAAGAGACTTAGACATTATTGAGACAGAAATGAAGCTCGCAGACTTAGAGTCTATAGGAAAAAGAATAGATAAAAAAAATTTAAAAAAGATTACAGATGATGAATTGAACATACTTAAAACAACTGAGGATTATATTAATAACGATAAAGATTTAAATGAACTCAGAAATTTATTTGATTTAGATTTAATAAACAAATCAGGCTTACTGTCTTTAAAACCAAAGCTTTATGTGTGTAATGTTGATGAAAAAAGTATTTCATCAGGAAACAAATATTCGAAAGAAGTTCAAAAAAATAAGAAAATTGATAATACAATTTTAGTCTCAGCTGAAATAGAAAATCAGATAAATCAACTAGAAGATAATGAAAAGAAAAATTTTATGGAATTAATGAATATTGAAAAAACTGGTTTAAATTATTTAATTGAAAAAGGATATAAATTACTTGAGCTTGAAACATTTTTTACCTCAGGTCCTGAAGAATCAAGAGCATGGACTGTAAAAAAAGATAGCACTGCTCCTGCCGCTGCAGGAAAAATTCACTCAGATTTTGAAAAAGGATTTATAAGAGCTGAGACAATTTCTTTTAATGATTTTGTTACGAACAGTGGTTGGCTTAATTGTAGAAACAATGGAAAAATGAGACTAGAGGGAAAAGATTATATAGTTAAAGATGGAGATATTTTAAACTTCCGTTTCAATACGTGACCAGATTTTTTTCATACTAAAGTAAACTAGTATACTCAATATAATAAGGTAGACTATAGCTCTAAAGCCTATTTTATGTCTTTGTTCTAGATGAGGTTCTGCTGTCCACATTAAAAAGCTCACTACATCTTTTGCCATTTGTTGTTCTGTAGCAGTAGTGCCATCAGCATATTCAACTAGACCTTCAGACAAAGGTGCTGGCATTTTAATTTTGTTTCCGTACATATATTTATTGTAGTGAACTCCATCATCTAATTTCATTCCAACTGGCGGGTCTTCATATCCAAGCAAGACTGAGTAGACATAATCAGCCCCGCCCTTTCTAGCTTTAACTAGTACGGACATGTCTGGAGGATAAGCGCCACCGTTTGCTGATTTGGCTTCTTCCTCATTTGCGTAAGGCATTGCAAATTTATCAGATAATCTTGCAGGTCTCGTGAACATTTCTCCCTCTGGATTTGGTCCATCTAATATTTCAAAATTGGCAGCTATAGCTTTCGCTTCTTGCACTGAAAACTCTGGACCACCCTCCTCTGAAAGATTTCTGTAAGACATATATTTCAATGAGTGACATGAAGCACATACCTCTTGATATACCTGATAACCTCTTTGCAGGGATGCTCTATCAAACTTTCCAAATGGTCCTTTAAAAGTCCAATCGGTTGTCAATAGTTTTTCAGCATTTTCCGCAGAACTAACTATGTTACCTGAAATTAAAAAAAAAATTAAAGAAAAATACTTTACAAATTTAAACATTATAGCTTTTGAAAATCTTCTTTACTTCTGGCTGGTTCTGCGTTTAAAGAGCCACCTAAAATAGGTTCAGATATACTCATCGGCAATGGCAGAGTTTTTTCAACTTTACCTAATATCGGTAAAATTATTAAAAAGTGTGCAAAATAATAAGCAGTTCCAATTCTCGCGATTAATAAATATAAACCTTCAGCAGGCATTGCGCCAACATAGCCTAAAATCAATACATCTAAAACTAATATCCAATAAAATTGTTTGTAAAGCGGTCTGAAAACTGCAGATCTAATTTTTGAAGTATCCAACCAAGGTAATGCTGCAAGAATTAAAATAGCCGACAACATTGCTATAACCCCCATAAGCTTGTCTGGAATTGATCTTAAAATTGCATAAAAAGGTAAGAGGTACCATTCAGGGACGATATGAGCTGGCGTTACCAATGGATTAGCTTCTATGTAATTATCAGCATGTCCTAGTACATTGGGTGAGTAGAAAACAAAAAATGCGAATAATATTAAAAATAATAAAAGAGCAAATAAATCTTTAACAACTATGTAAGGATGAAAAGAAACTGTATCTTTAGATGGTTTTTTTATATCAATTCCAATCGGATTGTTATTTCCAGGAACATGTAAAGCCCATATATGCAAAACGACTAAACCTAAAATTAAAAAAGGTATTAAATAATGTAATGTAAAAAATCTTGTTAAAGTTGGATTGTCTACGGAGTAACCACCCCATAACCATGTAGTAATACTTTCGCCTACTAAAGGAATTGCGCTGAACAAATTAGTTATAACTGTAGCTCCCCAAAAACTCATTTGTCCCCATGGTAAAACATATCCCATGAAAGCAGCTGCCATCATTAGTAAATAAATCATAATTCCTAAAATCCAAATAATTTCTCTTGGTGCTTTATATGACCCATAAAATAAAGATCTGAATATGTGTATGTAAACTGCAAGAAAAAACATTGATGCTCCATTTGCATGGATATATCTTATTAACCAACCATAATTAACGTCTCTCATTATGTGTTCAACACTGCTAAAAGCTAAATCTGCATGAGCGATATAGTGCATAGCTAAAACTAAGCCTGTTATAATTTGAGTTATAAGGCAAAAGGTTAATATACCACCAAACGTCCACCAATAATTTAAATTTTTTGGAGTCGGATAATCTGTTAAATGGTTTGCTAATGTTAATAAAGGCAGTCTGTCATTAAACCATTTTCCAAATTTTGACTTAGGTTGATAATTATGTTCACTCATATTTTTTATCCAATTTTAATTGTATTGCTGTTAACGAATTCGTATTTAGGTATCTCTAAATTAGTTGGAGCTGGACCTTTTCTAATTCTACCTGATGTATCGTAGTGGGAGCCATGGCAAGGACAAAACCAGCCATCATAATCTCCTTTATCTGCAAGAGGCACACATCCAAGATGAGTACATACTCCAAGCATAACAAGCCATTCGGGGTTTGATGCTCTATCTTCATCTTTCTCTGGATGTTTTAGTTCAGTTAAACTTACTGCTTTTGCCTCGGCAATTTCGTTCTCTGTTCTTCTTTTAATAAATACAGGTTTACCTCTCCATAGTACAGTTATTGATTGACCAGGTTTAACCAAACTTACATCAACTTCAGTAGTGGCTAATGCCTTAACAGAAGCATCAGGATTCATTTGATCTATTAGAGGCCAAGCGGCCGCACCGACACCAACTACACCGACTACTGTTGAGGCTGTGTAAATAAAGTCTCTTCGATTAACTTTTTTTTGATCTGACATTCTAATTATTAAATATACCTAATATATGAATTCATATAATATAAAAGCTAAATATATCCATAGTAAGAATGACACATAAAGAACCAAAATTTGCTCCTAAAATTGCACTTTATCAGCCAGATATACCACAAAATACCGCATCAATTATTAGGACCTGCTCTTGTTTAGGAATAATGCTTGAAATTATTGAGCCATGTGGGTTTATCATAAATGATCGAAAATTCAAAAGAGTTGTGATGGATTATTATGATGCTAAAAATATTCAATTTTACAAAAGTCCAGAGGACTTTTTTATTAGTAAAAGAAATACAAGAATAATTTTAATGACAACTAAGTCAAAAAAATCCTATAAAGAATTTCTGTTTAAAAAAAATGATACTGTGTTATTTGGTAGAGAAAGCTCAGGTGTACCAACTAGTGTACACAAAAAAGTAAGTCATAGATTAATTATTCCCATGATGAATAAAAAAAGATCACTAAATTTGTCATCATCAGTATCAATTGTGGTTTCAAAAATTCTAAATCAAAGTAATTTTTAATGGATAAAGATATAAAAAAGAAATTAACAAGGAATTGGTTTATAAACCTGCAAGAGATGGTCTGTAATACAATACAGCAAATTGAAGGTGGAAAAATAAAATTTTTAAAGAAGAGTTGGGAAAGAAGTATAAAAAAGGATGAAGGAGGTGGCTGTTATTATATTCTTGAAAATGGCAAAGTATTTGACAAAGTTGGTGTCAATTTTTCAGAAGTTTATGGAAAACTGACTAAAGAATTTAAAAAGAAAATTCCTGGTACAAAAAATAACAGAGATTTTTGGGCATCTGGCGTATCCGTGGTAATGCACATGAAAAATCCTCATGTACCAGCTATGCATTTTAATACCAGATATATCTATACAAATCATGGCTGGTTTGGAGGAGGGATGGATGTTACTCCATGCTTTAATGATTCAGCTATTAAAAAACTATTATTTAAAAAATTAAAAAAAATATGCGATAAGCATGACAAAAAATATTTTAAAAAATATAAAAAATGGTGTGATGAATATTTTTATTTATCACACCGAAAAGAGCCAAGAGGAATTGGTGGAATTTTTTTTGATTATAAAAAAAAAGATTGGGAAAAAGATTTTGGATTTATAAGAGATTTAGGAATAAATTTTATTCAAATCTTTAATCAAATTATTAGTCTTAGAAAAAATAAAAAATGGAACTTGAAACAAAAAAATATTCAATATTTAAAAAGAGGTAGATATGTCGAATTCAATTTATTATATGATAGAGGCACAAAATTTGGTTTACAAACTGGTGGCAATGTCGAGGCTATATTAATGTCGCTACCTCCTTTAGCAAAATGGAAATAAAATATGAGTAACAAAGAACCAATTACAGTAGAAGGACTTAAAAAATTATCAGAGGAACTTGTCTTTTTAAAAGAAAAAAAAAGACCTGAAATAGTAAATGCTATTTCAGAAGCTAGGTCACACGGAGATTTAAAAGAAAACGCTGAGTATCATGCTGCAAAAGAACAACAATCTTTAAATGAAGGAAGAATTCAAGAAGTAGAGGATACTATAGCAAGAGCAAATGTAATAGATGTAACTAAACTTGAAAATAATGGTAAGGTAATCTTTGGTGCAACTGTTTCTCTTCAAGATTTAGACAATAATGAAAAAATTAAATATAAACTTGTTGGTAAAGATGAAGCAGATATTGAAAAAAAATTTATATTTTATCAGTCTCCTATTGGCAAAGGTCTGATTGGAAAAAATAATGGTGACTTAGTAGAAATTAATACTCCATCTGGAAAGAAAAATTTTGAGATTATAAAAGTGGACTATGTTTAATTTCTTAAAATACTATCAACTTTTTCATCAGCTAATTTAAAATTATTACTCAGCCATGCAGATTCTAATTGTTTGAGTTTATCGCCTAATAGCTTACCATCTTTATAATTATATTTTTCCTTTAAAAATTTAGCGTTAAAAGGAAAAACTGGCGCTTTCTCCATTTCATAAAATGTAATTAACTCATTAATATTATGAATATTTTTAGATTTGAGAATATGAAATTTGATAAGGTCGATTACTTTATCTTTGCCATGTTTATAGAGGAGTATTTTTAAATTTTTCTTTTCAAAAAAATTCTTATTAAAATCTTGATAAGTATTTTTTAAAAATAATATTCTTTCTTTTTCATCTTTAGATATATTAAATTTATGCACAAAATAATCTGCATTATCAGTTTCATCGATTATTAAAAGGCTTATTAAAAAGGTAAAATCATTTTCTTTAAAGAGATTTTCTTTACTCCTCTTTTCAATATTTTTAATTATATTAAAATTGTTAATTTGAGGAAAAATTAATTGTATTATTTCTCTTGAAAACTGATCTTTGGGTATTTTAAAAAAACCTTTAGATAGAATTATTTTTTTTAACTCACTAAGCAACCTATCGCCTGATATTATATTTATACCACTAATATTTTGTTTGATTATTTTTTTAATTTCCTCTGAATGATTATTTTTTGAATAAATTAGGAAAAACCTAATATATCTTAAAATTCTCAAATAATCTTCTTTAATTCTGGTTGCAGGATTTCCAATAAATTTTACCCATCCATTTAACAGATCTATTTTTCCATTAAATGGATCAAACAATTCTCCGTTTAAATTTGAATAAATTGAATTAAATGTGAAATCTCTTCTTTTTGCATCTTCTTTCCAATCCTTGCAATATTGAACCTCGGCAAACCTTCCATCTGTTTTCACATCTTTTCTCAAAGAGGTTATTTCGAATTTTTTCTTTTCTATAATTGCTGTTATCGTTCCATATTTTTTTCCAACATCTATATGTTTGATATTATTTTTATTTAAACAATTCACAACCTCATCTGGATTAAGGTTTGTTGCTAGATCAATATCCTCTATCTTTTCACCCAATATATTTTGTCTAACACATCCTCCAACAAAAAGTATTTCACTTTCTGCTGAGTGGTCGTTAATTGAACTAAAAATTTTTTTTATCTTTGGATCGTTTTTTAAATTTTGTAATCTATTTGGAGAATCAATATTACTCTTAGTAAAAATTTTTAAAAACTTTTTTATCATAAAATGGCTGGGGCGCTAGGATTCGAACCTAGGAATGGCGGTACCAAAAACCGCTGCCTTACCACTTGGCTACGCCCCAAAGTCAATTTCTTATAACATAAAGTTTTAATATTTATATAGTTTTAGATAAAACAGACCAATATTTTGGGTAATTTTTTCTAAACTTTTTAAGGCTATTTATAATAGAATTTCTTGATTTAGAATAGGCGACAAAACATGACCCCGATCCTGTCATTTTAACAAAATTTATCCCAGGCTGATTTTCAAGAAATTCAATAGGTTTTTTTAACTCTGGATATTTTTTTATTACGATATCTTGCAAATCATTTTTCAGACTGCCTAAATTATTGAATTTTTTTTCAATTTTTTTTAGTGGTTTTGAGTATTTTTTTACTTTGGAAAAAATATACTTTGTTGAACAACCATATTTTGGCATAAACAATAATAAAAAATATTTTGTCTTATTGTTCAATATTTTTACAGCATTATTACCATCTAAATACATAATATTTTTAATAAATCCCAATTTCACATCTTGTCCAATTGAGTCATTTATATTTTGTAATTTTTTTTTATTAATTTTAATAATTTTGTTTTTTACGAAAATTTTAATTAATGTGGCAGCATTCATAGATCCGCCACCCATTCCTGACTTAACAGGTATATTTTTTTTAACTATTACAAGATACTTTTTTTTTAGTAATTTTCTTTTATCTAAAATAGATAAAGTTTTATAGATTGTATTACGACTATTAATTGTTTTTGAAAATTTACCTTTAAACAATATCTTATGTTTACGACTATCTATCTGTCTTAGACTAATTTCGTCATAAAGTGAAATTAGTGATACTATACTCTGTAATTTATGTAAATTTTTTGTTTTTCCTATAACATTTAAATTTAAATTTATTTTTGCGTAAGACTTTTGAGATATCGTATTCATAGTAATAGATTAATTAGTAAAATTATAATCCAAAAACTAATTTTTTTTCAATTTCTTTTTTTAACTTTTCTTCAGTATCTTCTAATTTTAAAACTCCATTCCAAAAATATCTTGCCTGCACTTTTTTGTTAAGTCTCCATAATACATCACCGTAATGATCATTAACTATTGGATCGTAAGGCATAAGTTTTACAGCTTTTTCTAGATATTTTTTTGCGTTAACAAAGTCTTCGATTAAATAATAGGCCCATCCAATTGAGTCGGTAATGTAAGGGTCATTTTCTCTTAAACTATAAGCTTCCTTTAGCATATCCATTGCTTCAGGAATTCTGTAAGATCTCTCTAACCAGCTGTATCCAAGATAATTTAAGACATATGGTTCATCTGGATCTATTTTAAGAGACTCTATTAAATCTTCATCAGCTTTTAAAAAAGCTTTTTTTCTTTCGTAACTAGTTCCTCTTTTATATAAAAGATCAGCATATTCTTCAGCACTATAATTTGAGTATTGTATCAAATTTGAGTAAATTTCTATTGCACCCTCGTAATCTTGAAAGTTTCTCAATATGTTTGCCATATCAAATAAAATCTTGTTTGACGGGTTTTGAATTTTTCCGTATTCTTTTTTAATAAATTTTAAAGCACTATCGTCATTTTTAGTCTCTTGGATAATTGTTGCATTTTTTTTCACTTTAAACCAATTATATATAACGTTATCCTTTTCAATGTTGCTTAATTCATTTTTTACTAATTTATATTTTTTAGTATCCATGTAGTTTTCGATTAGTAATGTCGAATTAAGCGTAAATTTTGGATTAAGATATTTTGTTAGGATAATATAAAAATTTGACTCTTTAAATAATCCTTGCGATGAGTAAAGATTAGCGATTAAATAGAAAAACTCTGCAATAATATCTTTCTCATTTTTACATGAAAATAAATTATTTAATTTGTTGTAATTTTTTTGTTCAATCCATTTTACTGATTGAGCAATTAGCAAAGGTTTATTAAGTTGGTTAATATTTTGTAAAACTTGGTCGATTTTGTTAATTTTATTTTGTTCAATTAAATAATCTAAATAAAAATAGATATATCTAGAGCTGTTTCCATCATTTTCTATAAATTCTTCGAATCTTTTAGCTGTATTTTTTAAATCAAAATAACAACTTAAAAAAGCTAAGCTAATTTCATCTAATTCTGCAAAATTATTGTTTTTATAACTTTCGATATTATTACTTTTAAAAACTTCTAAATAGTTTTTTAGAACTTTTGACAAAATAATATGGTATCTATCATTAGGATCAATTAAGCGTTCTATTTTTTCTAAATTTAAACTACTTTTTTCTAAATTTTTATTTATTAAATTATCTACTAAGAGAATCACTTCTTTCTCTAAAAAGGAATAATTATTTTGAGAATACTTGATTTTCTTAATCGCTAAATCAATTTTTTCATTTGCAACCAATGATTTTATATAATTTTTGAAATGTTCTTGGTGTCTGTCATCTAAGATCTTTGAATTTTCTAGGAATTTTAAGGAGTTTTTTGCATCATTGTTATTGATTGATAGTACTGCTGAAAAATAATTAGATAAATTTTTTTGATCAAAATTATTCACATCGCTTACTTTAGAAAACGATGAAGTTTGATATATTAAAAAAATAACAAGAAAATAAATGTATTTATGCATACATCAAACATATGTCTAAAAATAATTTAAATCAAAGAAATAAAGTAGAAGATTTTTTATTTAAATCTAAGTTTGATTACGGAAATCAACCAATTAACAGATTGAAAAAAGTTGAAATAATTCAAAATAAGCAAGAGTTATTAAAAAAACTAAAACTAAAAATTGAAAATTTGAAAGATTGTGAACTAAAAAAAAATGCTAACAAAATTGTATTTGGTGATGGTAACGAAGAAAGTTCTGTAATGATTATAGGCGAAGGACCAGGTCAAAAAGAAGATGAGCTAGGTAAACCATTTGTGGGTGATGCAGGTGTATTATTAAATAAAATGCTTGCAGCAATTAATTTAGACAGGAAAGATATTTATATTACAAATGTTGTTAATTACAGGCCTCCTTCAAACAGAAAACCTGAAATAAAAGAAATTAAAAGATATTCTGAATATTTATACGAACACGTTGAAATTATTAATCCAAAAATGATTATTCTACTTGGTAGTACAGCTATGGAAGCTTTTTTTGGATCAAATTTAAAAATATCAAAAGAAAGAGGTATTTGGAAAGAAATACTGATCAAAAATAAAACCTTTTTAACAATGATAAGTTTTCATCCAGCATATTTACTAAGACAAGCTGATCAAAAAAAATATTCTTGGTTAGATTTAAAAGAAATAAGAAAGAAAATTGATGAACTTAAAATCAATATTTAAAGGTATTCAAAATATTGCGGGTGTGGATGAAGTGGGTAGAGGCAGTTTAATAGGACCCGTTTATGCATCTGCAGTTATATTAAAAAAAAACTGCGATGTTAAAAAATTGAAAGACTCTAAAAAATTAACAAAAAAAGAGCGTGAAATTTTAAACAAATATATAAAAAAAAATTCGTATTGGTCTATCGGTTCTGCATCAAAAGAAGAAATAGAGAAACTAAACATTCTAAATGCCTCTTTGTTAGCTATGAAAAGAGCTATAAAAAAATTAAAAAAAAAACCTCGTTTGGTATTAGTTGATGGTAACAGAATTCCGGTAATGAAAAATTATAATCTAAAATATGTAATTAAGGGTGATAGAAAAATACCTCAAATCTCAGCGGCCTCAATTGTTGCTAAGGTTTCTAGGGACAGTTTAATGGAAAAAATATCAAAGAATTTTTCAAAATATCAATGGAGTAAAAATTGTGGATATGGAACAAAAGTTCATATTCAAGCA